>NZ_JBMOGV010000088.1:0-9483 GCF_049318185.1 Flavobacterium sp. | reverse complement strand
CAATACCAATAAAATCGCCTAAATCGGTCAGTTTTCTAAAAACTTGATTGTACAAAGATTTGTCTTCGCCTGGGCAAAGTACATCACGGTTAAAATACAATTGAATTCTACCTTCGCTGTCTTGTAACTCAACGAAAGAAGCCTTTCCCATATCACGATCGCTCATAATTCTTCCAGCTAAAATCACCTTCTTTCCTTCTTCAAAGTTATCTTTAACTTGTTTTGAGGTGATGTTCACAGGAAATAAATCCGCTGGATATGGGTTAATGCCTAATTCACGCAAAGCGTTTAGTTTCTCTCTTCTGATGATTTCTTGTTCCGAAAGTTGCATATATATTGTATTTAAGCTAGCAAAGATAGGTATAATTTGAAAATGTGACAATTAGGGAATTTGAAAATGGAAAGTATTTTGATAATTAGCGTAATTAATTTTTCGATAAGACACCTGTGCTGTTTTCATACACTATCCATATACTATCCATACACCATCCATACACTATCCATACATTATCCATACACTATCCATACATTATCCATACACTATCCATACATTATCCATACACCATACATACGCTATTTATGCAGTACCTTTAATGTTAGATTAAAGTTTGTAACTTTGTGCACTTCAATTTGTAACATGAACAAAAAAATCCAACTTCAAGATATTGGCATTAGGGATTATAAAGAAACTTGGGATTATCAAGAGCAGCTTTTTAAGGAAATAGTTGATTTAAAACTAAAAAATAGAAACAATGCTGATATAATTACTCCTAATTATTTTCTTTTTGTGGAACATCCTCATGTTTATACTTTAGGAAAAAGTGGCGATATGACTAATCTTTTGCTTTCAGAAAAACAATTAGAGGGCAAAGGAGCAACTTTTTATAAAATCAATAGGGGAGGAGATATTACATATCATGGTCCTGGACAAATTGTAGGTTATCCAATAGTAGATTTAGAAAATTTCTTCACAGATATACACAAGTATTTGCGTTTTTTGGAAGAGGTAATTATTCTGACTTTAGCAGAGTACAATATTATAGGAGCGAGAAGTGAAGGTGAAACAGGAGTTTGGTTGGATGTAGGTACGCCATTTGCAAGAAAAATTTGTGCAATGGGAGTAAGAGCTTCGCGCTGGGTAACCATGCACGGTTTTGCCTTAAATATAAATGCTGATTTGGGTTATTTTGACAATATTATTCCATGTGGCATAAAAGGTAAAGCCGTTACTTCTCTTCATGTTGAATTAGGGAAAACTATTGATGAAAATGAATTGAAAGAAAAAATCATAAAACATTTTCAAGTTCTTTTTGAAGCAAATTTTGAACGTTTTGAAATCTAAAATTGTTAATCTGCAATCATAAATCTAATTTTAATTGCTCAGGCAATAATCGAAACGACATTCGATGGTATTTGGTTGTGCCATATTTTCTAATGGCTTCTCTGTGTTCGATTGTTGGGTAGCCTTTGTTTTTTTTCCAATTGTACATTGGGAACTCTTCGTGAATTTTATTCATGTATTCGTCTCTGTAGGTTTTTGCTAAAACAGAAGCTGCGGCAATGCTCATAAATTTACTATCGCCCTTTATAATAGTAGAAAATGGAATATCATTGATTGGTTTAAAGCGATTCCCATCCACTATGATATAATTAGGAGTAGGTAAGAGCTTTAGGATGCTTTCCTGCATTGCTTTGATAGATGCATTTAAAATATTAATTTCATCAATAATCTTTGGTTCTACATGTGTCACTGAAAACGAAATGGCATTTTCTTCTATAATGGGTTTCAGTTTTTCTCTTGTTTTTTCAGATAGTTGTTTTGAGTCATTGAGTAAACTTAGCTCAAAATGCTCAGGTAATATTACTGCTGCTGCTGTTACAGGACCTGCAAGGCAACCACGGCCCGCTTCATCCGTACCACATTCTATTTTAAAATCAGAGAATTTTAATCTTAGCATACTCTATAATGTATAAAAATCAATCCGAGGGAGAAATTAGCTTTCAATAAACCTTTGTGTGAATTTTTTTTTATGGCTAATTTATACTAAATTGTTATATTGAGTTTATTTAAACGTATCCTTTTAAATTTATTCAACAAGTTCGGACTTTTATTTTTTTTCTAATTGCGTTTAACGTAAACTTAATGTATTATATTTTCAAACAATTAATTAATTATAAACAATGGGTTTAGATTAAAAAATTCAATAGCTTTTTTTAATTTAAATAGCTCATTAACAAATAATTAATAAATATTAAAGGCACTAATCGATTGAGTATTAAAATAATTTGTTGTTAATATTTGGTTAATTAATAAATAATTAAGAGTTTTGTACACTAACTAATTCAAATAAATTAAATATGATATCTAAGTTCAAATGGATTTTTACGCTTTTACTAGCGTTTACAATGCAGTTTTCGTTTGCACAAGAGAAAACTGTAACAGGAGTAGTTTCAGACAAAAATGGTCCACTTCCTGGTGTAAATGTTGTTGTTAAAGGAACTACTAGAAGTGCACAAACAGATTTTGATGGTAAATACACTATCAAAGCAAAAACTGGAGAGGTTTTAGTTTTTTCGTTTACAGGGTATAACACTTCCTCGGTAACCATTGGTGCTGCTACTAACTATAAAGTTGTGCTATCAGATGGTATCCAATTAGGAGAAGTTGTTGTTGAAGGTTACAAAACTACTGTAAAAGCAAAGTCAAACAATGCTACTACTACTGTTACTAGCAAAACAATTACAGACAGGCCTAATGCGTCTTTTTTGCAAACGTTGCAAGGGCAAATTGCAGGTTTGAATATTGCTACAGGTAGTGGTCAGCCAGGTGCTAATACTTCTGTTTTGTTAAGAGGTTTAGGTTCTATTAATGGTAATTCAGAGCCGCTTTATGTGGTTGATGGTGTAATGATGAATGTGGATAATTTTAGAAGTTTGAATCCTAATGATATCGAAACTGTTTCTGTATTGAAAGATGCAGGTGCGACTGCTATTTATGGAAATAGAGGTTCTAATGGGGTTATAGTAATTAAAACAAGAAGAGCTGATTTTAAATCAAAATTAAAAATAACTTATTCTAGCACTACTGGTTTTACTGAAATTCAACAAAACAAGTACAATTTAATGAGTACTAAACAATTGTTGCAAACTGAAAAAGCTTACGATGTTATTGCTCAAACTGGTACTTTTGGTTCTAATCTAACAGATGACGAAATTAATTCTCAAACGTATATTGATAACGCAACGGGTGAAACTAGATCATTATCTGATACTAAATGGCAAAATGAATTTTTTAGAATAGGTACCTCACAAAGTCACTCTTTAGGTATTCAGACTGGAAGCGAAGGACTTTCTTCATTTACATCCGTTGGTTATTTTAAACAAGATGGTATTCTTGAGAATACAGGCTTAAATAGATTTAACTTCAGAAGTAATTTGGATGGTCAATCGGCTAATAAAAAATTCAAGTTTTCTACTTCAACAACCATTAACTTTTCAAAAAATAATACTGCTACTTCAATTGGTACAGGAGGGGTAAATCAAAACTTTGTATTGGGCGCCAATAATAGCTTGCCTTACCTTTCTGCTGGTGACTACATCAACTCGCAACAAGTATATAATGAGTATGCTTCAACAGGATCGATTTTAAATGGCAATTTGCAAGGCACTCTTGGTTTAACACCATTGTTTTTGATTGATAAAATTAAAACTTTTGTCAACAGAAGTGAAGAGTTCAAAATGATTTTGGCTGCGGATTTGAGTTATCAAATTGCTGACAACTTAACTTTAGATTTGTATGCGGGAACTGATTATACTCAAGGAACTACTTTAACTGTTCAAGCTCCTGGTTCCTTCACCTCTTTGGTTTTCCAAAATGACACAGAAGAAACAGGTTATCAATCACAAGGTTATACAAGAGATTTTCAGTTTAACTCTAATACGAGTTTGAATTACTCTAAAACTTTTGCTGAAAAACACAGTTTATCAGCGTCTGTCTTTGTGGAATATAGTAAAGGACATTACAATTCATTTAATTATACTCAAAACGGATTGGATCCAGTATTCTTTTCTCCAGGAGATGGATCAGGATTTATTCCTTTCCAAACTGATGGTAATAATTATTATTTGCCAGAAGTTGGGTCATTACAATTAGAATCTGGTTTGTTCTCTTATTTTGGTTCTGCTGATTATGATTATAACTCAAAATATGGAGTGGGTGCTACAGTTCGTAGAGATGCTTCTTATCGTTTTATTGGTAGTAACAAATGGGGAACTTTTTGGTCTTTATCTGGAAGATGGAATATTGATAAAGAAAAATTCATGGAAGGGGGTATCTTTGATGCTCTAAAATTAAGAGGTTCCATTGGTACTACTGGTAACCAATTGATTAGTGGTCAAAATAACTTTAACGGAGGTTCTCTTGCTTATACATTAGCAGCAGAAGGAGAAGCTTATGGTACTCTATATGGCTATGCTTTTGGAAATCTTGGAAATCCAGATTTAAAATGGGAAACTACCAGACAAATTGATTTAGGAGCTGAGTTTGAAATGTTTAAAAGAAGATTAAGTGGTACTCTTGATGTGTATGAAAAGAAAACAGTAGATTTGATACAAACGTTACCGTTATCAGGTCCAACAGGTACTTCTGGAATTACGGTTAACAAAGGTTCCTTGAGAAATCGTGGTATTGAGTTAAGCTTGAAATATGCCTTAATCAAGAATTTGGATGCGGGTGCTTTTAATTTGACTCTAACAGGAAATGGTTCTTACAACAAAAACGAAATCGTTGAATTGTCAAATGATTCTGGTAAAATTGATAATGGTTTAACTATACTTCAAAATGGACATGTTATGAACGAGTTTTACTTAGTACGTTATGCAGGAGTAAATCCAGCTAATGGTAACTTGTTGTTCTTAGATAAAGATGGTGTACCTACTGAAAATCCAAATCCAATTGATGACAGAGTATTTACAGGTAAATCAAGTATTCCTGTATACCAAGGAGGTTTTGGATTTGATGCTACTTACCATGGTTTTTACTTAACAAGTCAATTTACATTTGCTGCCGAAGTGTATCGTTTTGATTATGATTTATCAGGACTACAAGATCCAACAAATCTAGGAAGATTTAATGTTTCAACAGATTTATTGAGAGCATGGACACCAGATAACAGAATTACTGATATTCCTAGTTTGAATGCAACTAACTTATCATTAGATAGTAGTTCAGATAGAAACTTAAAAGATGCTTCTTATATTAGACTTAGAAATTTAAGTTTTGGGTATAATGTACCTAAAGAATTTTTGAGTAAATCGTTTATTACTTCTCTAAAAATATTTACCCAGGCAGAGAATTATGTTACCTGGTCAAAATGGAGAGGTTGGGATGCAGAAAGTAGTTTTAGAGGTGCGGATCAATACCAATATCCTACCCCTAAGATTCTTTCTTTTGGAGTTGAATTACAATTTTAAAAAATAACAACATGAAAAAACTTAAATTTATTTTATTATTTAGTACATTGTGTACTATATTGTCTTGTAACGACGCTACTGATATTGTTCAACCAGGAAATTTAGATCCGTCTTTGACTTTCAAAAACATGGATGGTTTGCGTAAAAACTTGATAGGTTTATATGGTTCAATACCTTATGAAAATGGAATTGCCTTTACTTCAATATTTACTGATGAAGTTGCCATTGGTGTCGCCAATGGAGGCCAAGGATTAAACGATGGTAGTTATGGTTATATTTTGAATTCCAATTCAGACGATGCTGCTTCAATATGGTATTCTAACTACAGATGTATCAATTCTTGTAATAGATTATTAGAAGGTGCACTTACTGTTGCAGATGCCGAAGATAATATAGATGAGTATAATGGAATTTTGGCACAAGCTAGAGCAATAAGAGCTTTTTGTTATTTTCAGTTAGAAGCCTATTTTTCTACAGACATGACTAATCCGGATGCTTTAGGTGTAATTTTATTTACTAATGTACCTGATTATACGGATAAAGGATTACCAAGAAGCAAGAATAGTGATGTATATGCATTGATGAATGAAGACTTAGATTTTGCTGAGGCTAATTTAGGATCTACACCGCCATTTGATTCTGCTATTCCTACTTTTGTAACTGGAAAATTTATTACTGCTTTACGTGCAAGGTTTGCCCTTTACAGAGGGGATTATGTAAATGCAGAAACTTACGCAGAAGACTTAATAGCAAGCGGTACATTAACAACATCTGCTAATTATGCAAAAATTTGGGATGCTAATGAAGTATCTTATACTGGTGAGGTAATTTTTAAAATTGAAAAATCAATTAATGACTCTAGAATAGGACAAACATGGGCTAGTGTTAACACTAAAAGAACAGGTTCTCCTTTTTTTGAAATGAGTAGGTCTTTATTTAATAAGTTTCCACTTCCAAACAGTGCTTCAGCGTCCTATGACGTTAGAAAAAAAGCATTTGTTAATTTAAGTGGTACTGATTTTTCTTTAATTAGTCCTGATTATGTTAATAGTGAAGATTATGTTAACGAAGATATTATATGTATTAACAAATATCCAAGTTCTGAGGGATATAATTTATTGAATGATATTAAAGTATTCAGATTGTCTGAAATGTATTTTATTAAAGCAGAATGTCAAATTAATGCAGGTAACTTAACGGGTGCTGCTGCTACAATTAAGGCTTTAAGACAAGCTCGTAGATCAACTGGAACTGCTCCTACGCCTAATTATGCTAATAATGCCACCCTAGCTTGGGCTGATGTTTTATTAGAAAGAAGAGTTGAACTTTGTTATGAAGGTCACCGCTATTTAGACATGAAGCGTTTAGGTGTTAAAGCTGATAAAAGTTTTGAAAGGGATAAAAGAGATTGTGAGATTAACAGTTCTTGTTTCTTCTCTAATACTGACCATAGATTGACTATGCCAATTCCTTCGGGGGAGATTCAGGCTAATCCAGCAATTGCAACGCAACAAAATCCTGGTTATTAAAAAATAAATTATAATTATGAAAAAAATATTTAATTTGCTACTATGTGCTTTTTTAGTAAGCCTTTTTACAAGTTGTGAAGAAGACAAGGTTACTTTTGACGGTAATGCTAATACAACAGTTGCCAACTTTCAGTCTCAAGGTTCTACACTTAAATTAGACCCATTTGATTTGACTACTTATTCAACATTACTTCAGGTAAATGTTACTAGTGTTTCTGATATTGATAGAACATTTGTAGTTACTACTACTTTTCCATCAACTTCACTTGATTTGTCGGGATATTTTACGGTTGATACCGCTACTTTGAAAATTCCAGCAGGAAGTTATAATGGTTATATTATGGTAACTGGAAATTATGATAACATACCTAATGGATCAGCAAAGTTGGTTAGATTTACTCTAAGTTCTATTGAGGGAGGAGTTATTTCTCCCTATCGTGCTTATCATGACTTAGCGATATCGAAATTTTAGTAAATTACTTAAAATTTAATTGAAGTTATACTAACAAAAACCTTTTTATTAAAAAAAGGTTTTTTTAATTTTTATAAAATATGAAAACAGTATTATTTGTTATTTTGTGTTCGGTAACTGTTTTTTCTCAAACTGCTAAAGAACGAGAAAAGATACAATCCTTTAGTGATCCTAAAATGGTAGACCTAGTTCGTCAAGAGTTGTCAATGTTCAAGTCAGAGCAAGATTTATTAATTCATTTGTATAAAAGCAAGTACGGTTTTGTTAATAGCGAAAGAAAGTCATTACAGAGATTTATTAACGGGGAACCAATTTTTTATACAATAGACAATGCAGGTTCTGCTATTACTATTGGAGGAAGTACAATGTATCCTTCAGGTTCATTAGGTTTAAATGTAACTGGTTCTGGTATGACTGCGGGGGTTTGGGATGGTGGAAAAGTTAGATTTTCTCATCAAGAGTTGGTAGGTAAGATTACTTTGGGAGATTCTCAAACCTCCTTAAGTGATCATTCTACTCATGTTACTGGAACTATGGTGGCAGCGGGTGTGAGTGCTTCAAGAAGAGGCTTGGCTTATAATGCAAGTGCTAAAACTTACGGTTGGGAAGATGATACTATCGAAATGGAAACATTTGCTTCGGATGGTTATTTAGTTTCTAATCATTCTTATGGTTACGTTGCCTCTAATTTAACTAATGCCTTATTTGGAAAATATGATTCGACTTCGAGACAAATGGATTTAATTGCTGTGGCTCATCCTTATTATCAAATTGTAGCTGCTGCTGGAAATGATAGAACGGATAGTGCTGTAGCTCAGTTGGATTTGAAAAACGGTTATGATATGTTAACTGGTATGTCTAATTCTAAAAATGGTATATCAGTTGCAGCCGTTGAAGAGGTTCCAGAATATTTTGATGCTAGTAGTGTAACTATGAGTTCCTTTAGTAACTTTGGTCCACCAGATGATGGTAGAGTAAAACCAGATATTTCTGCAAAAGGTGTAAACGTATCCTCTTGTATTGCTACAAATAATACTGCATATGCAAGTTTTCAAGGAACATCAATGGCAGCACCGGGATTAGCTGGTCTAATAGTATTGTTACAAAAACATTATAATAATTTGAATACAGGTTCTTTTATGAGAGCCTCAACGGTTAGAGGTTTATTGTGTCATACAGCAAAAGAAGCAGGTTTTGAAGCTGGTCCTGATTATGAATTTGGTTGGGGGCTTGCCAATGGAGAGGAATCTGCACAACTTATTATTCAAAAAGGAACTACAGCTATCCTAGAAGAAAACACTCTAGTGAGTGGTCAAGTATTCGTTAAAAGTATTACTTTAAATAATCCTCAAAAATTAAAAGTTAGTATTTGTTGGACTGATCCATCGGCTCCAGTAAACATTAATACTGCCGAGGATAACAGAAATCCAGTGCTTATCAATAATCTTGATTTAAAAGTGTTTAAAGATGGTGCTCCTTATTATCCTTGGAAATTAAATCCGAGTGATCCCACCGCTATAGCCACTAATGTATCAGACAACAATGTTGACAATATAGAAAAAGTTGAAATTGAAAATGCACCTGCGGGTGTTTACACCATCCAGGTTAGTCATAAAGGATCTTCTTTAAGTGGAGGATCTCAAGTTTTTTCTTTGATTGCCAACGGAACAACAGGATTAAATTTGAATACTCGAGATTATGATTACGACAATAGCATTTTTATTTATCCGAACCCAGCATCTAATGTTCTTAACTTTAGTACAAAGAACAATATAGAAATTTCATCAGTAATTATTAATGATATTTCAGGTAAAGAAGTTTATAATAGAAAAAACACTTTAAGCCAAAATCAAATAGATATTTCTAATTTATCAGGAGGTGTTTATTTTGTTACATTCAATTCTGACGGAAAATCTGTTACAAAGAAATTTTTAAAAGAATAAATCTTTTGGAAGTAATTAAAACCACCTTTATGGTGGTTTTTTTATGACTTTATTACAAATAGTTTTG
>NZ_JBMOGV010000087.1:0-9579 GCF_049318185.1 Flavobacterium sp. | reverse complement strand
GTTTAGTCTCAATATCTCTAAAATCTTCTATTATCAATTATTTTTTTTAAAATAAAAAAATATTATTTACTTTTAACTCCTTTCAAATAAAACGTATATGACTAAAATTACTTTACTATTTATAGGATTACTTTCTAGTGTAGGTTTTGCACAAGTAAGTTATGTATCAACAGACTTTGCTCAACAAAATGAATCGTACATCGTAAGTACGGCTACCGCTTCTGCTTTGGCGTTAGACTATGAACAAACCGGTCCCAATTTCAGTTGGGATTACAGCGCTTTGACACCTAGTACTCAGGAAGCCTTATTGTATCAAAATCCTATCAATGCGGGCTATAAAACTGCTTGGTGTTTTTTTAACAGCTATTTTTTAACTTGCAATGCGCAGTTCAACAACAATTTTAACTTAGCAACTAAATTAACTAATGGTATCGAGATTCAAGGTTATGGTTTAAGTAACGTTATCGATCATCTGAAATTGTCTTCTTCTTCATTGGAAGACAGAATGATTGGAGCAGCAATTACTGTAGGTAGTACAACGCTACCATTTGTAGCTTCCTATCAAACAGCAGATGTACTCTATCAATTCCCTATGAATTATAATGATAATTACACCAATCCTTTTGCTTTAAGTATTGATTTAAATACTTTTAATGTGCCAATACAGTATGCTTCTGCTGGTCAGAGAACTAATTTGGTTGAGGGCTGGGGTTCTTTAGTAACTCCTTTTGGGACTTTTGCCAATGTGTTGAAAATGAAATCTACCGTAGTGAATACTATTACCGTTACCTCCAATGGAACGCCAACTCAAAACACTGTTACGACCGTTTCTTACAAATGGTTTGACAAAGCCTATGGTATTCCTGTTTTGCAAGTAGATGGGAGTGTAGTAGCGAATCAATGGGTCCCTAATCAAGTAACTTATTTTGATATTCAACGCTGTTTGACTCCTAATGCTACTTTTGCTTATTTTCCTTTAGCGAGCGATTTTGTTCCTGCCAACAATAATGCTTCGGTTTCATTTATTAACACCAGTACCAATTATGACAGTGTAAGTTGGGATTTTGGGGATGGTTCTGCTACTAGTAACGAAGTTAATCCAACGCACAATTTCAGCTGTCCTGGGGTTAAACAAGTTACGCTTACTACAACCAATGCTTTTTGCAATCCAAACCAAACGGATACTATTACTATTCCAGTAACCATAACAGATACTCAAAATGCTTTCACGACTAATGTCACTATAGGAAATGCCTCTTTATTAGCCGATAGGACATTAACAGGCACTAATTATCAGTGGTTAGACTGTGATAATGGCAATAGCCTAATTCCAAATGCTATTGCACAAATCTATACTCCATCAGCAAATGGAAATTATGCCGTGCAACTTACCACAAATGGTTGTGTAAGCGTTTCAGATTGTTATGCTTTTTCTGGTTTAGGCACTATAGCTGTAGATATTAAAAGTGGTCTTTATTTATATCCCAATCCAACAAAAGGAAATCTAACTTTATCAAATACTACTATTGATATTAAAAAAGTAACGATTACCAATACATTAGGGATTTTAGTTGGTCATTCCTTAGACATTTCATCACTTGCTAATGGAATCTATTTGGTAACCTTAGAAACCAATACTGGGTTTTTTGTACAAAAAATAATTAAGGAGTAAACCTTATAGTATAAAGATGTAAACTTCCACAATAGCGTGCTTTTTTACTCTTTGGTTTCATTAAATTTTTTCAAAATCGCTTTGCGCAATTGTTCACGAGCTACTTTCTTGGCTTTAGCTTTATCTTGTGCTTTGTGTAATTTGTCGTTGTGTGCTTTGATGTTCTTTTCGTTATTTCTACTCATGATACAAAAGTACAATTTTTTGGTAAAAAGAAACTTTGGCACAAGTATTGACTATAATTAAAAAACTAATCCTCTTAATAAAGGTCATAAAATTTTATAATCATGAAAAATATCACTCTACTTTTAGCTTTAATAGGTATAATAACCTTGCAAAGTTGTAATAACGACACCGCAACAAATACCATAGATAATGACACTATCAGTGAAGTATTTGAATATTCTAATGTGAACTTTTTACCCAATAGTTATAGCGTGGTTTTAACTTATCCTCATCCTATTTATGATTCGGATATGGTGTTAGTATATCGTTTGTCGGGTATCTATCAAGGTGCAGCTGTATGGAAATTAGTGCCAGAGACTTACTATTTTGCAGATGGTACTTTAGATATAAGATACGATTTTGATTTTACTCGTTTTGATACGCAAGTTTATATGGAAGGTTTTAATTTGCCAGCTGTGAGTTCGACTTATCGTTTGAACCAAGTCTTTAGAGTAGTGATAGTGCCTGGTTTCTATGGTAATAAACGAAGTAAATTAAACTTCAATGATTATAATGCTGTGGTTCATGCATTACATATAGATGAAAATAGCATGCTAAAGGTTGAATAAATTCACATCATGCGGTATTGTATTGGAAAAGTAGAACTTTAGCTGCTTTTTGAGTGTGTTATACGACTGTTTTATAATTATTCTAATAGCAATTGCATCAATTGTGAATGCAACCATCGATTGAATTTAAATCCAGTTTCCCTCAGCACGGCAACAGTCTTAAAACCAAATTGTTCATGAAAATTGATGCTGTTTTGGTTTTCAGAATCTATTACTGCAATCATGGTATGAAGTTTTTGTTGTTTGGCAAGGTCAATAAGTCTTTGCATTAAAAGTTTTCCGATACCTTTACCATGAAAATTATTTAATACATAAACCGAATGTTCTACAGTAAATCGGTAAGCTTCACGAAAACGAAATTCACTATAATAACCAAACCCAACAACTTGATTTTCCACAACGGCTACTATAATCGGAAATCCTTTATTCAGTTTATCTTCAAATATAGCTATCTGGTTTTCTAATGTTCTAGGGTGGTAATCATAGAGCGAAGTTGAGTTTAGGATGTTATAATTAATAATATCCACAAGGATTGCAGCGTCTTCTTTTTTATAGTTTCTGATTAGGACTTCCATCTTTCAAAAATATAAAAATATCACATATGTTTCTAATTGATATCAGTGTAAATTTGGGTGGTCTTTACAAAACAAATTATATATAGTTTAAGGTTATTTCTTCCTATATTTGTAGTCCATAAAGAGTAACCATGATTTATCCTAAAATACCTTTGGCGCAAAGCATAATTGAAATATGCCATGCCAAAGGAGTTCATGATATCATAATTTCACCTGGTTCTAGGAATGCACCGTTAACTATTGGTTTTACTAATAATCCAGTTTTTCGTTGCTATAGTATTGCGGATGAACGTAGTGCTGGTTTTTTTGCTTTAGGAATGGCACAGCAAATACAGAAGCCCGTGGCTTTAGTTTGTACTTCAGGCTCAGCTTTGTTAAATTATTATCCTGCGCTAGCTGAAGCTTTCTACAGTCAAATTCCGTTGATAGTAATTTCGGCTGATAGGCCACTAGATAAAATTGATATTGGTGATGGGCAAACAATTCGTCAAGAAAATGTTTTTCTGAATCATTCGCTATATAATGTTAATTTAAAAGAAGAAGTATCAGAGGAAAATAATATACTTATCAATGAAGCCATTAATATTGCTATAGCTAACAAGGGACCCGTTCATATCAATGTGCCATTTGAAGAACCACTATACGAAACAACTAGTAAATTATTAGTAGATTTTAACGTAACAAGTCTTGACAGAGCAAATAGAATGGTTACTTTAGAAGATTTAATTGCTTTTTCTGCCTTATGGAATCACAGTGAAAAGATATTGGTTTTAGTAGGTGAAAATAAACCCAATGCCATAGAACAAAAATGGATGGATGTTTTGGCTTCTTTGCCTTCGGTTGTAGTAATGACCGAAACAACTTCAAATCTTCATCATCCAAGCTTTATTAATACTATTGATACTTTAATTACTCCTTTTACTTCTAAAGAGTTTACTGAATTACAGCCTAGAATTCTAATAACTTTTGGAGGAATGATAGTTTCAAAAAGGATAAAATTTTTTTTAAGAAAATACAAACCAAGCCATCATTGGCACATTGACGAACTTAGGGCATATGATACTTTTGGAATGTTGACCAAGCATTTCCAAGTAGCACCTAACCAATTTTTTTCACAGTTTTTGCCTCACATAAAAAATATAGAAAGCAACTACAAAACTACTTTTGATAAAATTTATAGGGAAAGAAAAATAAAACACAATAATTATCTCTCTAGTGTTCCATTTTGTGACCTTAAAGCTTTTGAAAGTATAATAGCAGGATTGCCAAAAGATATTCAATTGCAAATTAGCAATAGTTCAGCCATTCGTTATGCACAATTGTTTGATATTGATGCCTCTATAGAAGTATTTTGTAACCGTGGAACTAGTGGTATTGATGGATGTACGTCTACGGCTATTGGCGCTGCTGTTGCAAATAATAAACCAACGGTTTTGATAACGGGCGATATTGGTTTTTTATATGACAGCAATGCCTTATGGAATAATTATATTCCAAAAAACTTCAAAATTATTTTGATTAACAATGGTGGTGGTGGAATTTTTAGAATATTACCAGGACACGAGGAATCGGAAACCTTCAATACATTCTTTGAAACTTCTCATTGTTTGACAGCAGAGCATTTAGCCAAAATGTATCGATTTGAGTATTTTACTGCTAGTGATACAATTTCATTATCTAATGCAATGCAACAATTATTTGGCACCAACAACCAACCTGCCATTCTTGAAGTATTCACACCCACAAGAGAAAATGACAAACTGTTGAAGCACTATTTTAATGAATTAGTATAAATAACTATATTTACGAAAACCTATTATACATTGAATACTAACAAACTAAAAATATTTAACGATCCTATCTATGGTTTTATAACCATTCCCAATTCATTAATCTATGATTTAATTCAACATCCTTATTTTCAGAGATTACGTCGCATTTCCCAAATGGGATTATCATATTTGGTTTATCCTGGTGCGCATCACACCAGGTTTCATCATGCGCTTGGCGCCATGCACATGATGCAAAAAGCAGTAGAAGTACTTCGTTTCAAAGAGGTTGTTATATCAAAAGAAGAAGAAAATGCCTTATATATTGCTATTCTTTTACACGATATTGGCCATGGTCCTTTTTCTCATGCTATGGAACATAGCATTGTAGAAGAAGTAAATCACGAATCGATTTCTTTGCTATTTATGAATCAATTGAATGAAGAGTTTGGTGGGCAATTACAATTAGCAATTCAAGTTTTTAAAGGAGAATACCATAGAAAGTTTATGCTACAGTTGATTTCTAGTCAATTGGATATGGATAGAATGGATTATTTAAAGCGTGATAGTTTCTACTCTGGTGTAGCGGAAGGAAATATCAATTCTGATAGGCTAATCCAAATGATGAATGTAGTTGATGATGTATTAGTAATGGAAGAAAAAGGTATTTATTCTATTGAAAAATTCCTTATGGCTAGACGATTAATGTATTGGCAAGCCTATTTACATAAAACAAGTTTAGTTGCCGAATTGACTTTGACTAAGACATTGCAACGAGCTAAAGAATTACTTAATAAAGGAATTGCTATTGAATGCAGTAGGCCTTTAAAGTATTTTATGGAACATAAAATTACTCTTGAAAATATATCAACCACTGATTTAAATACCTTTTCTCAATTAGATGATTATGATATAATTAGTGCATTAAAAGAATGGAAATATCATGATGATTTTATACTAAGTAGTTTGAGTAAAATGATAATCAACAGAGATTTATCTAAAGTTAAACTCAATAACGAAAAATTCCCAACTGAAGTTTTAGAAGAAATGACTATTCGCTTTGCCAAAGAGCATAATATCACACAGCAAGAAGCCAAATATTTTATTTTTAAGGGGAAAATAAAAAATCAAGCTTACAGTAAGAACGCAGAGCCTATTAGGATTTTAAAGAAAGACAGATCAATTGAAGATGTCGTAGAAGCATCAGACCAGTTAAATCTAAAAGCATTATCAAAACCTGTCACCAAATATTTTATATGTTTTCCAAAACTACTTGAAGAAATTTAATATTAAAATTGATTTTTTTATACTTTTGTGCCAATGAAGTTTACAGCAGCTCAAATAGCAGGAATTCTTGAAGGTGAGATAGTAGGTAATCCAGATGCCGTAGTTTTCAAGTTATCCAAAATTGAAGAAGGAACGGAAGGTTCGCTAACATTTTTAGCCAACCCAAAGTATTCTAATTTCATATATGATACAAAAGCTACTATCACTATCGTAAATAACACTTTTGAGCCCGAAAGCGATATCAACACTACATTAATAAAAGTAGATGATGCTTATCAATCTTTTTCAAAACTACTTGAATATTATAATCAAGTAAAGTTAATGAAGTCTGGTATTGAACAACCTTCGGTGATTTCTGAAAATGTAATTTACGGTGAAAACTTATATCTGGGTAGCTTTAGCTACATTGGTAAAAATGTTGTTATAGGAAAAAATGTAAAAATATACCCCAACTGTTTTATAGGTGATAATGTACTTATTGGAGATAATTGTATCTTTTTTGCTGGTGTAAAAGTATATTCTGAAACGGAAATAGGCAGCAATTGTAACTTTCATTCTGGATGTGTGATTGGTTCAGATGGATTTGGTTTTGCACCAGTTGATGATGGAACTTACAGTAAAATTCCACAAATAGGAAATGTAATAATTAAAGATGGGGTAGATGTTGGTGCTAATACTACTATTGATAGAGCAACATTAGGGGCGACCATTATTGGAAATGGCGTAAAACTTGACAATCACATACAAATTGCTCACAATGTAGAAATAGGAGATCATACAGTAATTGCTGCACAAACAGGTGTTGCTGGTTCTGCCAAAATAGGTAGTAATTGTTTAATTGGTGGACAAGTTGGTTTTGCAGGACATATAGTTGTTGGTAACAATGTTCGTATTCAAGCACAATCAGGAGTTGGAAGAAATGTGAAAGATGGAGAAGTATTGCAAGGTAGTCCATCCTTTGGATATGCAGATTTTAGTAAATCTTATGTACATTTCAAAAATTTACCAAAAATTGTAACGGATTTAGAAGAATTAAAAAAGAATAAAACAAAATAAAATAAGCATCTCATGGTTAAACAGAAAACCATCCAAAACGAAATTTCACTGACAGGTGTTGGATTGCATACCGGAAAAGAAGTAACAATGACTTTTAAACCAGCGCCAGTAAATAGTGGTTTTACTTTCGTTAGGGTTGATTTAGAGGGAAGTCCGGTTATAGAAGCGGATGCCAATTATGTAGTTAACACACAAAGAGGTACAAATCTTGAAAAGTTAGGCGTTAAAATTCAAACCTCAGAGCATGTTTTAGCTGCTTTTGTGGGTTGTGATGTTGATAATGTTATCATAGAATTAAATGCCTCTGAACCTCCAATTATGGATGGTTCCTCAAAGTTTTTTGTAGAAGCAATTGAAAAAGTTGGTGTTGTAGAGCAAGAGGCAGAAAGATACTATTATGTGGTTAAAGAAGTTATTTCATTCACAGATGAAACCACAGGAAGTGAAATTCTTGTCATGCCGGCAGATGATTATCAAGTAACAACGATGGTAGATTTTGGAACAAAAGTTTTGGGCACACAAAATGCTACACTAAAAAATATTTCTGATTTCAAAGCAGAAATTTCAGATGCAAGAACTTTTAGTTTTCTCCATGAATTAGAAGCCTTATTAGATAACGGTTTAATAAAAGGTGGTGATTTGAATAATGCCATCGTTTACGTCGATAAAGAGATTTCTGAAAAAACCATGCATAATTTGAAGATAGCTTTCGGAAAAGAGCATATAGCTGTAAAACCAAATGGAATACTTGACAATTTAACGCTGCATTATCCAAATGAAGCTGCACGTCACAAATTATTAGACGTCATTGGTGATCTAGCTTTAATAGGAACTCGTATCAAAGGTAAAGTTATTGCCAATAAACCAGGACATTTTGTTAATACACAATTCGCTAAGAAATTATCAAAAATCATCAAAATAGAACAACGTAACCAAGTTCCTGTTTATGATTTAAATTTAGAACCATTAATGGATATTCATAAAATCATGAGTATCTTACCTCATCGTCCACCTTTCTTATTTATTGATAGAATTATAGAAATGTCTGAAAGTTATGTGGTTGGTATGAAAAATGTGACCATGAATGAAGGTTTCTTTGTAGGCCATTTTCCTGAAGCACCAGTTATGCCAGGCGTTATAATTGTTGAGGCAATGGCACAGACAGGAGGAATACTTGTTTTAAGTACAGTTCCTGATCCAGAAAATTACTTGACATTTTTCATGAAAATTGATAATGTGAAATTCAAACACAAAGTACTTCCAGGAGACACTTTAATTTTTAAATGCGAATTGATTACCCCAATAAGAAGAGGAATATGTCACATGCAAGCAAAGGCTTATGCTAACGGAAAGTTAGTTGCCGAAGCTGAATTAATGGCGCAAATAGCCAAAAAATAATAAGATATGAAATGAGCGTTTTATAATTTATTTTAATCATAAAACCGAATTACATTTGACTAATTAAAAAATAACAAAGACAAATGAATCAACCTTTAGCCTATGTACATCCAGGCGCAAAAATTGCTAAAAATGTAGTTATAGAACCTTTTACAACCATTCATAATAATGTTGTTATTGGCGATGGAACTTGGATAGGTTCCAATGTTACCATTATGGAAGGAGCACGTATTGGTAAAAATTGCAACATTTTCCCAGGTGCTGTGATTTCTGCTGTGCCACAAGATTTGAAATTTGGTGGAGAAGAATCTCTTGCTGTCATTGGAGATAATGTAACTATCAGAGAATGTGTTACCATAAATAGAGGAACTATTGCTTCTGGACAAACTAAGATTGGTAATAATTGTTTAATTATGGCAACAGCTCATATTGCTCATGATTGCCATATTGGCGATAATGCTATTATCGTAAATGGAGTAGCATTAGCCGGACATGTAATCGTTGGGAATTATGCTATTATTGGCGGTTTAGCTGCAATTCATCAGTTTATTCATATTGGTGATCATGCCATGATTTCTGGAGGTTCATTGGTTCGTAAAGACGTACCACCTTACACAAAAGCAGCAAAAGAACCTTTATCCTATGTGGGGATAAATTCTGTTGGACTAAGAAGAAGAGGATTTACTTCTGAAAAAATTAGAGAAATACAAGATATTTACAGAATACTATACCAAAAAAACTATAATACCTCTCAAGCAATGGGAATAATAGAAGGAGAAATGGCTGTTTCTCCAGAACGAGATGAAATACTAGATTTTATTAGAAATTCGTCAAGAGGTATTATGAAAGGATACTCTGGATCATATTAAAAAAGCTCAGTGTTCAGCAATACGTGTTCAGTTAGACTATTTATGAACTTTGATTAAACTAAATAAATTTTAAACTACATTAAACAATAACAAAATGGCATCTACATCAGATATTAGAAACGGATTATGCATCAAGTTCAATCACGATATTTATAAAAT
>NZ_JBMOGV010000086.1:0-9623 GCF_049318185.1 Flavobacterium sp. | reverse complement strand
TTTCGTTGTCAAAAATCGCCAATGAACTTTCCATTTTTGAGGCAGGAATTCCCAAAGTCAATTTGGAAAAACCAGCTACTATAAATGATGGTATTGTAAAATTATCTATGGCAGAATTTAAAGATTTCGCTACTACTTTTGATGCTAAAAGAAACAGTTTAATACTTAAAAAATTTGTTCCTGCATCTGGCGCAGCAACAAGAATGTTCAAGTTTTTGAATGAATTTTTAAATGACTATCAACCAGAAAATGAAACAATAAACGCTTACATCAATAGGAAAAAAGATAAAAACCTTCTCATTTTTTTAGCTGGAATTGAAAAATTCCCATTTTATGAAGAAGTAAAATCTAAAGTAAAAAGTTTAGTTGACAATTATTATTCTCTAGAAAGTCACGAAAAAAGCTATCATTTCATTAAAACCATGTTGGCTGCCGAACATTTTGATTTTGCCAATAAACCAAAAGGAGCTTTAAATTTTCATAAATATGATACTCACATTGCCACACCTGTTGAAGAACACCTTAACGAATGTGTTTTTTACGCAGAATCCAATAAGGTATCTAATTTGCATTTTACAGTTTCGGAACATCATGAAAATTTATTTCAAAAAATTGTTGATGATGTTAAAGAAAAAGCAGAAAATGAATCCAATACCGAACTAAATGTTGGATTTTCTTATCAAGACAAAAGTACTGACACTATTGCTGTTGATATGCAAAATAAACCTTTTAGAAATGAAAAAGGCGAATTGGTTTTTCGTCCTGGCGGACATGGAGCTTTAATTAATAATTTGAATACTCTTGATTCCGATATTATTTTTGTTAAAAACATAGATAATGTCATACAAAATCATATTGAAGATATAACACTCTATAAAAAAGGATTAGCTGGTATTTTATTGGAATTTCAGCAAAAAGTTTTCGAAATCTTAACCGCCATTGATAATCAAGAGGTAAATGAAACCACAATCCAAGCAACAATTGATTTTCTGCAAAACAAATTGAATATTGATATTTTGGATGATTTTTATAAATACACTATAGAAGATAAAATCGATTTTATAAAAACCAAACTAAATCGACCAATTCGAGTTTGTGGTATGGTTAAAAATGAAGGTGAACCCGGAGGTGGACCATTTTGGGTAAAAAGTGCCAAAGGAAATGTTTCACTACAAATAGTAGAAACTTCTCAAGTGGATACTCAAAATCCTCAACAACTAGAAATCTTGGCAACAGCAACCCATTTTAATCCTGTAGATTTAGTTTGCGCTACCAAAAATTATAAAGGAGAAAAGTTTGATTTAACTGAATTTATAGATTATAGCACCGGATTTATTGTACACAAAAACAACAAAGGCAACGATTTAAAAAGTTACGAATTGCCAGGTTTGTGGAATGGTGCTATGGCAAAATGGACAACTGTTTTTGTCGAAGTGCCACTGATTACTTTCAATCCGGTGAAAACAGTAAATGATTTGCTCAAACCTGCACATCAACCAAAGTATGAAAACTGATATACTGCTCTCGGAGCTTCAGTTCAAAGCCGTTAGAAGTTCTGGTGCAGGAGGACAAAATGTCAACAAAGTGTCTTCCAAAGTGGTTTTAACGTTTAATCTAAATAATTCTAAAGCATTTTCTGACGAAGAAAAAGAGCTGCTAAAAACCAAATTAGATTCAAAATTATCTTCCGAAAAAGTATTGATTTTAAACTGCGATGAAGATAGAAGCCAACTAAGAAATAAAGACATAATCATCAAACGTTTTTTCGAATTAATAAAAAATGCTTTGATTATCCCGAAGAAAAGAAAAGCAACAAAAATTCCTCGTTCCGTCATCGAAAAAAGAATCAAAGCCAAACGTAATCTTTCAGAAATCAAACAAAACAGGAGAAAGCCAAATTTTTAATTTCAAAATAATTACTTTGATAATTATAATAAAGAGTTATATCTTTGCTTCGTCTCAAAAGGGGTGCTCTAAATTACGAGCTGAGATTATACCCAATGAACCTAGAACAGGTAATGCTGTTTAGGGAAAAATGACAACCAAGTGTGCAAACTTGCTGTCATAGGAACACATCAATTTTTAATTTTAATCAAGAATAATTACCTCTTTTTATTCGTAAAAAATTTACGAATGAAAAATTTATTAAACAACAGAAGCAAGACACTGATTTCTTTTCTCTTTCTTCTTTCTTCTTTCTTCTCTTTTTCACAGGAAAAAGTAAAAGACACTGCCAAAATCAACCCACTCGACGAAGTTTTGGTTGCTGCGGTTCGTGTAACAACAAAAACTCCAGTTTCATTCAGTAATCTGGATAAAAAGGAAATCAAATTCCGTAATCTTGGGCAAGATATTCCCATCCTGATGAACTATATGCCATCGGTAGTCACTACTTCCGATGCTGGAAATGGTGTGGGCTACACAGGAATTCGTGTTCGCGGTAGTGATGCTACACGCGTTAACATAACCATAAACGGGATTCCATTTAATGATGCAGAAAGCAGTGGAGCCTATTGGGTAAACATGCCCGATTTTGCTTCTTCGGTAGAAAGCTTACAATTGCAACGAGGTGTGGGAACTTCAACTAATGGCGCTGGTGCTTTTGGGGCAAGTTTGAACTTACTGACCGATAGTTTTTCAAACGAAGCCAGTGGCGAAATTTCTAATGCTGCCGGAAGTTTTACCACTAGAAAGCATACGGTAAAATTTAGCACAGGACTTTTAAATGATAATGCTGAAAAAAACTCAGCGCGAGGTTTTGAATTGGCAGGAAGATTATCCAATATTGACTCGCAGGGATATATTGATAGAGCTTCATCTGATTTAAAATCTTATTTTTTGCAAGGTACCTTTGTGGGTAAAACTGCATTAATCAAAGCCTTAGTTTTTGGTGGAAAAGAGAAAACCTATCAATCTTGGTATGGTGTTGATGGTGAAACATTAAACAATGAAAGAACATTTAATTACGCTGGAATGTACACTGATGCTTTTGGGAACACAAAATTCTACGATAACCAAACCGATAATTATCAGCAAGATCATTATCAATTACATTGGAATGAAAGACTTTCAGAAAACTGGAGTGGTAACATGGCATTGCATTATACCAAAGGAAAAGGGTATTATGAAGAATATCAAAATGCACAAAATTTTGCAGATTATGGTTTAACACCCATCACTGTTGATGCAACGATTGTTAATACGACAGATTTAATACGTCAAAAATGGCTAGATAATGATTTTTATGGAACAACTTTTTCTGCTAATTATAAGAAAGATAAGTTGGATGTCATTATTGGCGGTGGTTGGAATAAATATGAAGGAAAGCATTTTGGTAAAGTAATTTGGGCGCGTTATGCTTCTACTAGCGAATTGGGAAATCATTACTATGATGATGTAGCTACAAAAACAGATGGCAATATTTTTGCAAAAGCCAATTATCAGATTACTGAAAAAATAAGTCTTTATGGTGATTTACAATTTCGAAATGTAAACTATAAAGCCGATGGTGTCCAACCAACTTTAGTTAATGACACGTTTAACTTCTTTAATCCAAAAGCGGGGATGAGTTACAGTTTTAATGCTAAAAATATTTTCTATTTCTCCTATGCTAAAGCTAATCGTGAACCCAATCGAACCGATTATGAAGGTGGAAATGTAAAATCTGAAAAACTAGATGACTATGAATTGGGTTGGCGATATGTTTCAGATAAAATCAAAGTCGATACTAATATCTATTATATGGCCTACAAAGACCAATTAATTCTAACAGGAAACCTAGATAACGTTGGCAATCCTATCCGTTCTAATAGTGAAAAAAGTTTCCGTTTAGGCCTTGAGGTTGATGCAACAATAGCTATTTCTAAACAAGTTTTTATTCGTCCTAATTTTACTTTAAGCCAAAACAATAATGTCGATTTAGAAGTAGCTGGCGCGAATTTTGGAACAAGACAAATCGCCTATTCTCCATCAGTAATTGCAGGTAATATTTTAGTTTATAAACCAACAGAAAGTTTGCAAGTTGCTTGGCTTTCAAAATATGTCGGGGAACAATTCATGAATAACATAGAGTTGCCTGCCGCTAAGTTGGTAGATTACTTTGTAAACGATTTCAATATTGCATATGAAATCAAAGCTAAATCGGTTTTTAAATCCATTGTTTTAACAGGTTTAGTGAATAATATTTTAGACAAACAATATATTTCCAATGGATATATGTATGATGTTTACCCTTATTATTACCCTCAAGCGGGAATTAATTTCTTAGCGGGAGTGACTTTGAAATTTTAATTGGTAACATATAAATATCCTCCGTTAACATCAACACGATATTGTTTCAAAGGATATTGCTGTCCTGGACTTTGAGCTGTATATAAATTATATACTGAATTATCACAACTACAAGTTGCATTTATGCCAGTTATAGTCATTGGGGCAGTACAAGTGCTATAGGGTTGATTTGGGCAAGCTAAATCAAAAGCTACATAATTATTTCCTGCGTTGAAAACTACAATTCCTCTGGCACCTTGAGAATAATCTACAACATGATTGCTTGCAAACTGCAGATTACTATAACCAGGCAAACTCAAATTTATTTGTAGGTTAACAGAATAATTAGGAATATTAGGGTTATTATTATTAACGCTTCCAGTATCACAACCAAAGGCAAACGGCAATACTAACAATAAAATAAAAATTTTACACATATAAATTTATTTAAAATACTATGGTTTAACAAATTTAATTTAATTAACTTTGACATATGTTAAAACGCTAACAAATTTGAAATAAATTAAAAAATAATATCTTTGCAAAAAGAAATCCCGTTGCGATGGGATTTTTTCTATTTATATAAATGATGAAATTATGAGTACAGTATCTTATTACACGGCAGAAGGATTAAAAAAATTAAGAGAAGAATTAGATCAACTAAAAAGTATAGAAAGACCAAAAGCTTCTCAAGCAATTGCTGAAGCAAGAGATAAAGGGGACTTGTCTGAAAACGCAGAATATGATGCTGCAAAAGAAGCACAAGGCATGTTGGAAATGAGAATTTCCAAATTGGAAGAAGTATATTCAAACGCTAGATTGATTGATGAGTCACAACTTGATGTTTCCAAAGCATTGGTTTTATCAAATGTAAAAATTAAAAATCAAGCTAACGGAATGGAATTAAAATATACTTTAGTTGCCGAAAGCGAAGCCGATTTAAAAACCGGAAAAATATCTGTAAGTTCTCCAATCGGTAAAGGATTATTAGGGAAAAAAGTGGGTGAAATTGCAGAAATCAGCGTGCCTAATGGAAAATTAAATTTTGAAATTTTAGAAATCTCTAGAGACTAATAAATTAGTATTCAGTGTTCAGTTTCTAGTGTTCAGTTATTTTTTAAAACAAAAGAATGAGTTCTATTTTTACCAAAATAATCAACAGAGAAATTCCTTGTTACAAAATTGCTGAAGACGAAAACTACTTGGCTTTTTTAGATGTAAACCCCAATGCAAAAGGACATACACTTTGTATTCCAAAACAAGAAATCGATAAGATTTTTGACATGGAAGAAGAATTGTATCTAGGTCTGATGAAATTTTCAAGGAAAGTGGCCAAAGCTTTGGAAAAAACTGTTCCATGCAAAAGAATTGGCCTAGCAGTAGTTGGTTTAGAAGTGCCACATGCGCATGTGCATTTAATTCCGCTTCACGATATGGATGATATGCGTTTTCAACGAAAAACGTCTTTAACTAAAGAAGAGTTCGAAGAATTGGCGAAAGCCATTCAAAGTAATTTATAAAACTAAAAATCTCGATGTATCGAGATTTTTTTATGCCTTTTTAAAAGAAACTTGCATAGTTGTTCCTTTGCCTATTTCGGAGTGTAAGACTTTTATTTTTCCTTTATGGTATTCTTCTACAATTCTTTTGGTTAAAGATAAACCTAAACCCCAGCCACGTTTTTTTGTGGTAAATCCAGGTTCAAAAATGCGGTTGAACTCCTTTTTTGGAATGCCTTTTCCGTTATCAGTTACTAAGATTTTAACAGTGTGATTGTCATTTTCAATTACCACAGCTAAAGTTCCTTTTCCTCTCATAGCATCAATAGCATTCTTCACTAAATTTTCTATGGTCCAACTGTGTAAAGCTGGATTAAGCGAAACCATAATAGGTTTTTGAGGAGCTTTAAAGGAAAACTCTACTTGTTTAGAAAATCTAGATTTCAAATAGTCAAACGATAACTCTGTTTCTTCTACAATATTTCTTTCCTCGAGTATGGGTTCAGATCCAATTTTTGAAAATCTATCTGTTATGGTTTGCAATCTAGTAATGTCTTTTTCAATTTCTGCAATAGTAGTTTCGTCAACATTATCGGCTTTCATTATTTCGAGCCAACCTATTAAAGAGGACAAGGGAGTCCCAATTTGATGAGCTGTTTCTTTCGCCATTCCAGCCCATAGCTTGTTTTGAGTAGCCATTTTAGTACTACGATAAAAGTTATAAACTAGAGCGCCAAAAAGAAAAATAATCAGTAGTAAAGCAATCGGATAAAATTTTAGTTTTGTAATTAATGATGAATTACCATAATATAGATACCAAAATTTACCCGGATTAGACTCAATAATTATTGGATTATTTTCTTTTTTTAAAATTTCAAGATAATCTCTCAGTTTTGATTTGTCATTAGAAATATTTTCATCAATATTAGTATGATTGATAATTTCTCCTTTTTCAGTTAAGATAATCGGAATTGTTTTGTTGTTACTCATTATTTTGAGCGGCAATGCAATATCATCTGTTTCGGGATTAGCATTGTTGAAAGTTTTTAAGCTTTCTGCCCAAAGCTCCATTTTGACACGCTCTTCGTTTTTAAAAATTTGAAAAAAAGTATAGGTATTCCATAAAATCAAAGCCACTATGACAAATGAGGCCATTATGATAATCCAACGCGTAAAGTTTCTCCTTTCCGAAAACTGCATACCAACTAATTTGGTTTAAAAGTAATGAAAAAATGATAACTTCAAATTTTGATGTAAAGGATTGTAAAGATAAAACATAAAAAAATTACATTTGTATAAACAAACAATATCATGCTTAGTTTCGAACCACATACTCTTTCGCCATCGCAATTACAAGGTTACTTGCAAAGTGCAGTTGCGCCAAGACCTATTGCCTTTGCCAGCACTACGGATAAAAACGGGAAACCTAATTTATCACCGTTTAGCTTCTTTAATGTATTTAGTTCAAATCCACCGATATTGGTTTTTTCGCCTGCAAGACGAGTTAGAAACAATACTACAAAGCACACTTTAGAAAATTGTAAAGCTACCAAAGAAGTAGTAATTAATATGGTCAACTATGATATTGTTCAACAAATGTCATTGTCTAGTACGGAGTATCCCGATGGTGTAAACGAATTTATAAAATCAGGGTTAACTATGTTACCATCAGACATGATAAAACCATACCGAGTGGCTGAAAGTCCAGTTCAGTTTGAATGCAAAGTGAATGATATCATCGCTTTAGGAAATCAAGGCGGCGCAGGGAATTTAATTATTTGTGAAGTAGTAAAAATTCATATTCATGAAAATATTTTAGATGCCAACAAAATGATTGACCAAAACAAAATTGATTTGGTGGCTCGTTTAGGAGGCAATTGGTATTCACGTTCCAATCAAGGATTGTTTGAAGTAGAAAAACCATCAACTGCTCTAGGAGTAGGTGTAGATGCGATTCCTGATTTTATCAAAAAAAGCTCCATTTTTGATGGCAATGATTTAGGTAAATTAGGAAATGTAGAAGCATTGCCAACTCCATCAGAAATTACTATATTTGTACAACAAAATTTTGCTGTGAAAGGTGTTTTGAGTTCAGATGATGAAATGAAAATCCACCAAAAAGCAAAAGAATATTTGAATAATAATGATGCATTTTCTGCTTGGAAAGTGCTTTTAGCAAAACAATAATTATGGAAGTTACTGGAAAAATTAAAGTGGTAAATGCTGAGCAACAAGTGAGTGCTAGCTTTAAAAAAAGAGAATTAGTTGTCGCTACAGAAGAGCAATATCCACAATTTATCAGCATCAATTTTGTGCAAGATAAATGTGATTTGTTGAATAATTATAATGTTGGTGAAGCGGTAAAAGTTTCTATCAATTTGAGAGGAAGAGAATGGACAAATCCTCAAGGAGAAGTTAAATATTTCAACGACATTCAAGGTTGGAGAATAGAAAAATTACAATCAGATGCACCAGCTGCAGGAATGCCTCCAATGCCAGCTGCAGAAGCCTTTGAACCAGCTACTAATTTCAACGAAGAAGAGCACGACGATTTGCCTTTCTAGAAAAAGAGAAAAGATTAAAAAACAAAGACCATTCTAACAGTTTAAATTGTGCGAATGGTTTTTTGTTTACTACTTTTCTTGCCTATTGCTTCTTTCCGCTATTCTCTCAAACATGCATTTTTTAACCAAAGATTTATATTTTCCACCTGTTGACGAAGCTTCTTATGAAGGTGTTTTAGCTATTGGTGGCGATTTATCTGTGGAACGATTATTATTAGCTTATAGTAATGGAATATTCCCTTGGTTTAATGAAGATGACCCAATCCTTTGGTGGGCGCCACCAGATAGATTGGTTGTGGTTCCTCAACTGTATAAAGTTTCCAAAAGCATTCGAAATTTGATGAATCAAAATAAATTTCAAGTAACGTTCAATCAGAATTTTAAAGATGTTATTAGAAATTGTCAACAGATAAATCGCCCAGGTCAAGATGGAACTTGGTTATCCGATGATTTTATTGTTTCTTATACCAAACTCCATGAAATGGGAATTGTCAAATCAGTAGAAGTGTGGCAAAACGATGAACTCGTTGGTGGATTATATGGTACAGATTTAGGACATATTTTTTGCGGCGAAAGCATGTTTTCAAAAGTTTCTAATGCCAGTAAAATTGCATTCGTTTGGTTAGTGAATTATTTAAAAGAAAACAATTATAAACTGTTAGATTGCCAAGTTCATAACGATCATTTAGAAAAACTAGGTGCTTTTGAGATATCGAGAGAAACATTTATGAAAGTATTGCAATCACAGAAAATTACTTCCTCTTCCAACAATCCTCTACATGGTCATTGACCATTCCTGTAGCTTGCATATGGGCATAAACTACAGTTGAGCCTACAAATTTAAACCCACGCTTTTTCAAATCTTTGCTAATGGTATCTGAAAGTGGAGTTGTAGCTTGAATTTCTTTCATGGTTTTTATATTGTTATGAATCGGTTTCCCGTCACTAAAACCCCAAATATACTTAGAGAAACTGCCAAATTCTTCTTGCACTTTCATAAAAGCAATAGCATTGGCAATCGTTCCTCTAATTTTTAATTGGTTGCGGATAATACCAGTATCTTGTAATAATTCTAGAACTTTATTTTCGTTGTAATTGGCAATTTTCTTGTAGTCAAAAAAGTCAAATGCCTTTCTAAAATTATCTCTTTTTTTCAAAATGGTATACCAACTCAAACCCGCTTGAAAGGTTTCCAAAACTAAAAATTCAAACAACTTATCATCATCATAAACGGGATTCCCCCATTCATTGTCATGATAATCTCTATATAAATCGTCTTTCTCGCACCAAG
>NZ_JBMOGV010000085.1:0-9683 GCF_049318185.1 Flavobacterium sp. | reverse complement strand
GATGTGAAAGTTCCGAAGGATAAAAAAACCTACCAAATGGATTACGCCAATCGTATCGAAGCCATCAAAGAAGCCCTTTGGGATGTAGAAGAAGGCGCCGATATGGTCATGGTAAAACCAGGAATTGCCTATTTAGATATTGTTCGCGAAGTAAAAAATGCCGTGAATGTTCCCGTAACAGTTTTTCATGTTTCTGGCGAATATGCTATGATTAAAGCAGCTTCTGAAAGAGGTTGGCTCGACCACGACAAAATTATGATGGAACAATTGATGTGCATCAAACGCGCTGGCGCCAGTTTAATTTCGACTTATTTTGCCAAAGAAGCGGCAATATTATTAAACAAATAAGATGAAAAAGTTACTGTTCAGTTTAGGGATATTATTATTAATTTCTTGTAAAAATGAAAACCAAGAAAATTTTATCAAATCTAATACTAATACAATACCAGATAAAGTTTCTGGCAAAGAATTATTTGAAAACAAAGGGAATTGTATAGCATGTCATCAAAAGGAACAAAAAGTTATCGGACCAAGTTTAAGTGAAATAGCTTCTACATATAAAGCAAAAAACCGAAGCATTGTTTTGTTTCTAAAAGAAGAAAGTGAACCTATTATTGATCCTAGTCAATATGATATTATGAAAGCTAATTTTGCTATTACTAAAAACATGAGTGATGATGAACTGAAAGCAATTGAAGATTATATTTATACTTTTTCAAAATAATAATTTAATTACAACAAATGGAAATGGTATTTACTAAAACACTCTCTTATCTTGAATTGATAAAAACTTGATAATTCAAAAGCAATTCATGCATCAGCATCCGATAATGGTAAAAATCCACTTAGGACAGTTGCTCTTTGTCATCGAGTTATTGGAACATGAAAGTTCAGTAATACAAAAATTACTTTTTTAATATCTTTTCTTTATTTATAAAAAAATTTTTTTTAAATTTCACATCAGATAATTTAAAAGCTGATTATCATGATAGAAAAAATAAACCTCAATCACATTCTATTTCTTGACATTGAAACCGTCCCACAGGAACAACATTATAATGAGTTGGATGATGAAATGAAAGAGCTTTGGGAGCATAAAACGCAATATCAAAGAAAGGAAGATTATACTCCAGAAGATTTTTATGAACGAGCTGGGATTTGGGCGGAGTTTGGAAAAATCGTTTGCATCTCTGTGGGTTATTTTGTCAATAAAGGCGATATTCGAAATTTTAGAGTTACCTCTTTTTTTGGCGATGAAAAAAAGATTTTAAAAGATTTCACTGGTCTTTTAGACAATCATTTTAATCAAGCACAACATGTTTTGTGTGGTCATAATGCCAAAGAATTTGATATTCCATTTATCGCTAGACGAATGATAATTAATCAAATTGCCATTCCAAACAAACTAAATCTTTTTGGTAAAAAACCATGGGAAATAGCACATTTAGATACTTTAGAACTATGGAAATTTGGCGATTATAAGCATTTCACTTCCTTGAAATTATTAACAAAAATTCTTGGTATTCCATCTCCAAAAGGCGATATTAATGGCAGTCAAGTGGCAAAAGTTTATTATGTGGATAAAGATATAGACCGCATTGTAACATATTGTGAAAAAGATGTAATTGCTGTGGCACAAATTTTCTTGCGACTGCGAAGAGAAGAATTATTGATAGAAGATGAAATTATTCATGTGTAAATTGGTTGTCATCGATTTTTGATATTTACATAGAAATTCTGATTGATTTATTATATTTACAAAAAACAAAACTATGGTATTGAGTAGATTTTGGCTCGTTATTTTTATTTCCTCTATTGCCTTTGTTCTTTTTAGCTTATTTTCTGGAAATAGCTATACGATCGACAATGTATTGAATGGGAAGAAAGATGATACAATATTAATTTCAGAGAAATATCTGAATGAAATTCCAAAATTTATCCAAGACAGTATTAATAAAAACGAAGAGAAAACTTTTGTTATTAATCGCAATGCAACAAATCCTGACACAACCTATATTTTTAAAAATAAAACGGTAAAAATATATAGCGGTGTTCAAAAATCGGATGGATTATTGCCGACATGTAAAAACACATTACTTGATTTGATTTTGCCACTTATGGCTTATTTAGCTTTTTTCTGTGGCTTAATGGAACTATTAATCATTTCGGGAGCATCTGATAAATTAGCAAAACTATTGAGTCCAGTATTTGTAAAAGTGTTTCCAAGTATTCCTAAAAATCACCCGTCAATTTCCTATATGACGTTGAATTTTTCTGCAAATTTCTTAGGATTGGATTCGGCGGCCACTCCATTTGGATTAAAAGCAATGCAGAGTTTACAGGAAATAAACCCCGATAAAGACAAGGCAAGTGATGCACAAATAATGTTTATGTGTTTACATGCTTCGGGACTTACCTTAATAGCAACTTCAATAATTGGATATCGAGCCGCTGCCAATGCCAGCAATCCAGCCGATGTGATGTTGCCTTGTATCATTACCTCTTTTATTGGAACTATTGCTGCGTTTTTGATAGTTGGAGTGAAACAAAAGATTAATTTCAAAAGCGCCTCTTTAGCTGTGGGGTTGATGGTTTTAATTGCAGCAATTGTTGGACTTTTGATGTACGTCAACCATTTGGATTTAATTGGCAAAAACTATTTTACTACTAATCTTTCTGCTTTGATATTAGTTGGGATTATTATTTTTACTTTAATTTTTTCATTTAGTAAAGAGAAAAAATTTACAGAGGCCAATACTACAGTTTATGAAGCTTTTGTGGCTGGTGCTAATAATGGAGTAAAAACTGGAGTCACTATTTTTCCTTATGTTTTAGGAATGTTAGTGGCAATTTCCTTGTTCCGCAACAGTGGTTTGTTTGAAATTATCAGCAATTGGATTGCTTTTGCTTTCTCCAATATGGGAGTGAGTAAAGAAATCACCGATGCTTTGCCAGTTGCCTTGCTAAGACCTTTTAGTTCTGCAGGATCACGCGGGTTTTTGATTGATTCAATGAATACTTTTGGTGCCGACTCGATGACGGGAAGATTGAGTAGTATTTTTCAATGTAGCGCCGAAAGCACTTTTTATGTAATCGCAGTTTACTTTGGTTCGGTTAATATAAAAAACACCCGATACGCTTTAGGAACAATGCTTATAATAGATGTGATTTGTGTGATTACAGCAATTTTTGTAGCAAGCTGGTTTTTTTAACTAATCCTACAAGGCTTAAAAAAAATTGTAGATATAAATAAAAAGTAATGAAACTTGAAATTTTAGAAAAGGATTATTTATATCATATTTACAACAGAGGTATAAATAGTGAGAACATTTTTCTGTCAGATGAAAATAAAACATATTTTTTAAAATTACTTTCTAAATATTTGAGTGCGAAAATAGATGTTTACGCTTATTGCTTAATGGACAATCATTTTCATATTGTATTAAAAATTATCGAAGAAGAAAGAATTGTTACTCAATCTTTTTCTAATTTTTTTAATGCTTATGCAAAAGCATTTAATAAACAAAATCAAAGAACTGGAAGTTTGTTTGAAAAACATTTTAAAAGAATTAAAATACAAGATGATAACTATTTAAGAAGTATAATTCAATATGTTCATCTAAACCCAAAGCATCATTTGAATACAAACTATAAAACCTATAAACATTCTTCTTTTCAAGCAATGATTTCTGTAAGCGAAACAAAATTAGCTAGGTGTGAAGTACTTTCATATTTTGATGGTATTGATAATTTTATTTATTGTCACGATTTTAAAAACGAAGTTTTATCTGAAAAATTTATATTCGAATAGGCGGTTTCTAACCCTGCAAGGTCTTTTTTGACCTTGTAGGTATTTCCAAACTTATACCTACAAGGTTTTTGAAACCTTGCAGGAAAACAAACGAAAACTTTCAACTTTCCTTTTACTTAAAATAAAAATAATTTATTCAAAATATGTCATTCACCGAATCATTTTCAGAGTTTTATAACCATGCTAAAATCAGTTTAGCTAATGGAACTTTTGCCAAATTAACCATGGCAAAAACTATAGGAAATACTGATTTGATGAATATTTATGTTCGCCCGATAGTGGAAGTAGGCATTTTGAAATTGGAGCTTAAATACAAATTCCAACAAGAAGAACAAATTGAAATTCATACTATTGACAACACTCAAAATGTTTTGGTGAATTATATCAATAATCCGTTTATGTCGGCAATATTATTCACTACAGAATTTGATTTGACTTATAAATTGAATAAAAAACGAGCGGTCAGTATTACTGAATCGGGGAATACTTTTGGTAATGCTTCAGAAGTTTTATTGGAGTATCTTAATCGATAATCATCTCCGGAATTTCACCTTCAATAATTAATTCGGCTTCCGTTGAAGCTATGATTTGTTCTACAGAAACACCAGGTGCACGTTCTAAAAGTTGGAAACCTTTTGGAGTAATTTCCATCACGGCTAATTCGGTCACTACTTTTTTGACACAACCAACGCCAGTTAAAGGCAAGCTGCATTTCTTTAAAATTTTACTCTCACCCACTTTGTTGACGTGCATCATGGCAACGATAATATTTTCTGCCGAAGCTACTAAATCCATTGCGCCACCCATTCCTTTGACCATTTTTCCTGGAATTTTCCAATTGGCAATATCGCCGTTTTCGGAAACTTCCATAGCGCCAAGAATGGTTAAATCTACTTTTTGACTGCGTATCATTCCAAAACTAAAAGCCGAGTCAAAAAAACTCGCTCCAGGTAAGGTAGTGATGGTTTGTTTGCCAGCATTAATAATATCAGCATCTTCTTCTCCTTCAAAAGGGAATGGTCCCATGCCGAGAACACCATTTTCACTTTGAAATTCTACGGAAATATCAGTTCGAACATAATTAGCCACCAACGTAGGAATTCCAATTCCTAGATTAACGTAATAACCGTCTTGAACTTCTTTGGCTATTCTTTTTGCAATATCGTTTTTATCTAAGGCCATGATTATTCTCTTTTTCTTGTTGTTCGTTGCTCAATTCTCTTTTCAAATTTCTCCCCTTGAAAAATGCGTTGCACCATGATACCTGGGATATGAATTTGATTTGGATCAAGTGAGCCAACAGGTAATAATTCTTCTACTTCGGCAATGGTAATTTTTGCAGCTCCCGCCATACAAGCGTTAAAATTTCGGGCAGTTCCTTTGAAAATAAGATTTCCTGCTTCGTCGCCTTTCCAAGCTTTTACTATAGAGAAATCGGCTTCGTAGGCCAATTCCATGATGTGCATTTTGCCATTGAATTCACGCACTTCCTTCCCTTCGGCAACTTCGGTTCCAAATCCCGCAGGTGTGAAGAAAGCTGGAATTCCGGCTTGTGCAGCGCGGCATTTTTCGGCCAATGTTCCTTGTGGTGTTAGTTCTACATCCAATTCGCCAGAAAGCATTTGGCGTTCAAATTCGGCATTTTCGCCCACATAGGAAGAAATCATTTTTTTGATTTGTCTTTTTTGGAGTAATAACCCCAATCCAAAATCATCAATACCAGCATTATTGGAGATACAAGTCAAACCGGTAGTTTCTTTTTTTACCAATTCGGCAATACTATTTTCTGGAATACCACAAAGACCAAATCCGCCCAACATAATCGTTATGTTGTCTTCAATGCCTAGGAGTGCTTCTTGAACGGAGTTTACTTTTTTATTTATCATAAACAAAACTATTACAACCCAAACTCATCGGTATTTTGCTCATCAACTGGAACTGCAGTAGAGTCAGAAATGGTATCTTTTTTACGTTCGTAACAATCTACTTTTATCGAGAGATTATCAGGTCTTTGAAAAGGATCTTTGGAGATTTGTAAGTCTTTGTCTTCATAACATTTTTTCATCATATACCCCCAAATTGGCAATGCTGCCGTAGCGCCTTGTCCAAATGTAATGCCTTTGAAACGTGCCGAACGGTCTTCGCAGCCCACCCAAACTCCGGTTACCAGATTTGGCACCATACCAATAAACCAACCATCAGATTGGTTTTGAGATGTTCCTGTTTTACCCGCAATTGGATTGGTAAACATGTATGGATAACCTGTCCAACGACTGTCACCGCTACCACCACCTTGCGTACGAAGACGAACTCCAGAACCGCTTTCGGTTACACCCTCTAGTAATTTGATAACTGCATAGGCAATGTCTTTGTTCAATACATCATGATTTTCAGGAACTGGTTCATATAGCACCACTCCGTTTTTATCTTCAATGCGACTTATAAATTGGGGTTTTACATAGACCCCTTGATTAGCAAACGTACTGTAAGCCGCTACCATATCTTCAACTGTGATATCAACAGCACCCAATGCTATGGAAGGCTGTGCTGGAATATCGGATTTCACACCTAGTTTTTTAGTCATAGTAACCACGGCCTCTGGACCAGTTTTATCAATCAATTTAGCCGAAACAGTATTAATAGAAAGCGCTAATGCTTTTTTTAAGGTAACCATACCGCGATATTGACGGTCGGAGTTTTTTGGCTCCCAATCTTCGGTTACATTATGGCGTCCTTTATGAATCATAAAAGCGCCATCAATAATTGTGTCACATGGTGACATTCCTAATTGTTCTATTGCAGTAGCATATACAAAAGGTTTAAACGTAGAACCTACTTGTCTTGCGCCTTGACCTACGTGGTCATATTGAAAGTATTTGTAATCAATCCCTCCAACCCAAGCTTTGATATGTCCTGTTTGTGGCTCCATTGACATTAACCCTGTTTGCAGGAAGTGTTTATAGTATCTAATGGAATCCATTGGGGTCATTACTGTATCTATTTCTCCCTTCCAAGAAAAAATTTTCATTTTGGCTTTTACACTAAAAGAAGCAATAATTTCTTCATCGGTTTTTTCCAAATCTTTCATAATTCGCCATCGCTCCGAGTTTTTTATAGCTTTATCGATGATGGTTTTTGTTTCAGCATCGGATATATTGACAAAAGGGGCATTTTTATTGTCTTTCTGTTGAAAAAAGAATTCTTGTTGCAAGTTTTTCATATGAGCAGCAACAGCTTCTTCTGCGTGAGCTTGAATTTTCGAATCTATAGTGGTGTATATTTTTAAACCGTCAGTATAAATATCCCAGTCGTCACCATTTGGTTTTTTGTTTTCTTTTGCCCAATTTTTCATGTATTCGCGAAGAAATTCTCTGAAATAGGTAGCTGTACCTTCTTTATGACTCTCAGGGTGAAAATGCAATACTATCGGTTGTCGGGCTAAGGAATCTTTGGTTTTGGAATCAATAATATGATTACGAACCATTTGTCCTAATACAGTATTTCGACGCAAACGCACTTTTTCCAAACGACGTAATGGATTGTAAAGAGAAGGATTTTTTAGCATCCCCACAAACATAGCTGACTCATCAATACTTAAATCACGTGGTTCTTTGCCGAAATATACTTTGGCAGCAGAACGAATTCCAACGGCTGTGTTTACAAAATCGGCTTTGTTGAGATACATTGAAATAATTTCATTTTTGGTATACTGACGCTCAAGTTTAATGGCAATAATCCATTCTTTTACTTTCTGAATAATTCGAAAAGGTTTAAAACTTGAACCTTCACCATGAAATAATAATTTGGCTAACTGCTGGGTTAAGGTACTTGCACCACCATTGGCGCCTAATTTTAATGCTGCGCCAAAAGTTCTTCGCGCATCAATCCCTGAATGTTCATAAAAACGCTCGTCTTCAGTAGCAATTAACGCTTTTACAATGCTTGTAGGCAAATCTTCATACTTAATTGGCGTCCTGTTTTCATTATAAAATTTTCCAATGGTGACGCCATCAGAGGAAATAACTTCAGTCGCCAAATTTGATTCGGGATTTTCTAAATCTTCAAAGGAAGGCATGCTACCAAAAAATCCCCAAGAAGCCAAAGTGAAAAATAAAACAGCAATTCCAAGACTATAAAAAAACCATTTCCAAAATTTATTTTTATAGTAGTTAATGTCTTTAACTGTAGCATAGTTTTTTTGTGCCATAATTTTTTAATCTTTTGATTCAATTCTAAATCCAACATCAGTTATTCCTGGAAGTGTATCAACGCCCTCAATTTTTCCAGTTTGTCTTACTGCGTGTTTGATGTGAATCTTGTATAGTCCTTTTTGAGTAAAACTTACCTTGTCTTTATAAAAAAGCTTATTTTCTTTAATATCCGAAAATCCCTCACCAAGAAGTGTGCCATCAGGATTGGTCATTTGGTACTCTAGGGTATCTACTTGTACTTTTCTGTTAGGTTGTTCCAAAGAAACAATTAAAAATAAGTTATTAAACGGATATTCGTCATTATCTCTAACATTTACATAGAGATTATAGGCTTTTTTTGGATCTAATTTTGGCAAATCAAAAGTAACTATACTGTCTTTATTCCAATTTTTACCTACAGATTTATAATCGTCAAAAACCCTCTTTTTGTCACAGGAAGTAACTAAAAATAAAAGGAAAATAAAAATGATGCTATTTATTATCTTCATTCTTTTTAATAATTATAGGTCTTTTATCTTGAGGCCTTTGGTTTTGACCTTTACTTTGTTCAGAATTTTGATTTTGGGTTTTATGCTTATTTTTATTTCTGTTTTTATTTTTGCTTTTTCTTGGTTGATCAAAACGAGTTAAACTCTCTTGTCCCATAGCATTGTTGAAATCTTTTTCAGGTTCAGACACAATTTCAATAGCAAAATCTTCAAGTGAACTTACTTTGTTACCTTGTTTATTCTGAGCTATAATTTCTTTTACTTGTTCAATTTTTAATACATGCCAATTAGCAAAATTATCAAAATAAGCAAACCACATTAGTCCTTTAAAAATATCTTGTTTTTGACAAACGGCATCACCTTTTTCCGTTTTTAATTTTGTCTCAAAATCTGGAAAATCTTTTAAAGCATCCATATAAGTGTCTAACTCATAATTGAGACAGCACTTTAATTTTCCGCATTGACCAGCTAATTTTTGAGGATTTAAAGACAATTGTTGGTAGCGTGCTGCTGACGTATTAACGCTTCTAAAATCGGTTAACCATGTTGAACAACATAATTCTCTACCACAAGAACCTATTCCTCCTAAACGAGCTGCTTCCTGACGAAAACCAACTTGCTTCATTTCGATACGGGTGCTGAATTCGCGCGCATAATCTTTGATTAGCAAACGAAAATCCACACGATCATTGGCAGTATAATAGAAAGTTACTTTAGAACCATCGCCTTGAAATTCTATATCAGAAATTTTCATTTCTAGTTTATGAGCAATTGCCAATTCTCGTGCTTTTACTTTCATCGGCTCTTCTTTATCACGAGAATCGCTCCAAATATCAATGTCTCTTTGAGATGCTTTTCGGTAAATTTTTGTAATTTCATTACTGGTGTGATTTACCCCTTTTTTCTTCATTTGAATTTTTACTAATTCGCCTGTAAGCGTAACAATACCAACGTCATGACCAGGAGAAGCCTCTGTAGCAACGACATCACCTATGCTTAATGTTAGTTTTTCGGTATTGCGATAAAATTCTTTTCTTCCGTTTTTAAAACGCACTTCAATACAGTCAAAAGGAGTTTCGCCATTCGGCAAACTCATGTTGGCTAGCCAATCGAAAACGGTTAATTTGTTGCAGCTATCGGTGCCACAAGTCCCATTATTTTTGCATCCTTTAG
>NZ_JBMOGV010000084.1:0-9782 GCF_049318185.1 Flavobacterium sp. | reverse complement strand
GTAACTATTACTACGGCTATTTTTTGTTTATTATTATTCATCTAATTTTTTTATTATACCCTTTTATAAAACTTAGGTTCTTTTAAAATTTAGTAGTTTAAAACTATAAAAAATAACTCTTCCTAAAGCTTTAAGTTTAAGAGGATTTTTTAAATAGCCTAACCACAACAATCGCATTCCTTCTTTAACTCTTCCTAATTGAAAACAAGTAACACCCGTAACCTGATACAATAATTGACTTAAGAACGTATTTTTATTGAAATAAGTTTGATGTTTCTCAATAACATAATAAAAAAAACGAATCTTATTTTCTTTGTTTCCACCCCCTAAACTGAAAGTGGCATCATAAAATAAATTTTGTTTATTAATTATAATAGTAGTGTATTTACCAAAATCAATCCTCCACTTTAATTCGGTGTTTTCGCCATAATGTAAGTTTTCATCATACATTCCAACCTTATAAAAAACTTCTTTTCGAATAGCAAAGGAACCAGCTAAAAAACCTTGGTAGCTATTATTATCAATAATATTTTCATCAGCTTTTCTACATCTTACAATTGCAGGAGCTTTTTCACTAATTGCATGATAAAAATCCATCAACCATTCCTTAGCAACGTAATCATCGCTATCTAAGAAAACTAAATAGTCTCCTTTAGCTTGTAAAGCTCCTAAGTTTCTTGCCGTACATACTCCCTTATTTTGTTGAAAAAAATAAGAGATTCTAGGGTCATTTTGTAATGAAATAACAGTACGCGTATCATCAATACTACCATCATCAACAACAATGATTTCAAAATCAGAATAGGTTTGATTTAAAACAGATTCAATAGCCCTAACAATGATATGACCTCGATTATAAGAAGGTATAATAACGGTAAAATAGGGCATTAAAAATAATTTTTCAAATGGATGAAATGTTTATGAGATTGAATACTATTGCGCCAATAAGAAAATAGTTTTTCCTTCCAAATAGTTATTGCTAATTCTTGCTCAATAGTATTTGATTTTACTGCTACAAAAGCATGTATCCTAAGCTTGAAATAAATCAAAAGAGCGAAAATCATTTTAGCAAACCAAGTTGTAAAATATAAAATAGGAGACATTTTACGATTTCTAAATAAACAACCATAGGGAAGCAAATTGCACACACCAGTAGAAATGCCTTTTTTTAGTCGTAAATAATACTCCCAATGCATCCTTTGCTGAGGCATATGATGCCCAAAAACCAATCTATGGTCGTAATAAAGCTTATACCCTAATAACTGAATTAAATAACACCACTCTACATCACCACCTGAAGCAAGTGTATTACCTTTTCGGTCTGACATAATAGTTTTAAAACCTTTATTAAATAATTCAAGTAAGGGTGATTTTCTAAAAAAAGTACCTGCTCCATATAATTCTGAGGGATATTTTGTCATAAATCCATCTTGCGAAGCTTGAGCGCCTGCTGCAAAACTATAACTATAGCGATCAAACCACTCTGGTTTTTCAGCATCAAAAACTGGAATTCCACATCCTCCTAATGCACCTATTGCTGAATTTGATAGTAGAATTTCTGAAGCCACATTTAGATAATTATCGGACAGCACATTATCATCATCACAAAATAAAACAAACTCATGTTGGGCTTCTTTCAATCCTTTTAATCGAGCATGATTTAATCCAGGTGTTTGTTCTGTTACTATTTTCCATGGAAAATAAATTGCTGCTTGGGATAAATAGTCGTTGCAAAATATAGCAGTTGCATCAGTGGACAAATTATCTACAATAATCAATTCAAAATCATATAAAACCGAAGGTTCTTGTCTTGTTATAGAACTTAAAACATTTGGCAATCTATACTTACCATTAAAAGTGCATATTACAATAGAAACTCCAAATTTAGTACTTGACATTAAGCTTTTTTAAATATCTTATATTATTCCACCAATTCCATTTATCTTTTAAAAAGTCTTGACTTTACTCTTTTAATTAAACTCTTTTTAGGATTCTTTTTAAAGGAGGCAAAGTTCAATAATGGCTTTACAACTGATAATTTCTCAACGTTATTTTTTTTTAATCTTTCAGAATAATCAGCAAAAAGAATTTGAAGCTCTGGTAAAGTTTCTAAAAGGTATTCTTTTTTTTCAACTCGCCCAGTATAATAAAGACTACCTATTTTATAACCACTAAAATGAAAAAATACTAATTCTTGTGAAGTGTCATTCACAAAGTAGTCATTGTTTAGAGTTTTTAATCTTCTTTCTGCAAAATTCCACCAAGCCATATTATATCCTAAATGCTTAAAAATATATATTCCTTCAAAAAATAAGGGAGCAATATCTATCCATTTTTGATCAACAAACAAACCTCTTGGCTTGTCAATAACGCAATGATGTCGCAATCTTTGCTGCCACCACTTCATAAATTGTAACGTTTCTTCACAATATCTTGCGCCTATAAAGCCCAAATTATACATCCCATGACGCATTGCTACCAATTCATCAGTAGTTACCTCGTCGTTTGGCTTAGTTAACATGGGAGTTAATACAACAGCGTGCTTATCCAAAATACCATTTAGGACGTCCATATTTTTATAAAAAACTATATCTGGATCTACATAATATATTTTAGTTTCAGCACCATATTTTTGAAATAAGTATCCAAAATAATAAGGCTTAACTGCAGTATTAAACTCAATAATATTGTATTTTGATAACATGTCCTCAAAACAATCAAAACCAATTTGGTCGTATTTAATTATTTCGTAAGGGCTAAAAAAAGTATAATCAATAGCTGGATCAAAATCATCAACCAAACCAATGATAAAATCTGTTTCAGGACACATTTCTCGTATGGAATCACCTAAGGTTTTTGCATGAGCTAAATAATTATTGGAACATAGAGTAAATACAACGGTTTTCATAAATTAGTTTATAATCCTTAAGTTAAATTATACAATCATTAAATTCAATTTTACCTAAATTACTTTTTCTAAGAACATAATAATCAGGTATTCTTTTTGAATTATTTTTTAAATAGATATCAGAAATTTTCAAAAAAAAGGAAAATCGAGAAGATAATTTTAGTAATAAAACATTTATTAAACTTTTATAAATTGAAAATGAATTTCTATTAAATCGATTTATTTTAATCCAATGTTTTAAAAATGTTAAATATTTTCCATGCCTAACTGTATATTGTGATGAAAAAAAATATAGAATTGAAAATAAAGAATTTAAATGTTCATTACTTAATTTAAGATGATATTCATTCAATATTTCATAATAAAAATTTATTCTTTTTTCTAGAATTTTAATATCACCCGTAAAAGATATACTTCTGCTAATGGTATCTTTTCTTCCATCTCTGATATAAACATCTACAGGCAAATCAAAAAATTTGAGATATATTCCTTTCAATAATAAACACCTAAGATGAAGATCATAATCTTGCCAAAATAACAAATTCTCATCAAACCCCCCCATTTTAATTAAAAACTCCTTTTTATAAATAGGCCCTGAAGTTTGCCATAATGCATCCATTCTCAAAAAACGGGATAAGTCATCTTCATCGGTATCAATATTCCAGTAAAATCCTTTTTCTATCGACTCTTCTTGGAACAAAATATTTTTAAAAACCAGAAAATGACAAGATTGATTTTGATTAAATAAAGAGACTCTTTGTTCTAGACAGAATGGCGCTAACAAATCGTCAGAGTCTAAATAAACTATATAATCACCTTTTGCAAGTTCTAACCCAATATTTCTACATGTAGGTGCGCCTTTAGGATCTCTATTTCTATACAATAATTTAAATCGATTGTCTTTTGAAATAAAAATTTCTATTACTTGAACCGTTTTATCGTTTGAACCATCTTCTACTATAATACATTCCCAATTGGTATAAGTCTGAGCTAATACGCTATCTAATGTTTCTTCAATTAAATGAGCTCGGTTGTAAGTGGGAATTATTATGGAAACTAGTTGATTATCATTCATTTAAAATAACTCTTAACTTGTTAATATAATTATCCATAGTGAACTCTTTTTTTATACGCTCCCTTCCTTTTACTCCCATCTTTTTCGCCAAATCTTTGTTACTAATTACTTTTATCATAGCGTCTTTCATGGCAATGACATCTGTTTCTTTTACCAGAAAACCTGTTTCATTATTAATAACTACATCTGGTATACCAGCATGATAAGTAGCAATAACAGGCAATGCAGCTGCCTGAGCTTCTAATACTGCTACAGGCGTTCCTTCGCTATCGCCGTTATCGGCTATAACCGAATGTTGTACAAATGCCAGAGAATTTTGCATTTCCAATCTTGTTTGTTCTGGTTTAATTATCCCTAAAAAAATTACACTGTCCTGAATATTCCATGCTTTCACCATATTTTTACAGGTATTTAAAAGCACTCCAGAACCTGCCATTTTTAATTTGGCTTCCGGAAATTCTTTAAGGACTTCATAAAAAGCCATCAAAGTGAGATAAGGTGCTTTTTTATCTACAAAACGACCTATCGCAAAAAAAGTGTTTGAGTTGTATTTGGGTTCATTTTCAAAAAAAATAGCATTCGGACCGTAGGTTATTAAGGCAATCTTATCTTCTGCACAACCTAATGAAATTAATTTTGCTTTCATGGACTGTGAAACGGCGATAATTTTTTTTGCTTCTACAAACATTCTCTGGTAATCCTTTTCATAATAGCTTAAGGTATCTTTTTCGCTGGCATCAAACCCATGAAAATGTACAATTAAAGAAACATTTGCCTTATTACATATATCCATTAATGCAGCACCTGCTGGCCCATATTGAGCTAAAACAAAATCTATTTTATGTTTTTTTAAAACATTCACAAAATCAGGAGTAGTGCTAAAAATAGTTTTATTAAAAATCAATTTAAACAATTGATTTAACTTGGCTCTATACTTATCATTAATAGGAATGTTATCCCCATAAAAAAGAGGTAACCAACCACCATACAAAACTAATTTTGCAGGCAAAAGTTCAATTTGAGCGTTAATAAACGTTTCTGAATAAGCATTTTTACTAATCGTGGCAATTGCAATGTTCTTTTTCAAAACCATAATTTAATTTATTTTTTTTTGATTCTGAATCAATTTTTATCTAAGAAATTTTTTAAAACTAACTATATTTTTCACTAAGTTAGCTATTGAGTTTTCTCTTTTAAATTTTGGATAATTTAAATTTAATTTCTTGTTAACTCTTTCAATTCTTAATTCTTTATTTTCTAAAATTATGTTAGTATTACATACTAATTGATTTTTCGAGCCATATTGAGGATTAATTTCAATAACAGCATATAAGTAATCAAAACTATTCCAAATATTTTGATAACTATAATACACAACTTCTCCTTTTATATCTTTGGCTATTTCTAACACTACCTGGCTATCAATATCTTCATCAACAGGTTGTAAACCCTCAGGATAATTTTCTTTTAACCATTTTTGGTGATACTTAGTTGGGCATGCTATAATTAATCTTCCTTGATTATTAATTAACAATGCTAGTGATTTATTAAAAGCATTTCGATTTTCTCTAGGAATATGTTCATAAACATCGATCATTACAACTGCATCATATTTATTAATTGGAAGTTCTTTCGTTACATCGAATACCTCAAAAGTTAAATTGTCATTTTGAAAAAGTTTTTCTGCAGTTTTAATTAAGACTGGACTTAAGTCTATACCATTTATTTTAGCATCTCTAAAACAATTCGAAAACTCATAACTACTCCATCCAATCCCACAACCAATTTCCAATATAGATTTTGCCTTCTCTGGTATAAATGAAGATAATGTTAAAATACCTCTCTCAATTCTAGGATTTCCTAGAACGTAATCATCTATTAATTTTTTATCAAAATTATTATAAAAATTTAATGATTTTTCCATACATATATTATTAGATTTATTATTTGATTTCCCATTTATTTTCTTCTACATATACAGCATGATCTGGATACCAATAATATTCTCTTAAAACACCAAATTTTTGGACTTCAAAATAACATTGTTCACTAATAGTTTCATATTTTTTTTTTGTTTTTCTATCGGCAAAATGTATAATTAATGAATATTTTCCAGGATATAAATTACATTTAGGCATGATTGAAGTTAATTCATATTCCCCTGGATTTTTTCCAAAATCTTGTTCTTCAGAAAGATTCAAAATATGTAAAACTGGTAATCCTTTATAATTTATAATTTGATAAGATAATGCTGCAGATTCTATCTTTAAAGGAGTATATAATTTAAATCTAATTCTTAGTTCTTTACCAAAACTATGTATTCCTCCTGGATTTGAAGTTAATACTTCAACCTCACGAACATGAGGAATTGATATCGGTTGATTACCAATATATTTTGTTGAAAATTCATTTCCGTTTAAATAAAAATCAATAGCATTATAAGTTGGACCATCAAATTCTAGCGAACCCTTTTCTAAAACTAAGCTCTTTGTTGTTAAACTAGAAACAGCCTGTAAATTATGACTCACGAACAAAACCGTTCTCCCCTCTCCTTTGCTCACTTCCCCCATTTTGCCTAAACATTTTTTTTGAAACTCGGCATCGCCAACGGCTAATACCTCATCTACAATCAAAATTTCACTTTCTAAATGAGCAGCAACAGCAAAAGCTAGTCTCACATACATTCCTGAAGAATAACGTTTAACCGGAGTATCTATATAACGTTCAACACCTGAAAAATCAATTATTTCATCTAATTTTCTAGTAATTTCAGCCCGTCTCATACCTAAGATAGCGCCATTCAAATAAATGTTTTCTCGTCCGGTCATTTCAGGGTTAAATCCGGTTCCTACTTCAAGTAAAGAGGCAATCCTACCATTCACTTTAAAACCTCCTGTTGTAGGTTTGGTTACCTTACTTAATAACTTCAATAAAGTACTCTTTCCGGCACCATTGCGACCAATAATCCCAACAGAATCGCCTTGTTCAATTTCAAAATTAATATCTCGCAAAGACCAAACGTAATCACTTTCTCCTTTCATACTCCTGTCATTGGCTTCTCCAATTTTTACATAAGGATCTTCTAAACCACGAACCTTATACCATAAACGATTCAAGTCATGACTAAGTGTGCCTGTACCTACTTTTCCCAATCGGTATTGTTTGGAAATATTTTCTGTCTTTATTGCTAACTGACTCATTATTTAGTATTGTAAATTAATAATATCTTGATAATTGATAATTGATAATTGATAATTGATAATTCATAAATATTATACTGTATCCATAAAACTTTTTTCAACCTTGTTAAAAATAAGAACACCAACCGCAAGTAAAACAAAAATAGATATAGCACTATACACTAAGGTTAGTGGTTGAAAATGACCTGCACCCAGATATCCGTAACGAAAACACTCAAAAATACTAGTTAGAGGATTATAATGTACAATAAATTTATATTGAGAGGGTATTGATGTTACAGTATAAACTACAGGAGTGACATACATAAAAAGTTGAACCCCAAAAGAGAGCAACATGTTAAGATCCTTATACTTCGTAGTCATAGAAGAAAAAATCATGCCTAATCCTAGAGCAAAAGCGGCCATGAGAAGCAATAAAACAGGAGTAATTAAAATCCATAAATTAGGATGAATAGTTTCTTTTACGAAGGTAAAATAGAGTACCACACAGACAAATAAGGTGAATTGAACCAAAAACTTCATCAATCCAGAGAATACTATAGCTAGGGGCATGATTAATCTAGGGAAATAGACTTTACCAAAAATAGAAGCATTACTCTGAAAAACAGTGGCTGTTTTATTTAAAACATCAGAAAAATAACTCCAAATAGTAACCCCCGATAAATAAAAAGCCATTTGTGGTAAACCATCAGTAGACAACTTTGCCACCTGACCGAAAATGATAACATAGATTATGGTAGTCAATATGGGCTGAATAAAAAACCAAATAGGCCCTAATATAGTTTGTTTATAAAAAACGATGAAATCTCGCTTTACTAATAAAAACAATAAATCCCTATAAAGCCATACTTCCCTAAGATTAACTGAAAATAAAGATTTCTCTGAAACAATTTCTTCAGTCCATAACTGTCTTTCGTTCAACATTGTATATTATTTAAGTAAAATTATGATGCTTGTTAATTTCAAATTATTAAATGAATACCCACTTAAATCAATTCAACCTCATTTGTCTTTTAAAGGTAAGTGCTATTAAAAACTCACGACTCCTGTTGTCTCAATCGGTATTACTTAGATATATTTTCTGCTTTTATAGCTAAATATTTTACAATCTACTAAAAATTTAAAAACATTTAAAAAGTTGTTTTTTTTGTGTAAAAATAATAGGTAAAACTGAAGTAAATATAGTTTAGGAATGCTAATAAAATATTTTTTATACTAGCAATGATTAGCAAAAAACTTTTACTTTTAATACTCGAAAATAAGAGTAATTTATGTCTTCCACAAATAGCTCTATAAATAAATTTTTTTTCATAAGGCTCAACCAACAACAACCACTTTCTTAGATCATTCAATCGATATTCTGGCTTATTTACTATAGTACCAACCCCTTGATTTGTAATTCTATAAACAGACATGCAATCAGATAAATATTTAAATTTCCCTATTTTAGAAAGTAGTAAATATAAAGTTGAGTCACCAGAATAAATATTTCTAAAATAACTTAAGTCCATAGACTGATTTCTAAAAACTACACTTGCAGTAGGAATAAACCATTTATACTTAAATAAATCTTTCCTTGTGTAATCTGACCTAGATTGTAAAAAGGAATATTTTTGACTAAACTTTTTTATAGATTTATTAGTATATAAAAAATTTGCATCATGAAAACACAAACTGTATTCTTTATTTTGTTCCAAAAAATCAACTTGTTTTTGTAATTTTAATGGGTCAATCCAGTAGTCATCACCTTCACACATTGCAATATACTGACCTTTTACTCTTGGAATATTAAATGCAAATGTTGGCTTTACACCTTTTGAAAACTGATTTTCAGATTGATAAATCGGTTTCACAATACCCGGATATTTAGTTTCGTATTCTTTTATAATACTTGCCGTTTTATCTTTTGATGCATCGTCATGAATTAAAACTTCAAAAATGAAATCACATTTTTGCAACATAAAACCATCTAAACATTGCCTAATGTAGTGTTCATGATTATAAGCTTGGCAACAAATAGAAACTTTAATATCACTCATTTTATACTTTTAAAAAAACTATTTTTCTATTATTAAGAATATATTTACCTTAATCTTTTTGGCGTATCAACTGCTTTTGTTGGATTTCCAAAACACTTTGTTCCTGATGGAATATCTTTAACTACATTAGAAGCCATACCAATCATACAATCATCACCTATTGTAATTTTATTATTTGTTGTTGTATTGATTCCAATAAAATTTCTATCACCCATAACTATATTGGCTACAATAGCTTGAGTTGCAACCAAATTATAATTTCCAACTACTGCATCATGGCCTATAGTTACGCCACTCATAAAAGAATTAAATTGTCCCACTTTTGCTTTTGGATTGACAACTGAATGCGCTAATATAACTGTTCCAATACCAATACTAGCACTTCGAGCAATCATACAACTGGGGTGAATAAATGTACAATATCTATCCAAAGGGATAGCCAAACTATCTTTCAAGTCAATTGTTTTTTGCATCGATTGAATGTCGTATGATTGGAAAATAAACTTTACGTTTTTGTCTTCTTTATATTTTTCATAAACATCCGCAACTCTTGACAAAAC
>NZ_JBMOGV010000083.1:0-9863 GCF_049318185.1 Flavobacterium sp. | reverse complement strand
CGTGAAATAAAAAAACTACCCTTAGGCAGCTTTTAGTTTTTTCTTTATGCTTTATTTTCTTCTTACAGCTTATTCATATTCTCCGCCAAAGTCTCTATAAACTTAGTGATTGGACCTTTAACCAACATCCCCATCATGAGATTAAATTCGCCTTCAAAATGTAATTGAACATCACATGAAGTTTCAGAATTACTGCTAATAGTTGCCGTTAAAGAAAACGGTATTTTATCGCTAGCTTCAGCAAGGTTTATTTTCGAATAAGGAACTCCTTCCTTTAATCTCAGTTTGATTTCGGGCATTCCACTTAAGCCAAAATTAAAAAGATCATCGCCCAAGACTTCAAACTTGGCAATATTTTCGGGCATTAATTTTTCATAATTTTTCACATCAGATAAAGCATTATACATATATTCAGCTGATTGTGCAACGGTAACTTTTGGGCTTTCTAGGTTCATAGTTTTTTTGTTTTTTTAAGAGGCACGAAGAAAGAAAAAAGATTCATATTTCATTATGTTTTCTTGCTTCTAGATTCTTAGTTCTTATTTCTAATTAGACATTCCACGTCGAAGGACTTTCTCTCCATTCTTTCAATGTTTTTATTTCTTTTTCGGTAATATAATTTTTTGCAACAGCAAGATGCAATAAATGTTCGTAATCGGCTAATGTATTTAATTCTACGTCGGCTTTTTTGAAATTTTCAGTAGCGACATCAAAACCATAAGTGAAAATAGCAACCATGCCTTTAACATTAGCACCGGCTTCTTTCAAAGCTTCTACTGCTAATAAACTGCTGTTTCCAGTACTAATTAAATCTTCAACAACCACTACATTTTGTCCTTTTTGCAGAAACCCTTCCACTTGGTTTTGTCTTCCGTGTTTTTTTGGTTCTGGTCGAACGTATACAAAAGGCAAACCCATATGTTCGGCAACAAGCATTCCAATGCCAATGGCACCCGTTGCTACACCAGCAATGACGTCTGGTTTACCAAATTTTTTTTCAATATTCTTGGAAAATTCTTCTCGAACAAAATTTCTTATCGCTGGGAAAGACAGTATTAATCGGTTGTCGCAGTAAATTGGAGAGTGCCAACCTGAAGCCCATGTAAAAGGATTTTTAGGATTCAATTTAATTGCATTAATTTGTAAAAGCAATTCGGCTGTTTTTTCGGCTGTGTCTTTATTAAAAATCATAGTACAAATGTATAAAGTTTTTGTCAACGACAAACCATTTTTTTTAACCAATGAAATCGCTAAAGAAACCGATTTTCAATTATTTTTATTGGAAAGTGTTGATATTGAACAAGTCATTATCAAAATGTTTCAAAATAAAATTCAAAAAGCTTATTTATACTATCCTGATGAAAAAGAAATACTTAATAAAGTAAAAGAAAAAATACCTGTTTGTAAAGCAGGTGGTGGATTAGTGTACAATAAAAATGGCGACGTTTTGTTCATTTTTAGAAACGGAAAATGGGATTTACCCAAAGGCGGAATAGAAAAAGGAGAAGAAATTGAACAAACGGCAATACGCGAAGTAGAAGAAGAAACAGGTGTAATAAATTTAGTCATTAGTCACAAACTTCAAAAAACCTATCACATTTTTAAACGTAATGGGAAATATAAATTAAAGATTACCCATTGGTTTGAAATGCATACTGATTTTGAAGGAACACTAACACCCCAAGACAATGAAGGTATAGAGAAAGTGGCTTGGCTCAATCCAGAACAAGTAAAAGAGGCTTTGAAAAACTCCTATGAAAATATTAAATTGTTATTTGAAGAGGAGAAAGTGTTAAATCAAAAATAATATTACTTTTCTTTTTTTACCAAAACAGTATCGGGTACCAAAACCGTATAATCGCCACCGTTTCTAATGACATCACGAACAATGGTGGAACTGATATAGGAAGTTTTGGAAGCCGTGAGCAAGAAGACGGTTTCTATTTGTGATAATTTTCTATTGGTGTGGGCAATGGCTTTTTCAAATTCAAAGTCGGCAGGATTTCTTAGGCCACGTAAAATAAAATGGGCGTTGATTTTTCGGCATAAATCAATTGTCAAACCTTCATAGGTAATTACCTTAACTTTTGGTTGGTCTTTGAAAGCGTCTTCAATAAATTTTTTTCTTTCTTCCTGCGTGAACATGTATTTCTTGTCAGCATTGATACCAATGGCTACAATTACTTCATCAAAAAGTGAAATACCTCTTTTGATAATATCATAATGCCCTAAAGTGATGGGGTCAAATGAACCTGGAAACACTGCTATTCTTTTCATTTTGTTATCGGTTTTCGGTTGTCGGTTGTCGGTTTTCGGTTTTCGGTTTTCTGTTTTCGGTTGTCGGTTTTTTATTTCTTCCAAATAGGTTTCTTTTGTAATGCTAATGTTATTTCGTTATCCAACAAATCAGAAAAACTAATATTGGCATATGCAGCTTGCTGAGGAAAAATACTTTGTGTAGATAAACCTGGATTGGTATTGATTTCAATAAAATGTGGAATACCATTCATAATAATAAAATCGGTTCTAGAAAAACCTTTCATTCCTAATGACTCATATACTTTTTTGGCGGTTTCAATAACTAATGTTTCTAATTCAGTTGAAATGCGAGCAGGAGTTATTTCACTCGATTTTCCTAAATATTTGGCTTCGTAGTCAAAGAAAGCATTTTGAGATACTATTTCAGTTATTCCTAATACAGTTGTTTTTCCATTAAAGTTTAAAACGCCAACAGATACTTCAGTACCTTTCAAATACGATTCAATTAAAATGTCATTGTCTTCAGCAAAGGCAAAGTCTAGAGCCTTGGGTAAATCCTTTAGCGAGTTTACCATCGAAATGCCTAAACTACTTCCTGATTGATTAGGTTTTACAAAAAATGGCAAACCCAATTCAGCAACTATTTTATTGCCATCAATGACATCGCCTTTAGTTATATAAATAGAATTGGCTTTAGGAATATTAAATTTTGACAATACCGACAAGGTATCTCTTTTGTTAAAAGTCAAGCTCGATTGGTAGTAATTACAACCAGAATAGGGCAAATCTATCAGTTCCCAATAGGCTTGTAGATGACCATCTTCGCCCGGAGTACCATGAACGGTGTTAACAGCTACATCAAATTTTATGGTTTGATTATCTTTTATAAATGTAAAGTCAGCTTTATTAATAGGATATTTAACACCAGCTAGTAAGCAATACCATTCTTCTTTAAGTATATGAATTTCAAAGGTTTGGTATTTATTTTTGTCAAGATTGTTTAGGATTAATTGCCCACTTCGTAATGATATTACAGATTCCTCCGAATATCCACCCATTACTACAGCTACGTTCATTTAGATTAGTTTTAGTAATAACAAAATTATCATTTTTTTTGAAACTAATTGACTTTAGGTTTTTATATCTTTGCATAAATTATTTTCTTTATGAGTTTACGTTCGTATCTAACTAGTCGAGTTTTCTTTTTGCAAATTCTTGTTGCTATAGCAATAATTGCCACTATATCGTATTTATTTTTTCATTGGCTAACTTATACGACTCATCACGGACAAGAAATTACTGTTCCTGATTTAAGTAAATTATCAGCAGAACAAGCAGAAGAAAAACTTGATGCTGTTGATTTAGATTATATTATTTTAGATACTGTTGATTTCAGACCCGAATTTCCAAAGTTGACTATAGTAGAACAAGAACCAAAAGCTGGGGCAAAAGTAAAAGAGGGAAGAAAGATTTATATAAAAATTAATGCCGAGAAATTCACCATGGTTTCTGTGCCAGACTTAGTAGAGAAAACTTATCGACAAGCGGTGCCAACATTAGAATCAGTTGGTTTATTAGAAGGTACAATTACCTATAAACCTTATTTGGGTAAAGATATGGTTTTGGAAATGAGAATGAATGGTAAAAAATTAAAACCTGGAGATAAGGTTTTAAAATCATCAAAAATAGATTTAGTTTTAGGTGATGGAAAAGTTACTTATGAGGAAACTATTGACTCAACGGCTGTTGACACTACACAAATTATACCTGTAAATGAGCCATAACGATGATCTTCCTGATTTAGAAGAAGAATTTTTTGAACACCATCGATTTGTTTCTACAAAAGGACAATCTTTATTGCGTGTGGATAAATTTTTAATGTCTTTGTTAGAAAATGCTACACGAAATAAAATTCAACAAGCTGCTGAAAAAGGAAATATTTGGGTAAATGATATTCCCGTAAAATCAAATTATAGAGTAAAACCTTTTGACATTGTTCGTGTGATGTTAACTCATCCACCATTTGAAAATAGAATCGATCCAGAAGATATTCCATTAGATATCGTTTATGAAGATGACGCTGTTTTGGTTATCAATAAACCGCCAGGATTAGTCGTTCATCCAGGTCATGGCAATTACACAGGAACTTTGGTCAATGCTTTGGCATTTCATTTTGAAAATTTACCAATGAATTCAAGTGAAAGACCAGGTTTAGTGCATCGAATTGATAAAGATACTTCAGGACTTTTAGTGATTGCCAAAACAGAAGCTGCTTTGACTCATTTGGCTAAACAATTTGAGGACAAAACTTCGGAGCGCGAGTACATAGCTTTGGTTTGGGGAAATGTAAAAGAAGAAGCAGGAACTATTGAAGGCAATATCGCCCGACATGTAAAAGACAGAATGCAAATGGCTGTTTTTGCTGACCCAGAAATAGGGAAGCATGCAGTTACGCATTACAAAGTATTGGAGCGTTTTGGCTATGTAACTTTGATTTCCTGCAAACTAGAAACAGGAAGAACACACCAAATTCGTGTGCACATGAAACACATTGGACACACGTTATTTAATGATGCTCGTTATGGTGGTGATTTGATTTTGAAAGGAACAACTTTTACCAAATACAAACAGTTTATAGATAATTGTTTTAAAACTTTACCTCGACAAGCCTTACATGCTAAAACATTGGGTTTTATACATCCCACAACAAAAGAGTTTATTCGTTTTGATACTGATCTGCCTCAAGATATGACAGCTTGTATTGAAAAATGGAACAACTATGCTAAATCGCATAATGAAGTGAATGAAGATTAAAAAAGTCCCGAAATATAGATTGCACCAATAAGGTTAAACAAATATATAATTAATTTTAAATACTATCCTCAACTGGTTTTTTTGCTGTGAAAACAAAATAGACGCCAACTAGTATAAATGGTATGCTGAGCCATTGTCCTGTAGATAATAGCCCGAAACTTTCTTCAATACCGCCTTGACTTTCTTTTACATATTCTACCAAAAAGCGAACAGTCCATAGAAGAATTAAAAAATAGCCAAATAATAAGCCTTGTTTTTCTGCTGTTTTAGCCCGCCAGTATAGAAAGAAAAGAAGTAGAAATACAAACACATATAAAAAGGCTTCATATAGCTGCGCTGGATGTTTTGTAGGGACTTTTTCTAATAAAGTAGCATATTGTGGATTATGCACTATAGCATGATAAGCATCATTTGTATTGGTCAATTTGGTTATATTAACTGCGTCTTTGGAGGAATAATAATCTCTAACAAATCGAACACCAAATGAAGAGTTTGTTATTTTTCCAACAATTTCTGAATTGAAAAAATTTCCTATTCTAACAAATACAGCACCAGAGGCTACAGGGATTACAACTCTATCTAAAACCCAAAGTATGGGTCTTTTTATTACTCGGGTACTATAAAAATACATGGCAATAATTATGGCAATAGCAGCACCATGACTAGCTAAACCTTGAAAACCCGTAAACTCAAACTGAGGTTCAAACCTAAAAGGCAATAATATTTCTAAAGGGTGGTCTTTGAAATAATCCCATTGATAGAAAAATACGTGACCTAATCTTGCGCCTAATAATGTGGCTATAACTGTCCATACAAAAAGTGTATCTAGTTTTTCAATGGTTTCGTTTTCTCTTTTATAGATATGTTTCATGATATACCATCCTAAACCAAAGGCGATAACAAACATTAAACTATAAAAGCGAATAGTAAAAAAACCTATATTTATTCCTTCTGATGGATTCCAAATCATGATATGTATTATTTTTTTTGGGTTTTATCTATTTTGTAAAAATAGTTATTTGTTTAAAAAGAAATAGTAATTAACGATTTCTTTAGTGTTTGCATTTTTTTTTGGGAACGGGATCATAGCCACTTTTTCCCCATGGATGACAGTTTGCAATTCTTTTTATGCCTAAATAAAATCCTTTCATAAGTCCGTGAATTTTTAAGGCTTCTATAAAATAAGTGGAGCAGGTAGGTTCAAAACGACATGTGGCTGGTAGTAAAGGAGAAAGTACGATTTTATAAAAATAGATTACAGCTAATAATGGTGCTAATATAATTTTTTTAAACACAAGTATTGCTTATTTATTGTATGCTAAAACTAGTCCCTTCTTTACCATCTTTTAGATTTATCCCTAATGCTAAAAGTTGATCACGAATTTGGTCTGACAAAGCAAAGTTTTTATTAGCTCGAGCTTCTAATCTCATATTGATAAGTAGTTCTACTACACCTTCTAGTTTATCAGAATTATTTATGTTTTCTTTTTCTTTTTTAATACCAATGATATCAAAAGTAAATGAATTTAAAGTTGTTGAAAGTATTTTAATATCTTCAGCAGTCAAGGTTTCTTTACCGTCATTGACTAAATTCACATACTTAATACCTTCAAATAAATTTGCAATCAAAATAGGAGTATTGAAATCATCATTCATGGCATCATAACAATTTTCTTTCCATGAATTGATAGCTAGCGAAGAGGAACTATTTGGTTTCAAATCTTTCAATAGATCGATGCCTTCGATTAGTCTGTTAAACCCTTTTTCTGCCGCAACAATTCCATCGTTGGTAAAATCTAAAATACTTCTATAATGGGCTTGCATCATGAAGAAACGAGCCACATTAGGGGAGAAGGTTTTACTTAAAAAAGGACTACCACCAGTATAAATTTCGTTTGGAAGAATATTATTTCCAGTCGATTTGGACATTTTTTTACCATTCAAGGTAAGCATGTTGGCGTGCATCCAAAAATTTACTGGACTATGGCCAGTACATGCTTCGTTTTGTGCAATTTCACATTCGTGATGAGGGAATTTCAAGTCCATTCCACCTCCGTGAATGTCAAAAGTTTCGCCAAGATATTTAGTACTCATGGCTGTACACTCAAGATGCCAACCCGGAAAACCAACACCCCAAGGTGAAGGCCAACGCATGATATGTTCTGGTTCAGCTTTTTTCCAAAGGGCAAAATCTTGAGGATTTTTTTTATCACTTTGTCCGTCTGTATCTCGAGTATTAGCTAGCATTTCATCAATATTTCTGCCACTCAATTTACCGTAGTGATTGTTTTTATTGAATTTTACTATGTCAAAATAAACCGAACCATTTTTTTCGTAGGCAAATCCTTTTTCAATAATTTTACTTACAATTTCAATTTGTTCAATAATATGACCAGTAGCTGTTGGTTCAATGCTAGGTGAAAGAAAGTTAAATTGATTTAAAACTTCATGAAAATCAACGGTGTAACGTTGCACAATTTCCATGGGTTCTAATTGTTCCATACGAGCTTTTTTGGCAATTTTATCTTCACCATCATCCACGTCATCTACAATATGTCCAACATCAGTAATGTTTCTAACATAACGCACTTTATACCCTAAATGTAAAAGATATCTGAAAATCATATCAAACGACATGAAAGTACGCACGTTTCCTAAGTGTACATTGCTATAAACTGTTGGTCCACAAACATACATCCCCACATTTCCTTCATGAACTGGTTTAAAAAGTTCTTTTTCTCCAGAAAGAGTATTGTATATTTTTAGAGAATTAGTTTTGTAAATTTCCATGGTTTTTATGGGATAATTATAGAATGACTAAATTAAAATTTAGTATCTAATTTGATGTAATCAAGAAATTCTCTTCTAGTTTTTCCATCTTTAAATTTTCCACCAAATTCAGAAGTAACTGTGCTACTTTCAATATCACGGATACCTCTTGAATTAACACAAAGGTGTTTTGCATCTATTACACAAGCTACATCATCAGTGTTTAAAACTTTTTGTAACTCTTGAACAATCTGCATTGTTAGTCTTTCTTGAACTTGTGGTCTTTTGGCAAAATAATCAACAATTCTATTCATTTTAGATAGTCCAACGACTGTTCCATTAGAAATATAGCCTATATGAGCTCTTCCAATAATTGGCAATAAATGATGTTCACAAGTAGAATATAATGTGATATTTTTTTCTACTAGCATTTCTCCATACTTATAATTATTTTTAAAAGTTGAAGAATTTGGTTTTTTAACAGGATTAAGTCCACCAAAAATTTCTTTCACAAACATTTTAGCAACTCTATTTGGGGTACCTTTCAGACTGTCATCTGTTAAATCCATTCCTAGAGTGTTTAGAATGTCTTCAACATTTTTTTTTATGAGTTCTATTTTTCTATCATCGGTTAATTCAAAAGCATCGTTTCTAATGGGATTTTCTGCGTTGGTAGCGATGTGATTTTCACCTATTTCATCCTGATTTATCATCAAATTATTTATTAATTTGGGTTCTTATTTTAAAATGTCAAAGATAAATAATAAATATTAATCTTTTGGTATAGTGTTAATATTTGATTTTTTTTGATTTTATTACAAAATTAATTCCTAAAAATATGTAAATTTCGCAACTCTAAATTACTATTCAAAATGAAAAATATTTATTTCTGTCTTTTATTTAGTTTATTATCAAACAATATAGTTTTTTCGCAAGGTGCAAACTGTGCTTCAGCTGATCCATTTTGTGCTGGAGGAGCTGGTTTAACCTTTCAAAACTCAACAGGAACCACTGCAGTTCAAGATGTTGATTATGAGTGTTTATTAACACAGAAAAACCCAGCTTGGTTTTTTATGCAGATAGATAATCCTGGTGAAATAACATTTCAAATATCTCAAACCAATAACAGTGGTGTAGGGATTGATGTTGATTATATTTGTTGGGGACCTTTTTCTGCACCTGTTTGTGGGCCTACCTCTCTAAATCCTGGAACAAGTATCAGCTGTGGTTATTCCATTGCTACCATTGAAAATTTCACTATTACTAATGCTCTAGCAGGAGAGTTTTATGTTATATTACTAACTAATTATGAAGATGAACCAGGAAGCATAACTGTGACTCAGACTAATGCTGGTCAAGGAGGAGCGGGATCTACAGATTGTAACATAATTTGTCCACTTTCCCTAGCAAATCAAGTGATTTGTCCTGGCAGTCAAACCACATTAACAGCTACTATTGCGGGTGCTACTTCTTATCAATGGTCTTCATCTATTACAGGACCAATTACTGGTAATACTCAATCAATAAATGTTACTCAAGCAGGAACTTATACTGTTGTTGTTAATAAACCAGGTTGTGTTGCTAATGCTACAGCTACAGCTGCTGTTTCCTATTATACTCCACCAGCTATTAATTTACCTGTGAATATGAGCCAGTGCAATAACTTGCCAAATTTTAATTTAAATAATGCCGTTGCCAACATATTTAATGGTACTGGTATAAATCCCAGCGACTTTGAGGTTGATTTTCATCATTCTCTTTCTGATGCACAACAATTAATTTCTCCAATTTCTAACGCATCTAATTATCCTGGAACAAATCTTGAACAAATTTTTGTTTCTTTAACTGATAATGGATCTAGTGGTTGTGTTTCTGTTTTTTCTTTTACATTAGGTTTAACATCTTGTGGTCTCACCCCCGTCCAACCACCAAACTTACCCTTATGTGAAAGCAGTTTAGGAAGTGGCAGTGCGACTTTTGATTTTACACTCCAAACCCCTATAGTATTAGGTACTAATATC
>NZ_JBMOGV010000082.1:0-9948 GCF_049318185.1 Flavobacterium sp. | reverse complement strand
TCAGTTGGTTACACAATTGGAACTGTCTAAAGTAAGTTTAAGAAAAGAAACGCCACTCGTACAATTAATAGACCGCCCTATTTTGCCTTTAGAAAAAGAAAAAGTTGGAAGGTTAAAATCACTAATATTGGGCGGATTCTTAGCAGGATTCTTAACTGTGTTATATTTGATTTTTGGACAGTTATATAGGAAGATGGTTGCGTAGGACTTGGATTAGTGTGGTCCACACTAATATTAGGAATTTACAAATAGTCTTAAATCATTAATAACTTGAAAATCAATCACTTTATATGTTTGATTTTTTAATTATGGGTTATCAGAAAAGGTTGAAAAATAGGTTAAATGTGCGCAGTTTTGTGCGTTATTTTAGAGAATAATATATGAAAGAAGTTGCAATTATTGGTGGTGGTATATTAGGATTAGCAATAGGCTATGAATTGAGTATTTCACATCCTAATTTTAAAGTTACCATTTTTGAAAAAGAAGATGGTCCAGGAAAGCATCAATCAGGTAATAATAGTGGTGTGCTTCATTGTGGTTTATATTACCAGCCGGGATCTCTTAAAGCAAAGTTAGCCGTAGATGGAATTCGTGAGATGATTTCTTTTTGTGAAAAAAACCATATCAATCACGAAGTTTGTGGGAAGATTGTTGTTGCCTCAGATGATAGAGAGATAGGTTTATTGAATAACCTAGCTGATCGCGGAGAAAAAAATGGATTAAAAGGAATGAAATTTCTTAATCACGATGAGCTTAAGCAGCGTGAACCAAATGTAAGTGCCAAAAAAGCACTTTTGGTGCCAGAAGAAGGAATTGTTGATTATAAGCAGGTGATGGACGTAATGGCTAATAATATTATAAATTGTGGAGGCACAATTTATACAAATAATAAAGTGCTAGGGCTTACTTCTTCAAATGAAAACTCAATTATATTGAAATCAGAAAAAAATGAACAAGCATTTGATTTGGTTATTAACTGTTCAGGATTATTCTCTGACAGAACTTATTCTAATTTGACATTAAAAAAGAGTCCAATTAAAATTGTTCCATTTAGAGGAGAGTATATGCACATTGCTGATGAATATAAGCACTTGGTTAATCACTTGATTTATCCAGTTCCTGATCCAAAATATCCTTTTTTGGGAGTTCATTTTACAAGAATGATCAATGGAGGCAGAGAAGTTGGGCCAAATGCAGTATTGGCATTAAAAAGAGAGGGGTATAAAAACACTGATTTTTCTTTAACTGATACTTTTGATTCTTTGACATACAAAGGCTTCCTTAATTTTTTTGCTAAGAACGCCAGTTTTGCTATGGGCGAATTTTTAAGTTCTTTATCAAAGAGCGCTTTTGTAGCAAAAGCAAAAAAGCTAATTCCAGAAGTTGAAGAGTATATGTTCGTAAAGGGAGGAACTGCAGGAGTTAGGGCTCAAGCAATCAGCCCCCAAGGGGAGTTAATTATGGATTTTAATATTATTAAAGAAAATAATCAAATACATGTGCTTAATGCACCTTCACCTGGTGCAACAGCATCGATATCCATAGCCAAACATATTATTCAGAATTATATTTAGTAATTATCTAATGAAACATAAAGATTATAAAATTGCAATTATTGGACTAGGTTATGTTGGGTTACCTTTGTCTGTAGCTTTTGCTAAAAAATATAAGGTAATCGGCTTTGACATTAATAATCAAAGGGTTAATGAATTAAATAAAGGACATGATTCAACATTGGAGATAGAAGATCAATTATTAAACTCTGTATTGGATGTCGATAATTCTAAAAAATTAGGTTTATTCATCACAACAAAAAAGGACGTTCTAAAAAATTGTAACATATACATTGTTACGGTTCCAACTCCAACCGATAAACATAATCGACCAGTATTAACTCCCATGATTAAGGCTACTGAAACAATTGCCTCCTTTCTTGACAAAGGAGATATTGTTATCTATGAATCTACTGTTTATCCTGGTGTTACTGAAGATGAAATGGCCCCTGTACTTGAAAAAGAAAGTGGATTAAAGTACAATATAGATTTTTATTGTGGATACTCTCCAGAGCGAATTAATCCAGGAGATAAAGAACATACAGTAACCAAAATTCTAAAAGTTACTAGTGGTTCTACACCTGAAATCGCTACAATAGTTGACGACTTGTATAAATCTGTTATTACAGCAGGAACTCATAAGGCTCCTAGTATTAAAGTAGCCGAAGCTGCTAAAGTAATTGAAAACTCACAGCGAGACATTAATATAGCTTTTGTCAATGAATTAAGTAAAATATTCAATCTGATTGGTATTGATACTAATGAGGTATTAGAAGCAGCAGGTACTAAATGGAACTTTTTAAAATTCAAACCTGGTTTAGTTGGTGGACATTGTATTGGTGTGGATCCTTATTATTTGGCCCAAAAAGCTCAGGAAGTTGGCTATCATCCAGAAATCATTTTGGCTGGTAGAAGACTAAATGATTCTATGGGAAAACATGTGGCTACTGAGGTCGTAAAATTAATGATGAGAAAGGATTTAAAGGTGATTGGTTCAGAAGTACTGTTACTAGGTTTTACTTTTAAAGAGGACTGTCCAGATGTACGTAATACTCGAGTAATTGATATTTATAACGAGCTAATCAACTTTGATATTAAAGTGCATATTTATGACCCATGGGTGGATCCAAATGAAATAAAGCACGAATATAATATTGATGTATTTAGTGAATTACCTAATGGTCAATACGCAGCAGTTATTTTAGCAGTTGCACATAAAGAATTTTTAGATTTAGATGTCCGATCATTTGCTCCAACTGGAGTAGTATATGATGTTAAAGGAATACTTCCCAAAGAAATAGTAGATTCAAGACTATAATATATGTTTAACGAGCAACTTTATAACACTACTTATCACGATATTGATTTATCAAATTATTCTTTTTTAATAACAGGAGGCGCAGGTTTTATTGGTTCAAATTTGGTTGAATACCTGTTAAAGTATAATGCCGGGCATGTTAGAGTTCTTGATAATCTTTCGAATGGATATTACGAAAATATAAATGATTTCGTACAGTTTAAAAACTTTGAATTTATTGAAGGGGATATAAGAGATTTTGATACTTGTAAAAAAGCAGTTGAGGGGATAAACTATATTTCTCATCAAGCGGCATTAGGAAGTGTTCCTAGAAGTATTGCTGATCCTATTACTTCCAACAATGTAAATATTAGTGGATTTGTGAATATGTTAACTGCCGCAAAAGAATCCAATACTTTAAAACGGTTTGTATATGCAGCATCAAGTAGTACCTATGGTGATAGTGCTAGTCTACCAAAGGTAGAGGGTATTGAAGGTAAACCGCTTTCTCCATATGCAGTTACTAAGTTAGTTAATGAGTTATATGCTGAAATTTTCAGTAAAACTTATGGACTACACTCTACTGGTTTGAGGTACTTCAATGTTTTTGGTCCTAAACAGTCTCCAACTAATGCATACGCAGCTGTAATTCCTAAGTTTATTACTTCTGCTTTAAGGCAAACCTCACCAGCAATATTTGGTGACGGAGAAACATCTAGAGATTTTACATTCATTGAAAACGTCGTTCAAGCAAATATTAAAGCATTATTAAATTATTCTGAAAATCAAAATCATGAAGTGTTAAATATAGCTTTTGGGGATAGGACTAGTCTAAATAAATTATGGAGTATAATAGTAAGGTATTTGAATTGTGAATCTTTGATCCCAAATTACTATGACGAAAGAGTGGGTGATGTAAAGCATTCATTAGCAGATATTTCAAAAGCTAAAAATTTGATTAATTATTCTCCGCTTTTTGGTGTGGAACAAGGATTGAAAATAACTATTGAATATTTAAAAACACAAAATTATGTTTAAAGAGCTATTAATTGAAGACAAACCTTTTATTATTGCTGAAGTTGGTCAAAACCATCAAGGCGATTTAGAATTAGCAAAAGAGTATATTAAAGTTTTTGCTAGTGCTGGTGCTGACGCTGTTAAGTTTCAAACTCGAAATAATAAATATTTATTTTCAGAGGAGGCATATCTAGCTCCTTATGGAAGTGAGAATGCATTCGCGGAAACTTATGGCGCTCATCGTGAGAAACTTGAATTAAATCCAGATTTTTTGCCTATCTTAAAAGAAGAATGCATAAAATATGGTGTAAAGTTCATGTCCACCCCTTTTGACGAGCCAAGTTTAGAAATATTAAAAAAATTAGATGCTGATATTATAAAAATTGCATCTTTTGATTTAGGTAATCTTCCTTTGATTAATCGAATTTCAAAATTGGCTAAACCCGTAGTAATAAGTGTTGGTGGAGGTAAGATTGATCAGATAAGATCTAGCGTTAATGTACTCCTTGAAAATGGTATTGATTTATCAATTTTACATTGTGTTTCTGAATACCCTTGTGAATTTAATAAGCTTGGCTTAGAAAACATTAAAACTTTGATTAACGAATTTCCTAATTGTACAATTGGGTCATCAGATCATTTTAATGGAACTTTATCAGGGCCAATTGCATATCTATTGGGCGCTAGAGTTTTCGAAAAGCATGTAACTCTAAATCGAGCATGGAAAGGGACAGATCATAGTTTTGCACTTGAGGCAGAGGGTTTCAGGAAATTTGTAAGAGACATAAAAAGAGTTAAATATATGCTTCCTCAAAAGCCGAAATCTGAAATAGGGGAAGAAAAAGTGTTCAAAAAATTAGGGAAATCATTAGTGTCGTCAGAAGATTTAAATAAAGGTTCTTTGTTAACAATTGATAATTTGTCAGGGAAAATTTTCAGCACTCAATTTATACCTGTTAGGGAATCTAATCAAGTTATTGGCAGAATTTTAAATAGAGATATAAAAGCAGGAGAGCCAATTAATTTTAGTGATTTAGAAAGTTAGCAATAATGAAACTAGAATTTAATAAAATTAAACTTCTTATTTTAGATTTTGATGGAGTACTTACAGACAACTTTGTTTTTGTAAATGAAGAAGGTATTGAATCTGTTAAATGTAATAGAAGCGACGGAATAGGTATTTCTAGATTAAAAAATATTGGAATAAACGTTCTGATAATTTCAACTGAAAAAAATAGTGTAGTTACTGTTCGAGGAAATAAGTTGAAAGTTGATGTTATCCAAGGAGTGAGTAATAAAAAAATAGAGGTAGAAAAAATAAGTGATAATTTAAATATACCTCTTGCTAAAATTGCTTTTTTAGGTAATGATATTAATGATATTCCTGCTCTTGAGATAGTTGGATATCCAATGGGGGTTTCAGATTCTTATGAAGAAATAGATCCATTCATTAAATTTAAAACTCAAAAAAAAGGAGGTGAAGGTGCTGTGAGAGAGGTGTGCGATTTAATTTATAGCTCAATAATAAGAAATGAATAATTTATTTGATATAAGTAAAGAAATAATAGTTTTAACTGGTGTAAATGGGATACTTGGTAGTGAGTATGCTAATTATTTATTAATGCAAAATGCAACGGTTATTGGCCTTGATCTAAATAAAAATGAAAAATCATTATATCTAATTGAAAAATATAAGTCTAAATTTTGTTTTTTTGAGTGTGATATAACCTGTAGTTCATCATTATCATCAACAATATTGAGAATTGTTAATGAAATTGGAGTACCAACAGTTTTAATTAATAATGCAGCTATAGACTCTCCTCCATCTTCTACTATCGAGGAAAATGGACCTTTTGAAGATTATCCTGAGTCTTCATGGGATAAAGTAATGAACGTTAACCTCAAGGGTGCTTTTCTATGTTGTCAATTCTTCGGTAAGAATATGTTAAAAAATAAAAAAGGAACTATTATAAATATTTCCTCCATTTATGGAATGGTTTCTCCAGATCAAACTTTATATGAATACAGACGCAAAAATGGTGAGGATTTTTATAAGCCAGTTGCATATTCTGTATCAAAATCAGGAATACTGAACCTAACTAGATATCTTGCTAATTATTGGGGGGGTAAGGGAATAAGTGTGAATACATTAACATTAGCTGGTGTTTATAATAGTCAAGATGAATCTTTTCTGAAAGAGTATACTGCTAGAATACCTATAGGAAGGATGGCCCAAGCAACTGATTATTTTGGTGCATTGCATTTTCTTTGTTCTGACTCATCAAATTATATGACTGGTGCGAACATGGTAATAGATGGAGGTTGGACTTCAAAATAGTTAAATATGAAATATATAAATAATTGGATAAATGGTTTAGAGGTAAAACCTTCAAACAATTCTTATCTTGAAAAATTTAACCCTCATAATGGTTTAGTAATTTCCAAATTTGCGAATTCTAGTAAAGAAGATGTAAATCTTTCAGTTGAGGTTGCTGATAATAAGTTTAAACAATGGAAATCTTTTACCCCTATCAAAAGAGGAGAGATTTTATTAGAGTTAGTGAATTTGATGAAGACACATCATCAAAAATTATGTAAATGTTTTGCATTAGAAACTGGAAAGCCAATGGCTGATGCTATAGGAGAACTTAATGGAGCTATAAAATTAGGCATTTTTTTCTCAGGCGAGGGTATGAGATTATATGGTAAATCGTTAACATCTGGAATTGAAGGCAAACAAAGTTTTACTATTCGTGAACCTCGCGGTGTTGCTGGATTAATTGTTCCAGCAAATACTCCGATTGCAAATATAGCATGGAAGGTATTCCCTGCATTAATTTGTGGTAATACTGTTGTTTTAAAATCATCTGAAGATGCTCCTGAAATCGCAATTGAATTTGCTAAGCTTACAAAAGCTGCTGGTATTCCTGATGGCGTATTCAATGTAATTCACGGTAGCGGCAATATATCAGGTCAAGCATTAGTTGAACATAGACTTGTTTCAACTATAAGTTTCACAGGATCAACAAATGTTGGTAAAGTTATTGCTTCAGCTTGTAGTAGAAAACTCACGAGAGTTTCTTTAGAATTGGGAGGAAAAAATCCTTTTGTTGTTTGTGATGATGCTGATATAGATAATGCGGTTGATTGGGCTATTTTATCTGCCTTTAGCAATGCTGGTCAAAGATGTGCAGCAGCAAGCAGAATTATTGTCTTTGAAAAAGTGTATAATCAGTTTGTTGAAAAACTAATTACAAAGGCTAATTCACTGAAGCTGGGAATTGATGAAACGTCTAATCTTGGACCATTGATTACAAAGAAGCAACAAATAACAATTCAATCATTTATAGATAATGCTATAAAAAGTGGAGGTAGAGTTTTATGTGGTGGAAGGCCTCCAATTGAAATTAATCTGTCAAAAGGTAATTATTTTTTGCCAACATTAATAGATAATATAAGCGTCAATGATGAAATATCTCAAATAGAATTATTTGGTCCTGTCGCAACTCTATATTCAGTTAAAAATTTGGACGAAGCCCTTCAATTAGCAAATAATACTATATATGGTTTGACATCTTGTATTCATACGAAAGATATTAATAAAGCAATGTATTTTACAAGAAAAATAAATGCAGGAGTAGTAAATGTTAATATGGGAACATATGGAAGTGAACCGCATATGCCATTCGGTGGTTTTGGAGAATCAGGAAATGGCACAAGAGAACCTGGATTTGAAGCATTAGACTTTTATAGTGAAATTAAAAACATATCAATAGTTTATAAGTTTTGATAACAAGGTTATATAGTGTTTTCAAAAAAAAGCCCTCTTTATATTTCTTATTTAGTGTAATAATTACATCCGGAGGTAGTTTTTTAGTGACTCTTTTTTTATGGAATAAACTTGAAGTATTAGACTTTTCTATAATAATGTTTTTAGAAATAATACCAATTTTTATTACGGGGTTTATGACAATGTCTCTAGATCAATATTTAATGAGACATTACTATGAGTGGGATGATAATAAAAAACTTATAAACACAATTCAAGTTTATCGAATTTCATTAATTTCTTCTATCTTTTTCTTCCTTTTTTTTCTGATAATTACAATTAGTACAAAGAGTCTTTTATTTGATGAAAAATATTTTTTACTTGTCATTTTATCTCTGTCAAATATATTTTTCATTAGCCTATATACTGTGCCATTTAGTGTTATTAGAATAACGAATAGCCCTAAAAATTATTTTATTGTTAAGGTTAGTACTTTTTTTGTATATGTAATATCAATATATTTAACAGTTTACAATTTTAATTTAAGTCTAAGAGGATTTTATTGCAGCTTAATTATTTCCAATATTTTTCAATTTATTTTATTAATTTTTTTACAGAAGAATTTATTTTATATATTATTTAAAAGTAATAATAATAATCTTAAATTATCTGAAATACTTCGTTACACGATACCACTTATTCCAACAAATATTTTTGGCTCTTTATCAAGTATTTTTGAAAGGGTATTGCTTCAAAAATATGTTTCTTCGGATATTATTGGACATTATGCAATAGCGAATAAATTTGCAGAATTAATTAATCAATTGCATGGTATTTTAAAATTATCTTTTGGTCCCAATTTATTTAAAACTATTACCACAGGAGGAAGACAAAAAGTAATTGATTTTGCTAAAAGTATAAAAAATTATGTTTTTCCTCTGATATTTATGTTTGTATTTATTTATGTTACTAGTGATATTGCTTTTGAATTTATAAAGCTTAGAGGCGCTAATTTGATTACTAAAATTTTAAATATTTCACTAATAACTGTATTAATCAATTCAACGCAAGCATATATAGCACCAGGCTTACAAATTCGCAAGAAGACTGAAATTCGCTTTATCCTTGAGTTACTTTTAAACGTATCAACTGTTTTAGTCATTTTTTTAATGTTAAAAAATTATAATTTTTTTCATATGATAATTGCTAAGGCGATTATCTCAGGATTATACTTATTAATTTGTTACTTATTAACAATCAATATTTCTGATTGGAAAATAGATGATATTTTTTTTAAAAAAAATATCATCTATTTATGCTTTCTAATTTTTTGTAAAATTTATTTCAATAATCATGCTTTAAATTTTTTCTGTTTTTTGAGTTTTATTTTTATAAATTTAAAACAAGTTGAATCTATGTATCATTTAATAAAAAAAAATAATAATACTCTATAATAAATATTGATTATATTTTTATAGAAAGTTTCTTTTTACATAAATTTAAAATCATGGAAAGTAGATTTTATCTACATTTTTGTAAAATGTTCTATAGGTATTATCTCATGTCATTATTATTTACTATATTGTATCTTTAAATAAATTTATTTTCATAATTATACTAAATTCTATGTCTTTAAAATCACTCTTGACTTTGAAACAATCCATTTTCGGATTTCGCAATTACCAGTATTCTTTTGACAATCTTAAAACAAATAATAACCTAGCATTTATTGATGAAATTGAATTTTCCGAAGCCTATAAAATTGCAGTTGGTTTAGTTGGAAAAGATCTTGAAATCCCGTTAAGGATTCATCAGGCACTTTGGTGCGGGTTGAATAGTTTAAAAATAGAAGGAGATTTGGTTGAATTGGGATGTGGTGCTGGTTTCACATTCATATCACTTTTAAATTACTTTAAATTAAAAAATCTTGACTTTTCAAATAAAGGAATTTATTTGTTTGATTCTTTTCTGCCTGTAAAACCAGATAGTTCAGGTAATCAATCAGTAATAGGAAAAATGAGAAAACCAGATGCTTATGCTAATTCAAAAGATGAAGTTAAAGAACGGTTTAAACAATGGCCAAATGTAAAATTGGTTGATGGACTATTGCCTGCTTCGATTAATAAAACAATTGATTCCATTCGTTCAATATCCTTCTTGCATGTGGATTTGAATCATTTTCAAGCTGAAATAAGTTCATTAGAGATTTTATATGAGAAAGTTTCAAACGGGGGACTTTTATTACTTGATGATTATGCAAATCCTGGCAGAGATATACAGCGTGTTGCACATAATAATTTTTTTAAAATAAA
>NZ_JBMOGV010000081.1:0-10417 GCF_049318185.1 Flavobacterium sp. | reverse complement strand
TAGATTATATTTTACATTTTGCTTCTCCTGCCAGTCCAATAGATTATTTAAAAATCCCTATTCAAACTTTAAAAGTTGGTTCTTTAGGCACACATAATTTGCTAGGTTTAGCCAGAGTAAAAAAAGCAAGAATACTTATAGCTTCAACATCAGAAGTTTATGGCGATCCTTTAATTCATCCTCAAACAGAGGACTATTATGGAAATGTAAATACCATTGGCCCAAGAGGGGTTTATGATGAAGCTAAAAGATTTCAAGAATCTATAACCATGGCTTACCATACTTTTCATAATGTAGAAACCAGAATAGTTAGAATTTTTAATACTTATGGACCAAGAATGCGTCTTAATGATGGGCGTGTAATTCCGGCTTTTATAGGTCAAGCTTTAAGAGGAGAAGATTTAACCATCTTTGGTGACGGAAGTCAAACGCGTTCGTTTTGTTATGTTACCGATCAAGTGGAAGGAATTTTTAGATTACTACATTCGGATTATGTTTATCCAGTAAATATTGGCAATCCAGATGAAATCACAATTAAAGATTTTGCAGAAGAAATCATTAAATTAACTGGAACAAATCAAAAAGTTGTGTATCATCCTTTACCAATAAATGATCCAATGCAACGTCAACCTGATACCACTAAAGCTAAACAATTATTAGGATGGGAAGCCAAAGTAAAACGTGATGAAGGAATGAAATTAACATATGATTATTTTAAATCATTGTCTTTACAGGAGCTTTTAAAAGAAGAGCATAAAGATTTTAAAGGATACATCCACTAGTATTTTATGGTTGCGCAACAAACTGGGAGATATTCAAAATATATTAGACCGATAAGTATTTTATTCGATCTACTAGTAATTACATTACTAAGTCATTATTTTTTCACAGAATTGAAGATTAATGAGCTTTATTATTTGATATATCAATCTGCTTCTTGGTTATTAATTGCAATCTTAGTAAAATATTATGAAGTATTCAGATTTACAACACCTGTAGAGATTATTTCAAAACTGTTTAAACAGTTTAGTATTTTTTTACTAATTGTGATAGCCTTTTTCCCTTTTGCAAAAACGGTTATTTTTAGCGGAAAAGCAATAGCTTTTTTTATGACGATTAGCTTTATTCTAATCGTAATGTTCAAGTATTTTTTATTTTTCTATTTAAAAAAATACAGGATAGTAACGGGCAGCAATTTTAGGAGTGCAGTTATAATTGGTTATACTCCGGAGGCAATTCGATTAAAAGAAGTTTTTGAAAATAGAAAAGATTATGGTTATCGCTTTGCAGGTTTCTTTTCAGATAAGAAACAAAATCCAGAAGTAAAAGGTAAAATAGAAGATTTAAAATCATTTGTATTAGAAAATAAAATTGATGAAATCTATTGCTCTCTTAATGAGATTTCAAATGAAAAACTGAAAGAATTGGTTGAATTTGCAGATGACAATAATAAAGCTATAAAATTTATTCCCGATACAAAAGGGATATATTCAAAGAATTTAAAAATTGACTATTACGAATTATTTCCCGTTTTGTCTTTACAAAAAACCCAATTACATAATCCAATTATTAAGGGAATAAAAAGAGCATTTGACATTAGTTTTTCCCTATTTGTTATTCTTTTTTTACTTTCTTGGCTAACACCTTTAATTGCAATTTTAATTAAGCTAGAGTCAAAAGGCCCTGTTTTTTTCAAACAAGGTAGACCAGGATTAGACGAAGAAGAATTTTTCTGTTATAAATTTCGCTCCATGCAAGTCAATGGAACTACAGAAAAAGAAGCTTCTAAAAACGACCCAAGAGTTACTAAAATAGGAAAATTCATGCGAAAAACAAGTATTGATGAATTACCTCAATTTTTCAATGTTCTTTTAGGCGACATGTCTGTTGTTGGACCAAGACCACATTTATGGTTACAAAACAAAGCTTATGCTAGTAAAATAAAGAAATATATGGTGCGTCATTATGTCAAGCCAGGAATAACAGGTTTGGCTCAAGTAAAAGGATATAGAGGTGAAATCGAAACCGAAGAAGACATGATTAATCGAATTAAACTCGATGTTTTTTATATTGAAAACTGGTCTTTAATAATGGATTTAAAGATCATTATCCAAACCGTTATAAATATCTTTCAAGGAGAAGAAAAAGCTTATTAAAATGAATGATTTGGTATCGATTATAACTCCCACTTATAATTCTGAAAAATTCATTTCCGCTTCAATTCAATCCGTTCAAGCTCAAACCCATTATAATTGGGAGTTAATAATAATTGATGATTGTTCTAACGATAAAACCCTTGAAATTGTCAACAAAGCATTACAATTAGATTCCAGAATCAATTTATACTCATTGGACAAAAATGAAGGAACTGGAGCTGCAAGAAATATTGGAGTCGCTAACTCTAAAGGTAATTATATTGCATTTCTTGACTCAGATGATTTATGGATGCCTAATAAGCTTGAAAGTCAGTTGAACTTCATGAAAAAAAACAATCTACCATTTACTTTTAGTTTCTACGAATGTATTGATGAAGAGGGACTTAATATGAGTATAAGAAAAGAAGCACCTAAATTTACTACTTACCGAAAGCTTTTTTTTTGTAATTATATTGGAAATTCAACAGCAATTTACAATGCTGAAATTCTTGGAAAAATACCCATCTATAAAATAAGAAAAAGACAAGATTGGATGTTGTGGCTTACTATATTAAAAAAAATTAAAGTCGCTCAACCCATTCCAGAAGTTTTAGCATACTATAGAGTTAGAAAAAACTCGATTTCAGCATCTAAAATAGAACTGCTAAAGTTCAATTTTAATGTGTATCATCATTTTCACAAGATGAATTATTTTGTTTCGCTTGGATGTATTTTGCTATTCATCTTCACACAACTTATTATTAAACCAAGCTATAGTAAGAAAACACAAAAACTATTTAATTAACGATACAAACTGTTTCAATTTTCCGCTTTTACTGCGTTCAAGTTTTTCTTTTCGAATAAAGTAAAACAGTAGACCTTCCTCTAAATAGGTTGTAGTAGCATTTTTGATTTGTTGAATCTGAATTTCAGTTAATTCAAAATTGCTTACATATTCGATGTTAAAAGTGTCGATTTTAGTTTGTTTGATTACAAATTCTTTCACGTTTCCATCATCTTCAATGATGCTTTTGGTGATGTAATAAAATGTCAATCCGGGTGATTTTTTACCACTAGGAAGAATGGCGATATCGTTTGTTCTTCCTAGTAGTTTTTTTAGAATAGGTTTTTTTAAAGTGCTTTTTTCATCTAAAATACCAATATCACCAATATCATATCGAATAAAAGGATGTGCTTTATTATATAAGGATGTTATTACAATTCGACCTTCTTTCCCATTTGGTAAAACGTTGTTATTATCATCTAAAACCTCAATAAATAAAGTTTCGCAATTTGACTGCCATTCTCCAATAGGGTTTTGAAACGCAATCAAATCCAATTCCGAAGCGCCATATTCATTGACAATAGGAATGCCAAATTGCTTTTCAAGTAAAGCTTTATCATCTTCAAAAAGCATCTCAGAAGTTACTATACAAAATTGTAATGTTGGGCAAATCGTTGTTAAAGAAATATTTTTTCTTTGTAAAAACTTAGCAAATAAAACTATAGAAGAAGTATATCCGTTTATGTAATCAAATTTTTTATTTTGAAATTTTATTAGAATCTTCTCTAGAATCTCATCAGACAAATCGAAAATAGGAAACCGATAACGCTTACTTAATAAGTCTTTGATGCGCTCTTTTTTATTGCCAATAAAATCTAATGGGATTCCATAAAAGCGGGCCTGTAAAGAAGCGTTAAAGTCAATTCCAAACCAGCCAAAACAACGAATATTATTTGCCCAAGTTAAAGCGTGGCAAAATTTGTCTTTGGCAAAAATAAAGGGATCACCACTTGACCCCGAGGTTTTGTTTATATAAATAGTTGATAAAGAAAACCCCTTCGAGAGCCTTTCTATAAGTGGTTTTTGAAAATCTTTTTTAGTCATTACTGGAATCTCATCCCAGTTTTCAAAAGAAGTTTTTTTAACAAAATTTCGATAGTATAGGTTGTTTTTCAAGTGATACTCAACTATTTCTTTTTTCTTCTGGTTTATATAATTACTATAATCTGCTTCAGGAAGACTTATAATTTTTTCTAATTCAATAGACGCTTCCTTAATTGGGAAACCATTTAGTTGAAGCGATAAATGAAAAAAGTTGAACATAAAGACAATAAAAAAAGGCCAACATTGTCAGCCCTTAAAAATACTATTTTATTTGAAATTAATTTTTAAGAATTTTAATCACTTCTTTTTTAGTGTTAGAACTTAACTCAAAGAAATAAGCACCACTAGAAAGGTTAGAAATGTCTACAGTATTTTCAATCCCATTTAATGATTTAGTCATAAGTATTTTACCAGTCAAATCAGTTACTGATAAATTAAATGAATCAACATCAAGGTTAGCAGCAATAGTTACGTTTGAATTAGCTGGATTTGGATAAACCTTAAACTTAGCAGTAGTTGAAGCATTATCAATACCTAAAGGACCAGATAATTTAAAAATACCTGTAGTACCTAAAGGATCACCATCACTAAAACCAGCACACCATCCTGTACTTGCATTTACAAAAGAAGAGGCTCCTCTTTGATCTATCCCGGCAGGTTCAAGGTTTGTCCATGTTGCTCCGTTGTTAGTGCTCATAGATGTTCCTACTGGAGCCGATTGAGAAGTAGCTACTATAGTAGTAGTCCCTGGAATATAAGTAAGAATCCTACGTGTCCCTGTAAAAGTAGTTCCTGTATTACTACTCCATGTAGTTCCGCCATCTGAAGTAGTGTAGTATTTGTAAACAGGAGTAGCTACAGTTCCAGATGTTTTTAATAAATAACCATTTGTAGCACTACTAAAAATTGCACTTCAGCTATTTCCGGGTAAAGCAGCACCAAAATCAGTCAAACCTGGAACTTGAGCCGCTGTCCAAGTAACTCCTTGGTCAGTGGTTCTGAATAATCTACCTTTGTTTGTTGGGAACCATAATGTGCCTCCTGCAGTAATTGGCGTACTATTGTATCCATATTCTCCAAGCAAAGGATTGTCTATTTTGTTGCCAGAAACTCTAGTCCAGTTAGCACCTCCATCTGTAGTTCTCCAAATTTCATATTCTGTACCTTCAGGATCGCCATAGGCAACACCAACGTTTTCGTTCCAAAAGTAAACCCCATTTAAGAAAGAAGAGCCAACCGTTTGAAAACCATTAGTTAATTGTGGAGTCCAACTAACACCTCCATCTGTAGTTTTTACTATTGTACCTATTCCATCATTGTCATCAGGCGCAGTAGGTGTTCCTATATTAATTATAGCAGAAGCCCATGCGGTAGTTGCACTAACAGGAGAAATATTATTAATATTTAATGTTGTATCTCCAACATCAATAGTCCCTGCAGTCCATGTTGATCCACCATCTGTTGTTCTAGTAAATTCTTGAATATTTTCACCAAGGCCTGAGCCATCATAAGCTAAAGCCCAAACAATATTAGCATCTAACGCAGTAACTTGGCTTAAACCTCTACTTGTAGCAGCAAAACCTGTTCCTTGAGAAATCCACTGTGCGTTTATGGTTGATGTTAAAGCAATTAAAGAAAAAGAAAGTAATAATTTTTTCATAGTTTTTAGTTTTAAAAAATTCAAAAACAAAAATAACATTTTTATTTTAACCTGTTAATTTTTTAGTAATTCTTTAATAGATAAAGGTTATTTTTGCGCCACGATAACACAACCTTACGAAAAAATGAAAATTTTACTACTTGGTTCAGGAGGCAGAGAACACGCCTTGGCATGGAAAATGTTGCAAAGCCCAAAATGCTCTACCCTTTTTGTGGCTCCGGGAAATGCTGGCATTGCTCAGATAGCTACAAATATTTCTATTAATACAACTGATTTTGAAGCTATTAAAAAATTTGTACTTCAAGAAAAAATTGACATCGTAGTTGTTGGTCCCGAGGACCCATTGGTTTTAGGAATTTATGATTTCTTTAAAAATGACTTAGATATTAATCAAATACCAGTTATAGGCCCTTCAAAAATTGGCGCACAACTGGAAGGAAGCAAAGAATTTGCCAAAGAATTTTTAATAAAACATAAAATACCAACGGCCGCGTATGAAAGTTTTACTTCAAATACGGTAGAAAAAGGGTGTCTTTTTTTAGAAACATTACAACCGCCTTATGTTTTAAAAGCTGATGGATTAGCAGCCGGGAAAGGTGTTTTAATTATTCAGGATTTAGAAGAAGCAAAAACTGAATTGCGAAATATGTTGGTTCATGCTAAATTTGGTAACGCTAGTTCAAAAGTAGTTATTGAAGAGTTTTTGGACGGGATAGAACTTAGTTGTTTTGTTTTAACTGATGGCAAGAATTATAAAATTTTACCAACAGCCAAGGATTATAAACGAATAGGAGAAGGGGATACAGGTTTAAACACAGGCGGTATGGGTGCCGTTTCTCCTGTTCCTTTTGCGGATGAAATCTTATTAGAAAAAATAGAAACCAGAATAGTTCAACCAACTATTGAAGGCTTACAAAAAGATAGTATAGAATATAAAGGGTTTGTTTTTATTGGATTAATTGTTGTTAATGGTGAACCTATTGTTATTGAATACAACGTAAGAATGGGCGATCCTGAAACAGAAGTGGTATTGCCAAGAATTAAAACCGATTTAGTAGAGTTGTTTCAAGCTGTTGCTCATCAAAAATTAAACGAAGTTGAATTAGAAATAGACAAAAGAGCCACTACAACTGTTATGTTGGTTTCTGGGGGTTATCCAGAAGATTATGAAAAAGGGAAAATAATCATAGGGTTAGAAGACATTCAGGATTCTATTGTTTTTCATGCCGGAACAAAATTGGAAGATGGTAAAATAGTGAGTAACGGCGGTAGGGTTTTAGCTATTACTTCATACGGTGAAAATTTCCAAGAAGCTATAAAAAAATCCTACCAAAACATAGAAAAGCTATATTTTGATAAGATGTATTTTAGAAAAGATATTGGATCCGATTTACTTTAAAAAAGAATGAGCCGTAGTATCTTGGTTTTCTTCGTTGTTATCTTGATGTTTCTTTAATTCTTTACACCAGTAAACAATATATTTACAACAAACTAAAACTAGTGTCCAACTAACAATATTTGCTAACCACCAATTGCTTAATTCTAAAGCGCGTAACCAATCTAATGGTTTGAATAAAAAATCTACAAATAAAGTTTGAATGCCTTCAAAAAATGCTTTCATTTTATAAAATGTTATATTTACAGCACAAATGTATAAAATATCCTCATGATTACAAGCATTTTTAAAAAATCAAGCCTATTAAATTATTCTTTAGTTGCTGTTTTATTATTAATTTTCTTTTTCTTGTTTCAAACAAGTGATTTGAGTTTTTCAGGGCCTTCTTCTGATTTTTTAAAAAAAACAGTCTTAATTACTTTATTACTAGGTTCTTTTTTCTTGGCAAATTTTATTGTTAAAAAAAACGGATTGACTAAAAACAGCAGTTATACGATTTTATTTTTATTTTTATTTTTACTCTTCTTCCCCTCTATTTTTAATAATTCTAATCTACTTTTTGCTAATTTTTTTCTTTTATTAGCTATTAGAAGATTGATCTCTTTGCAGACATTAAAAGCACCTAAAGAAAAAATATTTGATGCGTCTATTTGGATTTTTATCGCCAGTTTATTTCATTTTTGGTGTATACTTTTTTTATTATTGGTCTATATTTCAATAATTTTTCATGCATCAAGAGATTACAGAAACTGGTTGTTGCCATTTGTGGCTTTTTTTGCAACAGCGGTGATATTTTTACTTTCTGCATTCCTCTTTGATAAAAAATGGATAAGTCATATTTTAAGTCAGACCAAAACCAATTTTCAATTAGAATATTTTACCAATAATTATCAAAATATTGCTTTTTCTTTATATGTTGTTGTTGTAATATACTTTCTTTTTGCCTCGATTTTTTCACTGACCAATAGGCCGTTGATTCTTCAAGCATCATACAAAAAAATGATCTTTGGGTTAATTATTGGAGTAATAGTTTTTCTTATTTCACCTGTAAAAAGCAATATGATGTTGGTTTTTACTTTTTTTCCATTATCAGTTATGACTACCAATAACATTGAATATTCTCAAAGTAAAATATATCAGGAAATAGTTCTTTTACTACTTATAATTGCAGGATTTTTTTGTTTCTTTTCTCAATTATAATTTGTTTCCATAAGCTAAATCCCCCGCATCTCCTAGTCCTGGTATAATGTAATTCTTTTCATTAAGTTTATCATCTAAAGCAGCGACCCAAAGATGACAGTTGTTAGGAAGATTTTTTTCTAAAAAAGCAATGCCTTCTGGTGCTGCAATTACAACAGCAATGTGAATGGTTTTTGGTTTTTGGTCCAAATGTAATTTTTGTAAAACAGCAACAATTGATTGTCCTGTGGCAAGCATGGGATCAATTAAAATCAAATTTTTATCTTCAAATGATGGTGCTGCTTGGTATTCTACTAAAATTTCAAATTTATCATCTTTATTGTAATGGTGACGATAGGCAGAAATAAATCCGTTTTCAGCATTGTCAAAAATGTTTATAAAACCAGTATGCAAAGCCAATCCTGCACGAAGAATAGAACACAAAACCAAATGGTCGGCAATAGTTGTAGTCTGTTTTATGCCTAATGGAGTTTGTACATCTATTTTTTTATATTCCAAATTTTTGCTCAATTCATAAGCCATTATTTCCCCTATCCGTTCCATATTTTTGCGAAATCGCATACTGTCTTTTTGTATGGTAACATCACGGATTTGAGCTAAAAAGTGATTGAGAATACTGTTTTGTTCTGAAATATAATGGATATGCATGATAAAGGTTTAAAGTTTAAGGTTTAAAGTTTCAAGTCAAATGTATAAAAACTATATTTGTAAATTAAAATTTCAACTTATGTTTTCTCAATTTGCCTTTCCTATTTTTGAGCAAAGTATCAAAGATTATCACATTATTGATGATGTATATCAACCAACATTAAATCCTCATACCAAAGGAACCATCGAATATTTATTGTATGCCAAAAACTGGGTAGATACCGTGCAATGGCATTATGAAGATATTATTCGTGATCCAAATATTGACCCCGTAGCCGCTTTGGTTTTGAAACGAAAAATTGATGCTTCTAACCAAGTTCGTACCGATATGGTGGAATATATTGATAGTTATTTTCTTCAAAAACATGTAGGCGTTCAGGTAAGACCAAATGCTAAAATCAACACCGAAAGTCCGGCTTGGGCGATTGACCGTTTGTCCATTTTGGCTTTAAAAATCTACCACATGAGTGAAGAAGCCAATCGTGCTGAAGCAACTCCTGAACATAGAGCAAAATGTCAGGAAAAATTAAATGTATTGCTAGATCAAAAAAGTGATATGTTCATTTCTATCAATGACTTGTTGACCGATATTGAAAACGGAGATAAATTCATGAAAGTGTACAAACAAATGAAAATGTATAACGACGACGATTTGAATCCGGTATTGTATCAAAATAAAAAATAATTTTTTTGTCAAACAAAATTAAACATATAGCCGTCATCAGATTATCAGCAATGGGCGATGTGGCAATGACGGTTCCTGTTATCAGAGCTTTTGTAAGACAAAATCCTGGAGTAAAAATCTCGGTAGTTTCACGGCATTTTTTCAAACCTTTTTTTAACGGAATTCCAAATGTTGATTTCTTCTCGGTTGACGTCAAAGTAAGGCACAAAGGTTTTTTCGGATTACTCAGATTGTACTCCGATTTAAAAAAACTAAATATCGATGCCGTTGCTGATTTACACAATGTCTTGCGTTCTCAAATCATTAGAAATTTATTTGCTTTTAGCGGAAAAAAAGTGGCGTTTACCGATAAAGGCAGAGCCGAAAAAAAAGCATTGATAAGAGCTAAAAATAAAATCTTTCAGCCATTAAAATCTATGGTAGATAGGCATGTTGTTACGTTCAATAAATTGGGTTTTACTGTTGATTTATCTCATCCAAAATTTCCTGAAACAGCACAATTATCTATTGAAATTATTCAGCTTACAGGAGAAAGACAACAAGATAAATGGATAGGAATTGCACCTTTTGCTCAATATGAAAGTAAAGTGTATCCTATGGATTTGATGCAACAAGTGATAGATGAATTGGCTTTAAACAATATAAATAAAATCTTCCTTTTTGGCGGAGGGAATAAAGAAATTGAAATATTAAATTCTTTGACAAAAGGAAAAACAAACGTGATTAATGTCGCTGGAAAACTTTCTTTGCAACAAGAACTCCAATTAATTTCTAATCTTGACGTTATGCTTTCTATGGATAGTGG
>NZ_JBMOGV010000080.1:0-10435 GCF_049318185.1 Flavobacterium sp. | reverse complement strand
TATCATACTATGGAAGAGTAGCAACATACTTTTTTGTATTGAAAAATTAAAATCTCCGATTAATTTGGAGATTTTTTGTTTTATTTAGGAACTGTTGCTCTATTAAATTGCTTGATAAACTATATTTTTGTAAAAAAAATAAAATGCCTCGATTTAAAGAAAACGACTTACCAAAAGCAAAACTAAACGCAAGCACACTAAGCAAAGCCCTTTTAATATTTAAATATGCCGATAGTCACAAATGGAAATTCTATTTGGGCTTAGTTTTTCTTTTATTTACCGGTGCAACGGCATTAGCATTTCCAAAATTATTAGGAATGCTAGTAGATTGTGTAACTAATAAAGATTTAAACAAAGCCAAAAATATTGCGCTAGGTTTGATGGGTATTTTACTGTTGCAATCCTTCTTTTCTTTTTTCAGATTGTCATTATTCATTAATTTTACCGAAAACACCTTAGCCAATATCCGATTGGCTTTATACAGTAATCTCATCAAACTACCGATGACATTTTTTGCTCAAAAACGTGTGGGCGAATTGAACAGTCGGATTAGTTCAGATATTACTCAAATTCAAGATACTTTAACTACTACAATTGCTGAATTTTTACGTCAGTTTATTTTAATTATTGGCGGCGTCATTTTTTTGGCCACCATTAGTCTTAAACTAACTTTAATGATGCTTTGCATTGTTCCTGTTGTAGCGGTAGCTGCAGTTATTTTTGGCAGATTTATTCGTAAGTTTTCTAAAAATGTGCAAGATCAAGTGGCCGAAAGCCAAGTAATTGTTGAAGAAACGTTGCAAGGAATTACTAATGTAAAAGCTTTTGCCAACGAATGGTATGAAATTGAACGCTACAAAGATAAAATTTCGGAAGTGGTAAAATTAGCCATCAAAGGGGGGAAATACCGTGGTTACTTTGCTTCATTTATTATATTTTGTTTGTTTGGTGCCATTGTAGCCGTAGTTTGGTATGGCGTAAGTTTATGTATTAATGGAGAAATTAAAGGTGTCGGTGATTTGATTTCTTTCGTTTTATATTCTACATTCATTGGAGCTTCTTTTGGTGGCATAGCCGAGTTATATGCTCAAATTCAAAAAGCAGTTGGCGCAACCGAACGCGTTTTTGAATTGTTAGAAGAAATTCCCGAAAAAATAAATGCCTCTCAAAATCATTCAACAGCAAAAATAAAAGGAAACATAACCTTTAAAAATGTACAATTTAGTTACCCATCACGACCAGAAATTCAAGTATTGAAAGAGGTTAATTTTACTGCGAATTTTGGACAAAAAATTGCTATTGTAGGACCAAGTGGTGCTGGAAAATCCACCATATCAGCTCTCCTACTCCGTTTTTATGATATTGACAATGGCCAAATTTTAATAGATGACAAAAATATTTATGACTATGATTTAGAAAATCTTCGTGGGAATATGAGTATTGTTCCACAAGATGTACTATTGTTTGGCGGAACAATTCGCGAAAATATTGCTTATGGAAAACCAAATGCATCTGAGGAAGAAATCTTAAAAGCAGCCAAACAAGCCAATGCTTTTGATTTCGTTAATGGATTTCCCGAAAAATTCGAAACATTGGTAGGAGAACGCGGCATAAAACTTTCTGGTGGTCAACGCCAACGCATCGCTATTGCTAGAGCATTATTAAAAAATCCTAGCATACTAATTCTAGATGAAGCCACTTCTTCCTTAGATAGCGAAAGCGAAAAATTGGTTCAAGAAGCTTTAGAAACTTTAATGGAAGGAAGAACAAGTATTATTATTGCCCATCGTTTAGCAACAATTAGAAAAGCCGATACCATATTAGTGTTAAATGAAGGAATAATCACTGAACAAGGAACCCATAAAGAACTATTAGCCCTAGATAATGGTATGTATAAGAACTTAAGTAATTTGCAATTCTCTGGAAGTTAAACAAAAAAATGCCAAGTAAAACTTGGCATTTTTTATAACTGTTCAGTAAAAAAACTTTTACTATTTGATAAATTCTACTTTTTGAACTTCTTCTGCATTGATGCTATCAAAGAACCCTTGTTCGTTCATCCAATCATCACTGAATACTTTGCTCATATATCGAGAACCGTGGTCTGGAAAAATAGCGATTACATTACTATTGGCATCAAACTCTCCTTGTTCTGCATATTGTTTAATGGCTTGCATAACTGCACCAGAAGTATAACCCACAAATAATCCTTCTTTCTTAACAATTTCACGAGTAGTATGAGCACTTTCCTCATCTGTTACTTTCATGAAATGATCTATAGCATCAAAATCAGTGGCTGTTGGAATCAAGTTTTTACCCAATCCTTCTATTCTGTATGGATAAATTTCATCGGCATCAAACTCTCTGGTTTCGTGGTATTTTTTTAATACAGAACCGAAAGCATCTACTCCTAAAATTCTAATGTTTGGATTTTTTTCTTTTAAGTATTTTGCAGCACCAGAAATAGTTCCTCCTGTTCCGCTACAAGCAATTAAATGTGTGATTTGACCATTGGTTTGTTCCCAAATTTCTGGTCCAGTAGATTTATAATGCGCATCAACATTCAATTGGTTAAAATATTGATTAATATAGATAGAACCTTTAGTTTCCTCATGCAAACGCTTAGCCACATTATAATAAGAACGCTCATCATCAGCAGATACGTGAGCAGGACACACATATACTTTGGCACCTAAAGTGCGTAACATATCTATTTTATCTTTAGACGACTTTGAACTTACCGCTAAAATGCAATTATAGCCTTTGATAATACTTACCATAGCCAAACTAAAACCAGTATTACCCGAAGTAGTTTCTATAATGGTATCACCTGGAGAAAGTATCCCTTGTTTTTCGGCTTCTTCAATAATATATAATGCAATTCGATCTTTGGTAGAATGCCCAGGGTTAAAAGCCTCTACCTTGGCATAAAAATTTCCTTGCAAAGATTCGGTGATTTTATTAAGCTTAATTAAAGGGGTATTTCCTATTAAGCTTAGTACATTATCGTGAGCTTTTATATTTTCTTTCATAAAATAAATCAGTCAAGGCGAAGTAAAAAGTCATTTTTACAGACTTCTAAACAATGCAAATTTAACAAAATATTTTTAACTATTTTTTTATTCCTTCTAAATCTAACAAAAAACTGTATTCTTTGGCTATTTCCTTAATAGCTTCAAACCTTCCAGAAGCACCCCCGTGTCCTGCCTCCATGTTGGTATCCAAATATAATTGATTATTATCGGTTTTCAAAATTCTCAGTTTTGCTACCCATTTTGCTGGTTCCCAATATTGTACCTGAGAATCATGCAATCCTGTAGATATATATATGTTGGGATAGTCTTGTGCTACTACATTATCATAAGGCGAATAGGATAGCATATATTCGTAATACTTTTTTGCATTTGGGTTACCCCATTCGTCATATTCTCCCGTTGTTAAAGGGATAGTTTCGTCTAACATTGTGGTCACCACATCTACAAATGGTACTTGTGCAATTACGCCATGGTATAATTCTGGCGAAATATTTACAATAGCTCCCATCAATAATCCTCCGGCTGAACCGCCTTCTGCATATAAATGGCGAGGGGAAGTATATTTTTCGGAAATTAAAAACTTTGAACAATCTATAAAATCAGTAAAAGTGTTTTTCTTTTTTAATAATTTTCCACTTTCATACCAAGGACGCCCTAAATCTTCTCCTCCGCGAATGTGAGCAATTGCAAAAATAAAACCTCGGTCTAAAAGCGATAATCTAACAGATGAAAAATGACAATCCATAGTTACGCCATAAGAACCATAAGCATATAATAATGTTGGATTTAAACCCTCTTTTTTTAATCCTTTGCTATAAATCAAAGAAATAGGCACTTTGGTTCCGTCTTTTGCTGTAGCCCAAACGCGTTCTTCTACATAATTATTTTTATCAAAAGTGCCACCAAGAACTTCGTGTTCTTTTAGAATAGTTTTTTCTTGGGTCTTCATGTTGAAATCAATAACCGAAGAAGGTGTAGCTAAGGATTGGTAACTATAACGCAAGATTTGAGTATCAAAATCGAGATTGGTTGTCGTATAAGCCATATAGGTTTCACTGCCAAAGGGTAAGTAATACTCTCCTTCTCCATCCCAAGGCATAATTCGTATTTTATTCAAACCGTCTGCTCGTTCTGACACGACTAGAAACTCTTTGAAAATATCGATATCTTCTAATAACACATCTTCTCTATGTGGAATGACATCTACCCAGTTTTCTTTTGAAGTCTTATTTTCAAGCGTTTTCATTAGCTTGAAGTTCGTCGCTTTGTCTTTATTGGTCACAATATAAAAATGATCTCCAAAATGCGACATCGAATATTCTAACCCACGGATTCTTTTCTGAAAGATGGTAAACTTGGCATCAGGTGTAGCAGACAAAACCGTTTGATATTCGGTAGTGAGCGTACTACTGGAATTGATGATGAGGTATTTCTTTGATTTTGATTTATATACCGATACATCAAACGTTTCATCTTTTTCAAAATAAACTAAAGTGTCATCTGTTGCCGAAGTTCCTAGTTTGTGTTTGTAAATTTTATCGGCACGCAAGGTTTGCTCGTCTTTGCGAGAGTAAAACAAGGTTTGGTTATCGCTTGCCCAAGTGGCACCACCAGTAGTATTTTCTAATTTTACTGGAAGTATTTCTCCCGTCATTAAATTCTTTATTTGAATGGTATATTGGCGTCTTGAAACGGTATCGGTACCAAAACTTGCCCAAACGTTGTCTTCACTAATACTCAATCCGGCTAAGTTAAAATACGTATGCCCTTTTGCCATTTCGTTACAATCAAACAAGATTTCTTCCTTTGCATGTAAACTTTCTTTTTTTCGGGAATGGATGGGATAATCTTTTCCTTTTTCAAAACGGGTGATGTAGTAATAGCCGTTATAAAAATAAGGCACCGACTCGTCATCCTCTTTGATGCGCGCTTTCATTTCCTCGAAAAGTGATTTTTGAAACGCTTTGGTGTGAGCTGTGGCTTGCTGGTAGTATTCGTTTTCTTTATTGAGATACTCTATCACTTCGGTATTTTCACGGTTGTTCAACCAGTAGTAATCATCTACACGAACATGACCATGTTTTTCCAACTGATGCGGAATTCTTTTGGCAATTGGGGGAGCACTATTTTTATTTGGCATTTAGACTTTAGCTTAAGTATAAGCAAAAATAAGGATCAAAGTGATGGAGAAAATAAATTTAACAGAAAGTTATGCACCTAAAAATTAACAGTTGCTTAACCCTTTGATTAAATTACTCTTTACTAATTTTTAAAGTTTGAGAAGTACTTTCTGTAAATAATTTCAACAAATACATCCCTTTTGAAAATCCAGTAAACGAAATCTCAGCATTTTGGGGAAGCTTATTTTCTAAAAGTAGCTTACCAGTTATGTCAATTATAGCATAGCTGATGCTCTCTGAAGAAAGTTGACTAGTAACCTTAACAAGGTCTCTTGTAGGGTTTGGGTAAATTGAAAAAACTTGTTGTGTAGGGTTATCTAAAGAAAGATTAGAAACGGCAACTGTTTTGGTCACTTCGTCCCAACTTTTGACTGTATTTTCAATATACAGTTTTACTTGATAATTTCCAGGATTAGTGTAAACATGAGTTGGATTTTGATCATTGCTATAAGTACCATCGCCAAAGTCCCACCACCAAGCTAAACTTCCTGTGCTAGTATCTGAATAGGAAACCGATAAATTGTTGGATGACCAAGTGTAATCACCAGTTGGTTTTTGTTGTTTCCACAAAAACTGAACGATCTTGTTAAGAATAATAGGCCAATAAGTGTTTCCTCCCGTTCCGTTGCTCCAAGTACCATTGCTAGTGCCATAAAACTCGTGACTTTCTCCAGGAACAAAATAGGTTTCTTTATTAGTAAAACCTAGTGCGTCTAATTTAGTGTTAATTGGATTACTTCCTTGTGTTTGTGGTAAAGAGGAATAGCCAAATGGGCTACCATTATTAAACGGCACCGTACTATCGGCTTCGCCATGCACTAAAAAAACAGGTGTATTATTATCGGGAGTAATTAAATCGGTAGAGGCCACCGCTCCCCACATTGAAACAATTGCATCGGGTTTTCCGTTAAAGGATAAATTAGTACCACTATCCAACGGACCTAAATCGGGAGCTACGTGGGTAAAAGGAAAAAAAATATTTGAATACGTATTCACTCCTGCTTCTGGAATTTCAGCAGCATCATCTACATATATAGAATGTAAAGCAATAAAGCTACCCGCACTGCTTCCGATGAAATAAATTTTATTAGGATCAATGCCATACAAAGCTGCATTGGCTCTCAAGTAGCGAACAGCAGCTCTCCCATCTTGTACTCCTCTGTAAACAGCTCTGGCAGAATGCAATGCCACATTCTCTATAAGACTAAAACCTTTGCGATAATCAATAGTAGCTGTAACATAGCCTTTAAGAGCCAAAGCATCGCAAAGTGCCATCATATCGTTTACATTTCTATTTCCTAATAAAAATCCGCCAGAATGTGCCATGATTATGGCCGGACGAAGAGCAAAACTATCTCCTGTAGGTTTAAAAATATCCATTACTAAATTCTTAGTGGTGGTACTTTCTTCCATGGTATATAATGGTCCTTGAATGAAAGGAGCCGTGCCATAGACAACATTGGGAATAGTAGTAGAAGACGAAAAAAGGTTTTGCGTATAACGATAATCTTGCGAATAACTTACTACTGAAAATATCAGTACACCAAAAAGAAGTAGTTTTTTATTCATTTTTGAAAAAATATTGTAGGCGTAAATATAAAAAAATAAGTTTAAATGTATAGAAACTAAGTAACTAACAACAGACCAGTAAAAATTTTATTAAAAACGGTTGTCGATTTGCTTCGCTTAATTTGGCTAAAGTCTTGGGTTATTTTTGTTCCGTTTTACTACACAAAAAACACTCGAACTGACGATTGCAATAATTAGAACCAACGAGTTAAAGGATTAACAGCTATTAACATTTCGTCAACTATTTGTTACTATTTTTTTTATAAGATTATTGAAAAAACATTTTTTTTAGTTATTTTTGTTAAAATTTAAATAAATATTAAAAATATTATGAAACAGTTAGCACTCTTTTTGTTAGTAACCACCATTGGCTACTCACAAACCATTTCCAAGCAAGTTATAGGCACAGCTGGAAAAACACAATCCAACAGCAATCTCAAAGTTTCCTGGACTGCTGGAGAACCAGTAGTTGGTCTAATGACTGCTGGAGGCAATCAATTAGGTAATGGCTATTATCCAGCTTTAGATTTACAAGCGCTAAGCGTTGAAGATAATGTCTTGGATGTTCAATTAAGAATTTATCCTAATCCAACATTACAATCGTTGTATGTATCACATCCTGATATGAGTTCTTTTGGAATTACCATTGTGGATTTGAATGGCAAACAGTTGTATTCAGGTACCATCAACAAAGAAGAACCTTTGGATGTTTCTAATTACACCCAAGGGATGTACATGGTAACCATTGAAAACACTTCTACCAACAAAAAGAACACGTATAAAATCATCAAAAAATAATTATGAAAAAACTATTTACCCTTTTAGTATTCGCAATTACACTTATTGCAACAGCACAAGCCCCACAGGGCTTCAACTATCAAGCAACTGTTCGAAACAGTTCAGGAGCTTTAGTTGTGAACCAAAATGTCTATTTCAAGTTTAATATTATGCTGAACACGGCAACTAGTGTTCCAGTTTTTAGTGAAACTCATTATGTACCAACTGATGATTTAGGTCAAGTAAACATAGTAATTGGAACAGGAACACCAACTACAGGGACTTTTTCTAGTATCAATTGGGGTAGTGGTAGTTACTTCTTAGGAATTGAACTCAACACAGGAACAGGATATGTAGCTATGGGAACCACACAATTGTTAAGTGTGCCTTATGCGCTTTATGCTAATAGTTCTGGTAATGCTCAGGCACCTACGCCAGATTTAGCGACTGTTTTGGCGGTTAATAATGGTGCCAATAACTCACAAATAAAGAATTTGGCCGATCCAACGGATGCTCAGGATGCGGTTACTAAAAGTTATACAGATACGTCAGACGCCCAATTACAAAACCAGATTTCTACTTTACAAGCTCAAATAATTGCATTACAAAACGCTATTGTTGCACCACTACCCAACGTAACCATTGGCACACAAATATGGAGCACTACAAATTTGGATGTAACTACCTATAGAGATGGCACGCCTATACCACAAGTAACTGACCCAGCGGCTTGGGCAGCATTAACTACTGGTGCTTGGTGTTATTATAATAACGACCCTGTAAATGGTGGAATATATGGCAAACTATACAATTGGTATGCAGTGGCAGGAATACACGATACAGACCCTTCAACGCCAAACAAGGTATTAGCTCCAATAGGATGGCATGTAGCAAGTTATGCGGAGTGGGATACTTTAAGTACCTTTTTAGGAGGGTATGCTGTTGCAGGTGGTAAAATGAAATCAACGGGAACCATCCAAGTGGGAACTGGATTATGGGAAAGTCCTAACACAGGTGCCACAAATGATGGTGGATTTAATGCACTTCCAGGTGGTTATCGCTCCAATCAAGGTGATTTTTATAATATAAATAATGAATTTTGGATATCTCTTAATACCATTCCTTATGCATTTCGAAATTTAAGATATGATCGAAGCGAAATCAATTCACCTGATTTATTCGGATATTATAATCATTTTACCGAAAAGGCTGGAGCTTCAATAAGATGTATTAAAGATTAATATTTAGGCACTATTAAGAATTCTTAATTATTTAAAATGAAAAAACTGTTCACCCTTTTAGCACTTATTTCCACAACTGCAACATTTGCTCAAGCCCCACAAGGCTTCAACTATCAAGCTACCGTAAGAAATGCAGCTGGTGATTTGATTATTAATCAAAACGTAACTTTTAAGTTCAATATCATGTTGAACACCTCAACGAGTTTACCTGTATTTAGTGAAACCCATTATGTTCCAACGGATGATTTAGGACAAGTGAATCTAACCGTGGGCACTGGAACATCCACCACTGGAACATTCTCAAGTATCAACTGGGCTAACGGCACCTATTTCCTAGGAATAGAATTGAATACAGGTTCTGGTTATGTTGCTATGGGAACAACTCAGTTGTTAAGTGTTCCTTATGCATTGTATGCTAATAGTTCTGGGAATTCTCAATCTCTTTCAAAAACATCTATTTATTTAACAGGAGACATTACGGATGCTCAAGCAGCAGCCAAAATTGCCAATGAATTTGGTTCTAACACAGAAAACATTTATATAAAGAACACTACTCAATTAACAACTGTGGATTTAAATTCTTTGGTTACAGCAGTAACTATTAAAATAGAAAACAATATTGCCTTAATAAATTTAAATTTAAATGGCTTAACAACAGTTTATAATGATATTGATGCTTACAATAATCCTTTATTAAATCTTACTTTACAGTCACTAACTGATTGTGGTGATAAAATAAATATTTATATTTTGTCAACACTAAATCTTCCAAATTTGTTAAAATGTAAACAAATTCAATTTTCACAAATCAACAATTTTACTCCACCTAGCAATCTAACAAGATGCAATTTTATATCTATTCATGAAATGCCTTATTTAACTTCCTTAAGTTTTTCCTCTTTAACCACTTGTGATTCCATGAATATCGAAAACAATCCTTATTTAACTTCCTTAAGTTTTTCCTCTTTAACCACTTGTGATAACATGAATATCCAAAACAATCATTTATTTTCATCATTGTCTTTTGCGGCACTAACTAATGTATATACTTTAAATTTAAATAGTAATGCACTTTCATCAACTAATATTAATTCACTATTAAATCAAATGTTAATAATTTTGCCATTAACGGGTAAAACTATACATTTAAATAATCAAAACCCATTGGCACCTCCATCCGGGCAAGGTGTTGTAGATAAACAAATATTGATTGATGCGGGAAATTTTGTATATACAGATGAATTTATTCCAACATTAACAACAACAGCTGTAAATTTAATAACCTCTTCAACCGCTAGTTGTGGAGGTAATATTACAGATAATGGAGGGAGTAGTATTACAGCTAGGGGTGTAGTTTGGAGTACTTCTAACAATCCAACTACCGCAAACAATATCGGAATTACTTCAAATGGTGGTGGTGAAGGAGTGTTCACGAGTAATATATTAAATTTAACACTTGCCACTACCTATTATGTAAGAGCATATGCAACAAATAATTCTGGTACTGCATATGGCAATCAAATCATATTTAGTGCTTTACCAGTATTACCAACTTTAACGACAATTCCAGTTTCTGTTACAGCTATGACTTCAGCACATTCAGGGGGAATTATTTCGAGTAATGGGGGGGGGG
>NZ_JBMOGV010000079.1:0-10498 GCF_049318185.1 Flavobacterium sp. | reverse complement strand
GATAATTGATAATTGATAATTGATAATTGATAATTGATAATTGATAATTGATAATGCAAAATTAGAGAATGGAGAAAAGAAACGTTATAAAAGAGAAATCTTTTGCATTTGCAATAGAGATTGTATTTCTTTATAAAGTTTTAGCCGAAAGAAATGAATTCATTTTATCAAAACAATTATTACGTTCAGGGACATCAATAGGAGCTAATATTAGTGAGTCTGAACACGCACAAAGCAAAGCTGATTTATTCACAAATTATCTATTGCCTTAAAAGAAGCCAAGGAAACAGAATATTGGATAGATTTATTATTTGAAACTAAGTATTTAAGTCAAACCGAATTTGATATAATAAAACCAAAAATAATAGAATTATTAAAATTACTCATAAGTATAATAAATACATCAAAAAAATAATTATCAATTATCAATTGTTAATTATCAATTAAAAAGATATGAAAGGACCCTTATTTTACTCAAAAATTCTTCTCTTCGGAGAATACGGAATTATCAAAGATTCTAAAGGTTTATCAATTCCCTATAATTTTTACAACGGTGCATTGAAAGTGGCTGAAAACCCCTCTGCTGAAGCCCTAAAATCAAACGAAAGTCTCAGACGATTTGTTACTTATTTAGAAAATCTTCAACAAGAGCAACCCGAATTAGTAACTTTCAATATTGAAATGTTAAAAGCTGATGTGGAACGAGGCATGTATTTTGATTCTAGTATTCCACAAGGTTATGGTGTTGGAAGTAGTGGCGCTTTAGTAGCAGCTATTTATGATAAATATGCCCATACTAAAATTACGGTTTTAGAGAATTTAACTCGCGATAAATTATTGCAATTAAAAACTATTTTTTCCCAAATGGAATCTTTTTTCCACGGAAAAAGTTCGGGCCTTGATCCTTTGAATAGTTATTTGAGTATTCCCATATTGATTAATTCCAAAGATAATATTGAGGCAACTGGAATTCCATCCCAAAGCACAACCGGAAAAGGCGCTGTGTTCCTATTAGACTCAGGAATTGTCGGAGAAACTGCTCCAATGGTGACTATTTTTATGGAAAAACTAAAAGAAGAAGGTTTCCGAAAAATGCTTAAATCTCAGTTTATAAAATATACTGATGCCTGCGTTGAAAATTTCTTAGGTGGCGATATGAAATCTTTATTTGCCAATACAAAGCAATTATCAAAAGTAGTTTTGAATAATTTCAAACCCATGATACCAGAACAATTTCACGGTGTTTGGCAAAACGGAATTGACACCAATGATTACTACTTGAAACTTTGCGGTTCTGGCGGTGGCGGTTATATTCTAGGTTTTACTGAAGACTTAGAAAAAGCAAAAAAATCCTTGAAAGATTATAAATTAGAAGTGGTTTACCAATTTTAATTTCCTAAAATGTTAAGCCGAAAAACAAAACATTTATTACTGAAAATCATCAGTATGTTTTCTGTGGTTCGTGGCTATAACATTCCTATCATTGCACTTGCTCAATATCTTTCGGCTATATTTATAATGGCTCCCGAAAAAAGAGCCCTTCAAGTAGTCTTAGATTTCAATCTTTTTATAATTGTAATTGTTTCCAGTTTAACCATTGCGTCTGGTTATATTATCAATAATTTTTATGACAGCAAAAAAGACCTTATTAATCGTCCAAACAAATCACAACTAGACAGATTAGTCAGCCAAAAGACCAAACTACAAGTCTATTTTTCAGTTAATTTTATCGTTTTCCTGCTGGCTTTTTTTGTTTCTTTTAGAGCGGTATTGTTTTTTTCAACCTATATATTTCTGATATGGTTTTACTCGCACAAGCTCAAGAAAATCGTAATTATTGGCAATTTAACCGCCGCATTTCTAGCTGTATTGCCATTCTTTGCCATCTTATTATATTACAAAAACTTGTATCCTCAAATTTTTGCCCATGCCACGTTCCTTTTCCTTTTGTTATTAATTCGGGAAATGATTAAAGATTTAGAAAACATCAAAGGTGATATTGCTAATGACTATTTGACTATTCCCGTTCTATATGGTGAAAATTTTTCGAAGAAAATTATAACATTGCTTACGGTTTCAACGATAATTCCAATCTATTTTTTGGTGGAACTATTTGAAGTGGGTTATATGGATATTTACTTTTATGTAAGTATGATTATTTTGATTTTCTTTTTACAAAAATTATGGAAATCCAACTCCAAACCAGCTTACTTAAAACTTCATAACATCCTGAAATTGCTTGTCGTTTCTGGCGTTTTTTGCATAGTGTTGATAAATCCAGAAGTGCTTATTCACGGAAAAATAGTAGAAATTATTGTGAAATAGGAGCCCAACTTCTATTCAATTGCAAAACTATTTTACTGCTTTACACTCTATTCCTAAAAAGGTCTTCTGTTGCAATCTGGGCTAAAAACAACCCCTAGTTTCACATAGTTTTTAAAACCGTATCTTTGCATAAATTATAGCATTTATGAATAACAAGGAAGGCAATAACAAACGTAGTGGAACTAGACCCAATAGTTCGAGACCCAATTCAAATAAGCCAAAACCTGCCATGGCCAAGAGAGCCCAAGGGCCTAAGAAAGCGAAGCCAACTACCGATGACGCCACAGCAAAACGCACACCAAAACCAGCAAAAGCCGTTCAAAATAACGTTCCAAAACCTTTGAAATCTGACGATATTCGATTGAATAAATATATTTCTAATTCGGGGGCGTGTTCTCGCCGTGATGCAGATATTTATATCCAATCGGGGAATGTGAAAGTGAATAATGTAGTGATTACAGAAATGGGTTACAAAGTAAAACCCGGCGATGTGGTTAATTTTGACGGTGCTGTTTTAACCCCAGAACGCAAAGAATATATAGTATTAAATAAACCCAAAAATTTCACGACTTCCAACGAAGATGATGCTGATCATAGAAATGTATTAGAATTAGTTCGTGCCGCCACCAAAGCCAATATTCAACCGATTGGCAGAATGGATAAGAACACAACGGGTTTATTATTATTCACCAATGATACCGATATGGTGAGAAAATTTAGCTTGCCTAATCAAAAATCAACTAAGATTTACCAAGTTTCGTTAGATAAAAATCTGAAATTTGAAGACTTTGAAAAAATTGCTGGTGGCGTTACACTTGACGGACATAAATTATACGTTGACGAAATCTCCTATATAGAAAACGAACCTAAAACAGAAATTGGTTTGAAACTGAGAACACCCAATGTAAAAGTTGTTCGCGCTATTTTTGAAAGTTTTAAATACGATGTGATAAAAATTGACCGTGTTTCTTTTGCTGGTTTGACCAAAAAGAATTTACCGCGAGGCAATTGGCGTTTCTTGACTGAACAAGAAATTATCAATTTGAAAAACGTTTAAAAAAAATATATTTATAATTCAAAAAACAACTAATTATGAAAAATATATATCACTTTTCAATGATGCTATTTTTGTCATTACTCTTTGTAAACTGCAAATCCGAACAAAAAACACAAGATTTTAAAGCCATAACTTCTTCTTATTTTGATGAAAAAAATGCGCTAAATCCATTAGATGCGACTCAAAATGGTCAGAATAAATTTGATGACCAATTGGTCTTTGAAATGACTGATTCCTACAGAAAGAAAAGAGCTGCTTTTTATGAAAAATACTTAAACGAATTACAAAGCGTTGATACCACTCAGCTTTCTGCTGAAGAAAAAATTAGTTATGATATTATCAAATGGGAATCGGAAGTGGGCACTTCGTTGTTACAACAAAATGCCAATTTAACTCCCATTAATCAGTTTGAAGGCACACATTTGACCTTAGGCCAATTTGCCAGTGCCGAAAGCGCACAACCTTTTAAAACAGAGAAAGACTATAAAAACTTTTTGAAAAGAATCAACTTATTTGCCGTTTGGATTGACTCCGCGATGGTTTATATGAAAAAAGGAATGCAAGAAAAGGTAGTGTTGCCAAAAGTTTTAGCCGAGAAAATAGTGCCACAATTTGAAAGTATTATTACGCCAAAAGTAGAAGACAATCTTTATTACTCGAGTTGTAAAAAATTCCCATCGGATTTCAGTGGAGCACAAAAAAGCAATTTATCAAAAGAATATGCAACTGCAATTTCAGAAAAACTGATGCCTCAATTTCAGAAATTCATAACCTTTATGAAAACCGAATATGTGCCTGCTTGTCGCTCAACAAGTGGTATTGGAAGTTTAAAAGGCGGAAATGCATTGTATAAAGTATATGCCAAACAATGGACCACTACCACAAAAACTCCTGAAGAAATTCACGAGTTAGGGTTGAAAGAAGTGGCGCGTATCAAAGCTGAAATGGAAAAGGTTAGAGAACAAGTAGGGTTCAAAGGCACCATAATTGAATTCTTTGATTTTGTTAGGGATAATCCAAAACTGAAACCTTTCCAAAAACCTGAAGAAGTATTGGCCAATTTTGAAAAAATACATCAAATCATTAAACCTAATGTGGATAAACTTTTTGCTTTACAACCTAAAACTCCATTTAGAATAAAACGTACCGAAGCCTTCAGAGAAAAAACCGCTAGTGCAGAATACAATCAAGGTGCGGCTGACGGCTCAAGACCCGGCACTTTTTATGTGCCTATTCCAGATGTGGCAAACTACAATTACTATGGCGATGAAGATTTATTTTTGCACGAAGCCATTCCTGGGCATCATTTTCAGATTTCGTTGCAACAAGAAAATCAGCAATTACCTGATTTTAGAAAGTTCAATTGGTTTGGCGCCTATGGCGAAGGTTGGGCTTTGTATTGTGAAAGTTTAGGGAAAGAATTGGGACTATATAATGATCCTTACCAATATTTTGGGATGCTAAGCAACGAAATGCACCGCGCTATTAGACTTGTGGTGGATACCGGAATGCATAACAAAGGTTGGACAAGAGAACAAGCCATAAAATTTTCTATGGAAAACGAAGCCGAAAGTGAAGCCAGCATTGTTGCCGAAATCGAAAGATATATGGCCTATCCTGGGCAAGCCTTGTCCTATAAAATTGGGCAAATGAAAATCTTAGAATTACGAGAAAAAGCTAGAACTGAGATGAAAGACAAATTTGATACTAAAGTATTCCATCAAAAAGTTTTAGAGTCTGGTGTAATGCCTTTGGCCTTATTAGAAAAGAAAATCAATTCTTGGATTGCTACAGGGAAATAAGAATAAAAAAGGATTTTATTTGAATGATGATACTACGAGAAAGATTCGTAAAGCAGTAGTGTTTACTTAAGAAAAATTTTTTGTTCAAATAGATTTTTAAACCAAATTTAATAAAGCTGATTCTGTTAACTCCTTTTTCAGTTTAGTTATTGAAGAAATAGAAACCTCTTCTAAAAAAAAAAATAATTATTTGTATGATTTTTTTTATGAATTATGTGCATTTTTGAAGTATTTTATTAAAATTATATTTGTAAATTTGATAAATCATTATATTTTAGCAAAAATTTAATTTAATTATGAAACACATTTATTTATTATTTATACTATTTTTTGTTACTCAAATTAGTTTAGGTCAAGACTTAACTAAATTAAATGGTTTTAAATATGGTATAGTAGACGATATTATTTATGAAGGCACTCGTTCAAATGATTTAGAATTTAAAGAAAAAATATCTGTTGCATTGAGAGAATTTGGAATAACACCTCTGTATCAAAACGATATTTTTCCTGATGATTTAAAGCAAAATCCTTGTCTAGGTGTATTAGTTGCTAATATGTTTTTTAGGGGTGGTAATGGTTCTGTACCTGCATATTTTTCGAAATTAAATTTTGTTGATTGTAGAGGTAGAATTGCTTTAATAATTGAATTAAGACATCAAGGAAATTATAAAGGCGCTTTATCCAAAACATTATCTAAATTAAAATCAAAAGAATATTTTTTCAGTCCACAACTTACTCCCAAAATAGAGTTTGCAGAGGTTGAAAATATTAATAAAAATGAAAATGAATTAAAAATCTATTTTGACTCAACAAAATTAGACCCCATTGAAGGCATTTACAAGTCTTATAAATCTGAAACTAATTATAAATTAGGACTAATTAAAGTTGGAGACTTATACAAAGCTATAATAATTGAAAGTGATTACCCGCAATGGAAAAAAGGAGATGTTAAGGCTATTTTTGAAAATACTGCTGCAGAAGGTGTTTTTTCTACTAAATGGTATTTGAGTAATAAAACATCAATAGAAACATTTGCAAATTTAGAAGGAGGTTTAATTAATATTGAAATGAAAAACTCTAATGGTGAAAGTGATGATTTGAAATTATTAAAATTATATCCCAAAAATTAATTTTATGAAAAAATATATATTTATTATTATTTTCTTTCCTATTATAGCTAATGGTCAAAAGTATTATGGCTACCCAAAACCGCCAATAAAAGTTGAGGTAACTGTAAAAAAAGACCCTTATGATTTTTCAACTTCATTTAATCAAGGAATGCAAGCGGGTGCTGCTGTTAGGCAAGCTGCAGCTGCTCAACAAGCTGCAGCTGCTCAGCAAGAATTAGTAAATATTGAGCGTGAAAGACTTCGACAAGATTATTTAGAAAAACAAAGATTAGAAAAAAAGAGAATTGAAGATGAAAAAAGAATTGAAGATGAAAAAAATCCTAATAGCATCTTAAATAAATTTAAAAATTCTAAACTGAAACAAGAAAATGATGATTTAAAAAGCAAGTTAATTAAAATGGAATTGCTGTTAGCCGAAAAAGAAAAATTAGAAAAAGAAAAATTAGAAAAGGAACGGATTGTAAAAGAGCAAATTAGCAAAAAGGGTATAAAAAAGAATTCAAAATAAAAATAAATCGAGAGCAACCTAAATGGTTGCTCTTTTTACTTAATAAAAAAAAGGGTTTTTTGTTTTGAATAACCAATTAAAATGTTAGATTTGTAAGATAAATCAATCTTATTAAATTATGAAAATTAGAATTTTAATGCTATCCATAATAGGATTGATATTTTTTAACTCCTGTTCAAATGATAGTAATTCAACATCACAAAATTTAGACCCGAATACTATTCTTCCGAAGAAAATAATCCGAGAAAGTGAATTGGGAGCGCCATCTACATCTTTCGAATTTTATTATAATCAAAATAAATTAGACCATATTCATTGCTTTCTTTTCAGTAATAATGGTTATATTTTAGATGAATTTGATTTTAATTACATATATAATGGTAATTTGATTTCGGAAATTAATGTTATTGATAATTCAGGTGTGGTTATTCATAAAACAGAATTTTCATATCTAAATAATAAATTGGTAAATAAAAAAATAACAAACGGACAATTGAATAGTATTATAGATTATACTGAGTGTAATTATGCTTATAACAGCTCTAACGATATTATAACAAGAAATCTAACACGCACATTTGATGGTAATACAACTACTACAACAGACACATTTACAATAGAAAATAATTTAATATTTAAAAATAATGCCGGTGGAAATTATACTTTTACATCGAGCCCATTTAAAAATATTATTGGTATTAAAGATGCCTTTATAGAGGGCGGATTAGAATTTAATCCAAATAATTGGGTAGATATATTTTTCTCTACTACAAAAAACTTAATTAGCACAGAAGGAGGTAATTATGTTTATATTTATAATGATATCGAATTCCCAACATCCTTATTCATTGATATAGATAGTTCTGATTCTACAATTTTTCAAATATTTTATCAATAAACTAATACTTTTAACATAAGTCTAAGTAAAAAAAACGACTATCAATTAGTTAGGTTTTTAAAATGTATATCAAATTAAAAAAACGTCTCAATTAAGAGACGTTTTAGTTTACTGTTTTATTAAAATTAAATACTGCCAAGCTTTAAGTCCAATTGGTCCGTCTGTTCTAAATTGTATTTTATAGCCCGACATATAATCTTTAAAATCACCTTTTAGGTTTATTGTACTTTGTAAAGTTTGATTAGATAAATTTGCAATAAAAACTACTTTTTTTCCATCTTTTTCACGTTCAAAAGCTAAAATATTTTCATCGTTTGAAGTAGTTAGTCTTTTGTAAGATGCTGGATTTTTGGCTCCATTTAAAGCAACATTTGAATTTTTTAATGCACTTAATTTTTCATAAATCGGAAACATTTTTCCTTTGTTATGTGTCAATTCATCTTTTACGAAAAATTTTAATCTTTTTTCAAAATCGTATTCTTGACCATTATAAATTAAGGGCATTCCTGGCATTAAGTAAGTTAAAGCAGCAAAAGTTTCTACTGCAGCTCCCATTCTTTCAAATTCAGTACCATTCCAAGAATTTTCATCATGATTGGAAGTAAACAACATTGAAAAATCGTCTTTATCATATTTTTTTGGATGTTCAATCATGTAGTTGTCAATGTCTTTTACGGTTTTTTTGCCTTGAGCAACATCATTCATAATATGATGAAAATCCCACCCATAACTCATATCGAATGATTTTTCCATTAAATTAGATTGTTCCGCCTCCATTAATTTGAAAATTGGTTTTATTTTTTCCAGTTGAACAAAGGCATCATCCCAAAAATCTACTGGAACTTCCATGGCAACATCACATCTAAAACCATCAATATTAGCTTCTTTCAACCAATAGCTCATGTCTGAAATCATTACTTTTCTAGTTTCAGGATTGGAATAATTTAGTTTTACAACATCAGTCCAATCAAATGGAGAAATCATTTTTCCATCTTTATCCGTTGCGTAATATTCAGGATGTTGTTTTACCCAAGGATGATCCCAAGCAGTATGATTGGCCACCCAGTCTATAATAACATATATCCCATTATCGTGGGCCTTTTTTACTAAATTTTTAAAATCTTGTAAATTTCCAAACTCTGCATTTACACCTTTATAATCTTTCACAGAATAATAACTTCCTAAGCCTTCTTTTCTTTTTTCAACTCCTATTGGGTGAATTGGCATTATCCAAAGAATTTTTACACCCAATTTTTTCAATTGTGGAATGTCTTTTGCAAAAGCATTAAACGTTCCTTCAGATGAATATTGACGGATGTTTGCTTCATAAATAACAGCATTTTCCATCATATTATCCGAAACTGCAGGTAATGATTTGGAATTGGAAACTTTTTTTTGTGCAAAGGCACCTAGCGAAATAATACAAAGTGTAACTAAAATTGTTTTTTTCATGTTTATAGTTTTTCAATTAATAAAATAGTATTTTTGGTATCAAATTTTATTTTTCCTCTTTTTACCACTGAAGTTTTTCCAGAGTAAGCATCTCTTACTTTCGTTCCATTTTTAAAAATAGCTCCAACAGAAATTTCTTTTTGACCGTTATTTAAATCCAACCCAACAACTACTGCATCGGTCATTTTTTCTTTAACAAATGTTCTACTGAATACATAAGGAGAACTTGAAATTTGTGCATGAAATCCCGCTCCAATAGCAAGGTGGTTTTTTCTAAAGTTACCTATTTTTTGCCAATGCAATTCTACTTCGGCTGTTTTAGAATTAGTATTTATATCCTTCCAATTCATAAACGAACGTAAAGTTGCGTCCCCCTTTGTGTCTTCAATATCTAATATCCGTGCACTTTCATCTCCGTAATAAGTTTGAGATATTCCAGGTGCTAACAATAATTTTGTTGCGCTTTCCATTGTTTTCTCCCTTTTTTTATCAAAAGGATTACTGTCATCATGGGATGAAATATAATTCATGACAGTATTGCCTTTTAAATCAGAATTCAGAATAGTAGAATATTTAGAAAATAATTCTTCGTACCCGATTTTAGCTTCATAAGGAAAAGCAAAATTGATTAATCCTGAGAATCCATTTTCAAAATAGTTCACTTTTTTATCTCCAAAATCATAAATTCTTTTTGAGCTAATGTTATAACCATATACTTCCCCAACCATAAAAAACGGATTAGCATCCAATATTTTTTGAGGATTTTTAGTTTTGAAATCAGCGAAAGCCATATCACAAACTTTTCTAAAATCGTTCCAAACATCTTCTTTTGTATGCTTGGCAGTGTCTACTCGATAACCATCGATGCCATAGTCAGCGATATAATCGGATAGCCATTTCATAATGTAATATTTTGGCGCCCGTGGATAACCAGTTTTCTTGAAAAACGCATCTAACTCGCTAATTTCTTCATCGTAACGTTCTTCTTTTTTCCATTTTTCTACCAAAAAAGGAGGAAGGGCAACACTGTCGTTGCTTTCTGTTTTAACGTCAGGAAGGTTTTCTACCAAAGTACAATTGATGTAAGTGTCATACGATTGGTAGGTGCATTTTGGGGAAGTTCTAACCCAGTCACTTGGGTAAACAGGATCTTCGGATGTAACAGGTCCAGTATGATTAATTACGGCATCCAACATAATTCGGATTCCTTTAGCATGAGATTTTTCGACTAATTCTGCTAAATCTTTTTTGGTTCCATAACTTAGATCTAACGAACTCCAATCTCTAGTCCAATAACCGTGAAATCCATAAGAAAATCCGGTTCCT
>NZ_JBMOGV010000078.1:0-10819 GCF_049318185.1 Flavobacterium sp. | reverse complement strand
CAATTAAACTTAATGTTCCGTTTGTTCCTGCGTTTGGTGCAGCTTGAATTGTTACCGTTACAGTAGCTGTGTTAGGAGTTGTACAAGGGGAAGTCGCTGCTTGAGTGTAAGTATACGTTCCTGCTCCACCTGTTGTAGCTGACCATGTTCCACCTGTCGCTGGTGTTCCGCCTAAAGCTGCAAATAATGAGGACTCACTTACGCTTGTGCCTGCGCAGATTATTAAACTTCCGTTTGTTCCTGCGTTTGGTGCAGCTTGAATTGTTACAGCAACCGCTGTTCTTGCGCTTTCAGAACCATTTAAAGTTTGAGAAGCATAATAATTTCCAGAAGCTAATGCAACATCAGGAGCTAAAGCATCTCCACCTGTAGCGGCTGCATACCATTGAATAGCTGTTCCTGTTGCCACTAAATTAGCAACTGTCGCTGGAGCACAAAATATTTGTGACGATGCGATTGGTGCACTTATATATTCTCCAATTGCGAAATCACCAAATCCTGATATACCAGTTGCTGTTGCTGTAGTAGCAGTCACATTAGAAGTAGTAAAATAAGACCAAACAGCACTGCTATACAAACCTACTTTAAAATTAGCCAATGAAACATTAGCATCATTATCTCCACTTGTATAATTGAAATCAGCACTGTAAGTTCCGAAATCAACTAATGCATCATTAGTTAAAGTCCAAGTTCTGTTAACACTTTTAGAACCATTAAAATATGAACTAGCAATAGCGGCATGATCACCTGAGGTTGAAGAAGCTCTAATACTTCCAGCTGCAGTTGTATTTCCTGAAAAAGTCAATGCTAAAGGAGTATAATTATTTGAATCCCCAATGGCATAATTAAAGGTAGGGCTTGCTCCAGAAGCTGTTTGTTTTTTCAAATTACCAACAACCCATCCTGATGTTAAGCCTGCACCAGTGATACTTCCTGAATTTCCTATAGTTAAAGTATTACTTACTGTAGTGATTTTACCAGAAACAAAAGAAAGTGTTCCATTGATAGTCAAGTCACTATTTAATGTGACTGCTGTAGCTGGAGCTGTTTGATTAACGGTAAAAGTTCCCGAAACAATTGTAGGTCCATTAATATTCTTTGGAGTTGATCCACTCAAAGTAAGGTTTCTGTAATCGGATCTTGCTGTTACAGTTTGTGCGCTTGCTGCTACACGAACGTATTCTACCGTACTATTAGCTCCTAAAGTAAGATTTTCAGTTCCAACAAATTGAATATCCGCACCGTTACTACTTGGAGTTTCTCCACTTGAAACAAAACCGGTTAATTTAGGCACTTTTACAGTTCCATTAATGCTAACCAATCCCCCAGTAGGAATTATAATATAAGATGAAGCACTAGTTGGCGCTACTAGTATTGAACTTTCATCAACGGTTAGATTTTTAATAACAGGAGTAGCCGTAAATGTTACATTGGCAGCATTTAAGAGCGAAACTGTCCCAAAGCTTTTAGTTGTAGCAGATGAAACAGTAACACCATCATAGATAACTTCTAGATTAGTGTCAAATATGTTTCCAAATGAAAGTGCGGTAGTTCCTTTATAAATGACAGTCTGGTTTCCTGAAGATGGAACCATAACATCGAGATTTCCTGTTCCTGCAGGACCGATTGATGCTCCTGAATTTAAAGTAAGTATAATGGGAGCTTGATCTGTATTCCCTAAACGCACTTTTGTTCCGTTGGCAGGATCTGCTCCAACTGTCCATGTTCCATCAAGTGATACTGCAGTTGTATTTCTTATTTCAAACACTTGAGAAGCATCTACAAAATTAGTAGGTGAAGTTCCAGTTCCGTTTGTATTTAATCCCCAATTAGCAACATCAGTCAATAATCCTGTACCTTTATAATAATAGGTTGTTGCCAATGCTTGTACTGGGGAACTAGTAGTACTTTCCATTGAATAATTAAATGCTTTATCAACAGAATAAACTTTATAGTAGTAATCCACTCCTGGACTCAAGCTAGTATCTGTAAATGACGTACTTGTTCCAATGTATCTTACTACGCCAGCACCAATAGAATTATTAAATTTATAAATTCCATTTTGATTTGGATCATCTGTGGCAGATGGAACAGTAGAAGCAAAACGAACAACTACATAACCTCCACCATCAACACCACCAGTTGCGGCATTCCAACTAACATTAGCACCACCATTAGAAGCACCACTAGCTGTAATTGCACCTGGTGAATTTGGTGCTGTGATATCTGGAGAGTTAGCTTGATAAATAACAAAATCATCAAAATCTGCTGAATATCCAGCAGAAGCGGCATCAATAGTAAATCCTGCAACTCCAAAATTTCCAACTACAGTAGCATTAGTAGTAATTGAAACAGCAACTTTAGTCCAATTCGAAATACTAGTTGATAAACCCGCAGCTACGCTTTGTTTGATTCCAATTGGAGGGGCTTGAGTTGCAGAGGTGTTATCTACAAATAAGTCAACTGTGCTTGCATCTAAAGCAGTAGTTGAAGCTGTTTTATACCAAAATTGAATTTGATAGGTGGTATTAGATGCAAATGCCCCAGCTATTTGAGGGGAATAGAAATTTTTTAAAGTACCACTAGTTGATCCTAATGAGACATATTTTGGACCACTTCTACCCCCAGTTGAATTTAAAACTCTAACAACGTTTGAAGTAGTGCTAGCCGTCCAAAGTGAAGAAGATAGAGCTGCATTTGAAGCGTTTCCTCCGGCAAGAGTAGTTGTGTGGTTCTCAAATCCACCATCATGAACAGAATAAGCTCCAATACCTGTTTGTGCATATCCAGTAATAGAAAGGCAAAAAAGAAATAATAATAATGAGTAAAATTTAGTTTTCATCAATTTTCAATTATAATTAATAATAATCAAAAATAAATACATATTATTTTTATTCTAAATAAAAACTTTGTAAATAATGAATTCTGCAGTAATAAGTGTATAATTTGATTTAAATGAAAAAAAAGTTAAGAATTATTATGAAGTATTAATTTATTTAAGTCTTCTCTTCTGCTTTTACTAATTGGGATTTTATAAGTTTGAATTTCAATTAAATTACCATCAATTGCTTCAATTTTATGGATATTAATAATAAAAGATCGGTGGACTCTGAAAAAATTGTTTTTAGGAAATATTTCTTCTAATCTATTTAAAGAAACTCTTGAAACACTAATCTTCTTTTTGGTATGAAATCGAGCATATTCACCATGACTTTCGATAAATATTACTTCACTAAAATTAATTTTCTCTAGTTTATTTTGATTCGTTTTGAAAAAACTAAAATCTGTAAATTGAGTTTCTGGAAATTCATTTTCAGCAGGAGTAATTTCGGGAATTATAGCATTTTTTTTATCAAAAACTCTATTAACAGCCATTACAAAACGCTCAAATGGTATTGGTTTTACTAAATAATCAATTACCTTTAAGTCAAACGCTTGAAGTGCATATTCAGAATATGCAGTAGTAAAAATGGTGTTTGGAGGATTTTTTAAAGTCTTGAGAAACTGAATCCCATTAAGTACAGGCATGTTAATGTCTAAGAAAAGCAAATCTACGTGCTGTTGCTGAATTTTAGTCAATGCTTCCATAGGTTCGTTAGAAATCCCTACAATTTCAAGCTGCGGGATTTTTGAAATGTACTCCTCAATTAATCGAAAAGCTGGTTCTTGATCATCAATTATAAAACACTTTATTGTATTCATAACTATTTTATTTTTTACTTTTTAATTAAATATCAGGAGTTTAAGACCGTAATTTTAATCTATTTAAATTTATTGTTATAATCTTATGTTTAAATATATTTCATAAGTACTTTCCAAATCAGTTACTTCAAATGTATATCGGTCTTTATAATCTAATTCCAAACGGTTTATAGTATTATAATTTCCAACACCTTTTTCTAGTTTATTTTGAATAGCCATCTTATTGTTTTTAATTTTAAAATATAAAAATTCATGATCTGTAGCCAATTCAATTTTTACATAAGCTGCTTTTGAAACTCCGATTTGACTGTGTTTAAAAGCATTTTCAACAAAATTCAATAGCAACATTGGAGCAATTCGTTGGTTTTCATCATAGAGTTTGTGAATAAAATCAATATCAATTTGTGAATTATAATTAAGTTTATATAATTTAATAAAATCCTGAATCATAGTTACTTCTCTATTAATGAGAACACGATGCGTAGAACAATCATATATTAAATAGCGCATAAAATTCGATAAATCATAAATCATTATTGCCGCCTCTGGACTTGTGTTATGACATTTTGAATAAATTGAATTCAAAGTATTAAATAGAAAATGTGGTGTGAATTGGCTTTTTAATAATTCAACTTCAAAATTTTTTTTCTCTTTTATAAGACGAACCATCTCGGATTTATTTTGCAAGTGATTGATGAAATCCAAATAAAAAAGAGATGAAGCTAACGTAAATAATAAAAATAACAAATGATAATCTACAAAATTTAATTCCAACGGAAGTTTAAATACAAGATTAAAATAGGACCATACCAATAATAATACAGTTATTAAAAGAGCATTTTTTAACAATACACTCAAAACCCTCTTTCTAATTATTAACTCTTTTTCTAAAAAATTAATATTGATAAAAAAAAGCAAATAACAAAAAAAGAGCATTTCAAGAACAAGGAAAATAGTATCATTGACAGAATTTAATTTAAGTATATTATCTAACAATTCATAATAAATAACTGAAATAAATGAAAAATAAAAAAATTGAAAAATAATTTTTTTGAAAACAAATAATAAATGCTTGGATTTCAACATTTCAATTTAACTTTTATATAAATAAATTTATCTTTTGAAAAAATAATTTCTAGTTTTTCGACATCAGTAACAAATAAATTGCAGTGAAAATACAAAAATATGCAGTAAGTTAAAATAACTGCTAATATTCATTTATCTCAATGATAATGCTAAGCTACACTTTTTTTTTGAATTGAATTTTATTTGTTACATCTTGCATAAAATTTATAAATAAAATTATTTTTACTATGAAAAATTTCATGTTTAAAATCTCGATATTTTTTTTATTTATAACTATTTCGTGCGAAAAAGATAACGCCTCAGCCATTCAAACAAATCAATTGAATAGTGGTTCAAGTCAATTTGTTTTTACTTATTCTGGGTTGCCTCAAAAACCTATAAATGTTTTTTATAATATTCCAAGCGGTAATCGAACAAACATGCCAATTGTAATGTTATTTCATGGTGACGAAAGAAATGCAAATGAGTATCGTGATATATGGATTAACGCCTCAAATCAATATGGTTTTATGGTTTTTGCTCCAGAATTCAATAGTACTGATTTCCCAGGCGGAAGCTCTTACATTATTGGAAATGTATATCAAGACGGAAATTATCCAACCATCCAAACACTAAATAATGAAAGTGTGTGGACATTTTCTATAGTTGAACCTCTATTTGATTATATTAAAACAAATTCTGGAAGTAATGCACTTACTTATAATATGTTTGGTCATTCAGGTGGTGGCCAATTTGTTCATCGATTTGTATTAATAAAACCAGATGCAAGATACGATAAAGCGGTTGCGGCAAACAGTGGTTGGTATACAGTTCCTGATGGTGTTGCAAATTTTCCTTATGGAATTTTAAATTGTCCCATTGCAGCAATTAATCCGAATGATTATTTTAGTAGAAAATTATATATCACTGTTGGCGAATTAGATAATAATGGCTCAGACCCTACGCTTCGTCATAATAACGCGAGCGATTTACAAGGATTAAATAGGCTTGAGCGCGCAAACTATTTTTTTTCAAAAAGCCAAATTTATGCGAACACAATTCAATCTACTTTTAATTGGCAATTTAACACCGTTGCAAATTCTGGACATAATGCAACTTTAATGTCAAATAATGCTGTTAGTATATTTTTTAATTAATTTTATTTATGAAAAACAATAATCTCAAAAAATATTTAAAGCTATTTTCTTTTCCTTTAGTTTTTATTCTTTTTTGTACCTTTTTCAATCCTAGTGAATCTAATCCTAAAATTGGAATTATGATTGGCATTGCAATATGGATGCTTGGATGGTGGGTTACAGACATTGTGCCTGTAGCTATTACGTCGTTATTACCTATATTATTGTTTCCCTTAACGGGAATAATTAGTGGCGAGGAAATTTCAAAAGTTTATTTTAATGAAGTCGTTTTTTTATATATAGGAGGTTTTTTACTCGCATTATCCATTGAAAAATGGGAAGTTCATAAACGAATTGCCTCAAGAACATTAATCGTTTTTGGACAGGGGACCTTCCAAATTTTAGCTGGATTCATGCTAGTTACTTCTCTTCTTTCAATGTGGATGTCCAATACTTCAATAGCTTTATTAATGCTTCCCATAGGTATATCTGTTTTAGATAAACTTAAAGAAATATATAGCGAAAAAGAATTAGGCAAATTCAAGACAGCACTTTTACTGGGAATTGCTTATGCTAGTTCAATTGGAGGTATGGCAACTTTAATTGGGACTCCAACAAATTTGGTTTTTAAAAAAATATATGAAACCTCTTTCAAAAGTGGTTTTAAAATTAATTTTGCAAATTGGATGATTTTTGCATTTCCAATTTATTTTATTTTGATTATTGCCGCGTTTTTGATTTTATATCTCTTTTTTAAACCCAATAAAAAACTCGAAATCATTGACAATACTTTTTTTAAAATAGAAAATATGAAACTCGGCAAAACTCCCTATGAACAAAAAGTGGTATTGTTTGTGTTTTTACTATTTGCCTTGTTGATGATATTTCGAGCGGATATAGTAATTGGTTCGTTTCAAATTCCCGGATGGAGTTCGCTTTTTAATCATTCTGACTATATCATAGACGCAGTTGTTGCAGCATTTATCTCCATTTTGCTTTTTATTATACCTTCAAAAAACAGACCAGGAAATACCATAATGGATTGGGAAACTGCCTCTAAAATACCTTGGGGAATTATTTTATTATTTGGAGGTGGCTTTGCTCTGGAAAAAGGTTTTGAAGTTTCTGGCCTGACACATTGGATTGCTTCAAAAATAGGATTACTTTCTGGAAACGAAATGATAATTATCATTCTAACTACTTGTTTTATTGCAATATTAATGACACAATTTATTGCAAATGTTACTGTGGCTCAAGCTTTATTACCATTATGTGTAGCACTTTCCATTTCGCTTAAAATCAACTCTTTGTTTTTGATGATACCCATCACTTTTGGTGCATCAGCAGCTTTTTTACTACCTATATCAACTCCGCCAAATGCAATCCTCTTTGCTACAGGTCAAATTAAAATGAAAGAAATGCTCTTGCCAGGACTAATTTTAATAATAATATCAGGGATTGTAATTAGTCTTGCAATGAATTATTGGGGCACTTATGTGTTTGGAATAACAAAATAAACACAAAATTATTTGCAAATTCATTTTTATTTTAACCGCTTTACGAAAGTTGAAGTTTTGAAGTTTTGAAGTTTTTTTTATAACATTTCCTCAGTAAAATAATCTATAAAAATCAGCATTTGATTTGAAGATAAATCTATATCTCCCCACTAAGAAAAAAGCTCCTCAATTCATTAAGGAGTTTTTTTATTTTTGAACTAGATAATATTATTCCAAAGCGAAAGTCACACTTACATTAGTATTGATTTCAATTTCACCAACGGCTAAAGTTTCTCTTGTTGCAGAAGCATCTGATGCCATTGCCATAACATTTCCTTTATACATAGGCTGCGGATAATAGGATTGCGAATTATCAGTAATTAATAAAGCTTTACCTACCTTTTGTCCTAATACTGAAACATAATCAGCCGCTTTTTGTTTGGCATTTTCCATGGCTTTTTTACGCGCTTCTCTTTCATAGGTTTCCATCTTTGATGATTTGAATTCAACACCTTGAATAGAGTTCACACCAACATCATTTAATCCCGTAGTTATTTCATCATATTTTGATAAATCTTTTAAAGTGATACTTATTGATTGACTGGCTTGGTAGTTATATTTCTTTTTTTCATAATCATAGCTTTTGTAAAGATTAACATTTTTTGTTTTATAGTCTGTAGAGGGAATTCCGCTTTTTTTCAAAAACTTTATTACTTTATCTACAACTTCATCATTTAATGATTTTACTTCTTTGGCATCTTTACCTGAATTTTGAAAACCAACATTGATAATCACTTGATCAGGTTCTACTTTTACCTTTCCTTCTCCTGTCACTGAAATTTGAGGAACTTGTAGCTTTGTTTCTTGTGCTTGGAGTGCAATAGCTAAAAATAAAGCTACTACTAAAATTAGATTTTTACTATTTGATAAGTAATTAATTTTTGGACATTTTTGAATTTTCGATTTCATAATTTATTCTTTTAATTGATACTATTTTATAATTTTCAAAAGTTATGCCAATTATAGTTTTCCCATTTTTTCTAATACAAAAAGTATAACAATTGGAATAGCTAATAGAATAACCATCAAAGTACTTTCTTGAAACAATATTGGGTCTTTTAGTAAAGTAATAGCATAACCACCTATTGCACCACCAAAATGGGCAGTGTGTCCTATATTATCACGTTTAGCTTTCATCCCATATATAGAATACATCAAATAGGCAATTCCAAAAACATAAGCTGGCATAGGAATTATTCCAAAAATTCCAATTACCATATCGGGATATAACAAAATTGAAGAATATATTATTCCAGTCACAGCTCCCGATGCTCCAACGGCACTGTAATTATTATCGTTACCATGAAAAACCATAGTCAATAGACTTCCAAAAACTAAACTTCCAACATATAGTAATAAAAAAGTAAAATTCCCTAATTGACTAATAACTACGGGCGCAAAGGAATACAAAGCAATCATATTGAAAGCCAAATGCATTATATCCGCATGCAAAAAAGCAGAAGAAATCATTCTAATTTGCTCACCTGCTCTTATACTTCCAACATGAAATTGATATTTTTTAAAAAAGAATACATCGTTAAAACCTTTTAAACTAAATAATATGTTAGCCAATATTATACCTACTAAATATATACTTTCCATTTTTTAAATATTTTAGTAAAAATAATACTTCTTTATGTTTTGTTAATGTTAAATAGGTAAAATAACTTTTAACTTTATATTTGCAGAAAAATTATTTAAATGCAACTCGTTTTTTTTATTTTACTATATCCTATAATTTGGTTCATCTCTATACTTCCTTTCAGAATATTGTATATGCTTTCTGATTGTGTTTATATTTTAATTTACTACATTATTGGTTACAGAAAAAAAGTTGTTCGCGGTAATATTACCTTGGCTTTACCACATTTATCTAGAAAAGAGCGTTTACAAATTGAAAAAAAATCATACCGTCACCTTTGCGATATGTTTTTAGAAATGATAAAAACGATGACTATTTCTGTAAATGAAATTGAAAAAAGGTTTGTTTTTACCAACTTTGAAATGTACCAAGAAATGGAGAAAAAGAATAAAAGCATAGCTATAATGATAGCACATTATGCCTGTTATGAATGGACAATTTCTATGAATAGTAAAATTAAATATGAAGGATATGCTATTTACAAAAAAATAAACAACAAGTATTTTGATAAATTAGTTAGAGATATTCGTTCAAGATTTAAAGCAAAACTAATAAATACTAAAGATACAATTCCAACTATGGAAAAAAATGCAAAAAACAATCATTTAGGTTTATTTGGATTTGCTAGCGATCAATCACCACAAGTTAGTAAAACTTTTCATTGGCAAAAATTTATGGGCATCGAAACGCCTGTTCATACTGGTGCTGAAATGTTAGCCAAGCGATTTGATATGAATGTGCTTTTTCTTCGTGTAAAAAAAGTGAAACGTGGTTATTATGAAGCTACTTTTGAACACCTATTTGACAATCCAAAAGAAGTTCCTGATTATCAATTAACTGATGAGTTTTTACGTAGAGTAGAAAAGCAAATCTATGAAGCGCCAGAATTTTATTTATGGACACACAATCGCTGGAAACACAAGAAAAAATAACATACTGTTTATCGTTAGGAAAACCAACTTTTTACCATTAATTCCTCATTATTTTTAGCTTCTTTGTGAATAAACTCATTAGTTTTTGAGTTGTATTGATAATCCTTTGACCAATCAGAGTGATTTTGAGCTAATGATTTGATACTATCACAAACAAACTGTATTTCTTTTGAAGTTGTTGTAGGATGAACAGACATTCTAATCCAACCAGGTTTTTTTATTAAATCGCCTGATGTAATTTGGCAAACTAAATCATTTGATGTTTCATGATCTACATGTAATAAGTAATGACCATAAGTTCCGGCACAACTGCAACCGCCTCGAGTTTGAATTCCAAATTTATCATTCAATAATTTGACACCAAGATTAAAGTGCAAATTATCTATATAAAAAGAAATCACCCCTAACCTATCTTGATGTTGATTAGCCAGGATATGAATATTATCAATAGCATTCAATTCACTGAAAATATAATCTACAATTTCATGTTCACGTTCCAAGATATTCTTAACACCCATTTGCTCTTTTAACTGAATAGCCAACGCCGTTTTAATCACTTGAAGAAAACCAGGTGTTCCGCCATCTTCTCTGTCTTCAATATTATCAATATATTTATGTTCACCCCAAGGATTTGTCCAACTTACTGTTCCTCCTCCAGGACAATCAGGTACATTATTTTTATATAGATTTTTATTAAAAATTAAAACTCCTGAAGTGCCTGGACCACCAAGAAATTTATGAGGCGAAAAGAAAATAGCATCTAAATAACTTTCTTCATCAGGATGC
>NZ_JBMOGV010000077.1:0-10908 GCF_049318185.1 Flavobacterium sp. | reverse complement strand
CAGAAAGGGGTTACAGCTAATTTAAACCCGACTTTAGTCGGACAACAATGATTTAAAATTTATTTTGGTTTTCAAGAATTCTTCATAAATTCATATTCCCTCCCCCTGAATTATTTTTCAATAAGTAATGGCTGCCTGTATTCTTATGTATGGGAGTCAGGTGGCATTGCTTTTTGATAATATTTCAGTTCAAAAATTAGTGACAATACAAAATGTATAAATTTATTTACGCTACGACAATACAAAAAGTAAAACAATAACTCTTTGAATATTAATGCTCGCTTTTTTGATAATTATTTGGGACTTGCGTATATTTATGTGTTATGCGCAACTTATGTTAAAAATTAGAAATTCTATACTCTTACTAATTCTACTACTCATCGCAGCGTGTGCTGAGAGAAATCCTAATATCCCAAATCTAACAGATAACGAACAACCTGAAAATACTATATTGACATTTCTTAAATGGTATCACAATAATGAAGATAGGTTGCAAAAAATTGAAATAATACAAGGAGGTCTTGAAGACACTACAACTTTCTATTCCATTGATTACACAAACACTGAAAAGTACCTTACAGAACTTTCAAATAGTAATTGTGTCTCTAAGCAATTCATTTCTGATTTCAGAGATTTTTTCAAGCAATCAGACATTTATTTAAAAGAAAATCCACAAAAGGATGGGCCAGTATATGGATTCGAAGGTGATTTAATTATGAAATCACAAGAATACATGGAAGTATGGGATTATCTTGACAACATGAAGACATTAAAGAGAAATATTAATCGTAATAAAGCTATTATTAAAGTCTCTTTTGGAAAATATTATAGACCAACTTATAACCTAACCAAATACTCAAATCACTGGCTAATTGATAGCATTTATAATGTTTACTCAGACAACTAAATGCGCATAACATAAGGCTTTGCGCAATTTGGGCTTCTGTCTTTGGCCCATCATCTTTTGGTATTGCTAATCAACTTCAGTAATTTGGCTTTAGCTAATCGCGTCAGTAGTGGCCAAGCCAGCAGTAGGATCACGGATTATCCAAACTGCGCAAAGCCTGGGACGTTGGCGGTCATGCAAGATTTATTATAAACCTAAACAAATAACGACTATGAAGACAAGTAAACGGGATTTCAACAGACGAAGCTTCATTAGAACATCTGCTGCACTTACCACTGGACTTATAGGACTTAGTGGATTTCAATGTTTAAACGCCCGTGATCTTTCATCTGGTAAGGATCTTTTTGTAATCGGTCCAATAGAAGGATATTCTCCTCAGATTGGAACTATAGTTTCAATGTTAAATTATAACCGACAGACAATTATTAATACTGTTAAATCATTGACGATGCAACAATTGGATCATCTTCATGACCCTTCAGCCAATACTATCGGAGCTTTAATTCTACATCTTGGAGCAGTGGACAAATTTTATCAGATCAACACATTTGAAGGACGGCAAGAATTTAGTGATGCCGAAAAGAAAATTTGGAACGCTGCAATGGAACTAGGAGACGAAGGAAGAAAACAAATAAAGGGAAAGGAAGTAACGTATTATTTAGATATGATAGACGAAGTTCGACAAAAAACTTTGGCAGAATTTAAAAAAAAGGACGACAAATGGTTGCTTGCTGTTGATCCAAAATGGTCTAAAGAACGCCCATTAAATACTTATTGGAAATGGTTTCATGTTTGTGAGCATGAATCAAATCACAGAGGGCAAATGACATGGTTACAAAGCAGACTTCCTGAATCTAAACCAAGTAAAGATTAATTAGCACGAACCGCCAACAAGAGGCTTTGCGCAATTTGGGCTTCCACCTCTGGCCTTTCAACTTTTGGTATTGCTAATCAACTTCAGTAATTTGGCTTTAGCTAATCGCGTCAGTAGTGGCCAAGCCAGCAGTAGGATCACAGATTATCCAAACTGCGCAAAGCCTGGGACGTTGGCGGTAATTCTAAAACAAAACTTCAATCATATGCAGAGAGTTTCAACCATTCTTTTACTTTTTTTTTGTTTTTCATTCAATATAACATTTGGACAAGGAGAAATTTACCAAATTGGGGATGAAAACAATTATGCAGCTGCAGTTAAGACTGAAAAATTTCAATATTTTGCAGCAACCCAAGAATATGACAATTGGTGCTGGGCAGCGTGCATTCAAATGGTTTTAAATTATCAAGGATTGTATGTTAATCAATGTTCAATCGTAAAAAAAGCATTTAATATTAATCAATGTGTTAACAGGGCTGCGGATTGTAATACAATTCAAACAGGAACAAGTGGATGGAATATAAATGGTAGGGTCGTACAAGCGAGAGTTGACTTTAGTGCTTCGGTTTATAAGCTAATTGACCAATTGGCGTTTAAAGACCCTGTAATTATTGGTTTAAATATGCCTGGTCAAAATGTTGGACACGCTTACGTATTAACAGCTGTTTTTTTTCAAAAAGATAGCAATCAGAAAAAAATTCCATATAAAGTTGTATTAAGAGATCCTTGGCCTACAAACCCTTCTAGACATGAGTTCGGATGGAATGACTTTGTGAGCAGAATAAATTGTATTACGTATGTTTCTTTAAACTAAAAATAAAATGTATGAAAAAATTAATTACAATAATTGCAATAATTTCCTTTGTTGCAATTAAATCTCAAGCACAAATTTATAGCCCAAACTTAGCTGGCTTTGCAGGTCCCGGTACAATTTTTTATCCAAATGGATACTATCAAGGTTGGGTTAATAATGGCTTCGCCAATGGAAACGGCGTATTTTATTGGTATGATGGTTCATTCTTTTCTGGAAGTTTTTATGGGGGATTTTATAATGGCCCCGGGGTAATGGTGTCAAGATTTTACGGTTACATTAGTGGTTGTTGGAGCAATGGAGTTTTTCTTGGTAATTGTGTAAATGTGTTTAATCCATATAATAATAACAATAGAGTACAATCCGAGATTACAAGAGTTCAACAATCACTTCGAAACGACCAGCGTGTGAAAAGTTACGACCCTGACGGGTATACTATCACTAGAATTGACCCAAATACACAAATGGGAAAGACTTTGTTAGGAAGATCAAACAACTAAGAACTACTGCCAAAAAATTGGGTTTGCTGCAAGTGTGGCTGGACAAACAATATTCAAATTTAGTTGTTTATTTCAACTTTAGTTTTACAATCAGCAGCCGCAGTGGGCGGACAGTTGGTTAATTCCCCAACTGCGCAAACCCCTGATCGTTTGTTGCTACTTTAAATGACACTTTATGCATAATTTCAGTTTTCAAAACTTTAAAATTAATATTGATAATGACTTAAATGAAGCGAGAAGTCTTGTAAATAATTTAAGTGAATACTTTGAATACCCTCAACACGAGATTGATCATTATTTTGACGAAAAAAAGGACTTTGACGAACAGTGTTTAAAATATTATATCGAACAGGCTATTACAAAATTAAAATTTGTTTTTGAATATGTTAACCTCGAGAAGTTATACCAAGATTTTATAAATGAGCTATCAAAGTATAAAATCTATCACGATGAGTTTGAGAACATTTCATATATAGGTGTATTTACAAATCCTGTTGTTGACATTATCCAAAAATATGTTAATGCTTTATGCTGTCATCTTGCACCAGAATTATCAGAGAACTCAAAGTTGAACGAAGAATTATCTCTATTGGAAAGAATTTTAATTGGAACACCTAAAATAATTTTCGACAATTCACTTGAACCAAAAAATGAAACTGAAATTAAAAATGTAGTCTATAGACTTCTAATACACGTTTTCCCTGACACTGTTAGAGAGATTCCTATTAGCAAAATTTCTAAACCTTATAAACCTGATATTGGCATAAGAAAATTAAAAGCTGGTATAGAATATAAGTTTGCTGATAATCTGGAAGAACTTAAAAAGTGCATTGGTGGAATTTTTGAAGACATTCAAGGTTATAGTGGCTCAGAAGACTGGAAAATATTTTATGCAGTAATTTATCAGACGGACCACTTTATAACTCAATCACAAATTGAAGAAGAATTTAAGTTATCCAACGTTAGTCATAATTGGAAACCAATACTTGTGTTTGGAAAGGGCGAAAGAAAGAAAAAGCCAGAGAAAAAAATCAGCCAACAATAGGTTTTGTGCAAGTTAAGCTGGACATTCAAACTTCGACCATATGCATCGCTGTACTTTTGTGCGAGCTGGATGGAATTCTGTTGGTCTTTTAGTTGTTAGCTTGTTCTTTTATTCCTTTATTGGGCTTCAGTTACGGACTGGACAATCAACAATACCCTACTCAATCTATACTATTTTATCTCCATGAAGAACTTCCAACTACGTCTTAAAACTTTAGTTGTTCAGCTGCACAAATCAGCAGACTCATACAATAGACTTGAAACTTCAACTAAAAAAGAGTTTAAACTTATTGTAAAATCCTCTTTTATAAAACAGCTTGAAACATTAAATGCATTAGTTACAGAAAGTACGGAAAAATCAAAATTCCTTTTTATTCCCCTATTGAGAGGAAGCTGTGAAGATCTCATTGCTCTTAATTATATAAAACAAATTTTTGGCAGGAAATCTAATAGGCTTGTCAAGTTGCAAATTACCTTAGGAGTTAATAAGAGTTTGACGAACCAAAAGGTGTTTTTTGCCAAGTATAGACAAAATCAAAGAGTTTTAACCGAAGATGATATACTTGAAATTGACAGAGTAAAAAATGAATTTAAGTTGTTGCTACAATCGAAGGGAATAAATGGAAATAAACTTCCATCCACAGAAGTTATGTCAAAGCAAATCGGAATGGATGATTATTATGAGTTTGTATTTCGTGGAACTTCTGACTTCGTTCACTTTAACAACGGAATTCTCGCCAGAATGGCATGGTCTTATAAATCAGGAGGTATGCATTTAAGCACAAATAACTTTAATGACTATTATAGCCAATTTTCATATTTCTATTCAGCATTTGTGTTCGTTAAGTTTTGTGAATTATTTAAAAAAGAAATTGAGTTGACTAAGTCTGATTTAGTAATAATATCAAAGATGAATAATTTAATATTGACTGAGCATTTTTGGCCAGAATTAGTAACATTTGAAGAAATGAATATTCGCAGACCTCAGCAAATTACTAGAATTTTATCTGAATCATTTTCACGATTATCAAGAGTTGAGTAAAGGAATCCAACAAAAGGTTTCCCAAAATATGGGTTATACTTTTGACCCTTCAACTTTTGGTATTGCTAATCAACTGTAGTAATTTGGCTTTAGCTAATCACGTCTTAGTGGCCAAGCCAGCAGTAAGATCAGAGAATATCCAAACTGCACAAAGTCTGGGACATCAGTTGGGCGAGATGCATAATTGCAACCTACAATTAATGAAACAATTAATTTATTTATCAATGATATTAATATCAAACTTAACCTCTGGACAGATGAGTTTAACGCCTAGCAAATTCATGCAAATCGATGATTACAAAATAAATTATACAGACCATGGCTCAGGCAAAGAAACCCTTTTATTCCTTCATGGATTTATTCTTTCAACAGCCTCATGGGATAATATTGTTAAGAACCTTGACACATCTAAATTCAGAATAATTTGTATAGATGTTTTCGGTTTTGGTTTTTCGGATAAACCGCTAAATGCAGACTATTCAATCGAGAAACAAGCTAAAATTGTGAATGACTTTCTAATAAACTTGAATATTGACACAATCACTATAATTAGCCATTCTTATGGTGGAGTAATAGCATTATATCTCACATTTCTTTCATTAAAAAAAGAAAACAATATTTGTATTAAAAAACAAGTATTAATTGATGTTCCAGCATTTGAAAATAGCAGGCCTATTTTTTTAAAGGTCCTTAATAATAGTTTTTTAAGTTTTATTTCATTAAAATTGATACCAGCTAATTTATTAGCAAAATATATTCTAAAGTCAACTTTTTATGATTTTGAAAAAGCAAAAAGAAACCACCTAAACAGATATACATTTTTTTTGAAAATGAGACATATAGATGAAGCTATGGTGCAGATGGCAAAACAAATATTACCTGATAGAATTGACGACCTTATGCTTAGCTATAGTAGTATTAACTTCCCAGTTTTAATTATTTGGGGGGAAAATGACAATTTAATAAGTCTTGATTTTGGAAAGAAACTAAGTCATGAAATTAAAAATTCAGCATTTGAAATAATTCCGAAATGCGGCCATGTACCTCATGAAGAATGTCCATCTGAAACATTTTTAATAATAAACAAATTTTTAAACTGACATGAATATTTCTACAATTCTCTTAAAAATATACCTTCCAGTATTTTTATTGATACTTTTGCCTTTTATTATTTTTAGGACAAGACGTATTTCAGACAAAGAAGTTAATGTAGATTTTTTAAGTTTATTTCAAATTCCTTTACCTATAAATATTAATTTTCCTTTAAGGGGAATTTATTTAAAATGGTTTTCATTTATATTTATATTGATAACAGCTATTTTTTATTATTTAAATTTAAATTTTAGTTCCTTTTTTCCAAATAAACTTGAAATGACTGTACACTTTAATGAAAGGATAGGCATTCAAAAATTAGTAAATGAATTAGATGGAAGGGGAATTAACGGCTTTAATATTAATTACGACACTATAGAAATCAGTAAATTCTTTAAACAATATGATGTAATTATTAAAAAATATTTAAATTATAATAATTATTATGCAAGTGCTACAATTGAAAACAATGATATGCTTGAAACCACAGGTATAACTACATTCATTGTTGAAAAGGTTGGAGGAATCCAAAATTACCAAATTGTTTCAGCAGAAGGCGAAATTAGACATAGGAAAAAAATAAAGGGAACAGAAACGGAAGAAAAACTGGTAACTAAATTCCAAAAGATTATTAGTCAAAACGATAAAATTTCAATTAATAATTTTGACCAACTTTTTAATAAAGTAATTATTTCACCTAAATTTAGCCAATCACTTGTCATAAATGGAAAAGGCAATGAATTATTAGAAGAATATCTATATGGGGTTACAATAATTAATACTTTACCATACCCAAGGTATACCAGTACATTATACCTTTTTCTAAAGGGAAATGAATTTATTCCAATCGGGTACTCAGAATATTATCAAAAAAATGATTGACAACACCTCGCCCAACATGGGTATTGCTTTAAGTGTGTTAGGACTTTGTAATCTTCGGCTGTAGTTTGCTATCAGCAGCTATTGTGTGCGGACGGAATACTATTTGGCTTTTTGTTGTTAACTTCAACTTCATATTTTTAATTGGGGAGTGGTATTAAGAAGTACAAGCAAGCAATTAATTACACAAATGCATTATTACATGCCAGTTTCTGGTAATGCTAAAGCGACATCGCAAACCTTGAATAGACAAATTTAAAACGAAAATTTAAAAACATTATTAAAATACAATTAATGGCAAATTGGGAATCATATCATATATCAGACATAATATCAGATATCGATAATAGGAAATATGTTCTTCCTGTAATTCAAAGAAGACTTGTATGGGAGGAGGATAAAATGGAACTTCTATTTGACACATTGCTAAAAGGAGATTCCTTTGGTGGCATTATGGTCTTAAAAGAAGAAAAAGGGTTTCAACCACTTTTCAACTACCGCTATTTTACGAAAAATGGGGAAGATGAAAAGTCAATTGATGCAGGAATACTGCTACAAACGCAAAGTTTTGTAATTGATGGGCAACAAAGACTACAATCATTTTATATAGGCCTGACAGGCAGCATTAATGGCAAAATATTATACTTTGATTTGTTTAGTAATTTCAAGACAGAATTTGAATTTAAGTTTGAAAGTAATTTCAGCAAATTACCAATAAAAGCAAAGGACGACAGCGAAAAAATAATTAAAGAATATAAATGGATTTCTGCAAATTCACTTCTTCAAAAACTCAAACTTGCTAACAATAACGACAGACAGGTTTCAAGAAATATTATTGCAAGTGATAGTATAACAGATGAAAACCAGAAAACTCATATCGAAGAAAATATTGGTGCTTTCTCAACCAATATAATCGCAGGGAAATGCTTAGGAGTTTCTGAAGTGGGAGTTGATAAAACATATACAGATGAAGTTACCAACAGACAAAAAGTAGTGGAGCTATTTAGAAGATTAAATGACGGAGGAACACAACTTTCTTCCTTTGACTTGGTTGCTTCAATACTCAAAGGTTTTGATTGGAAAATGGAAGAGTTTAAAGATATTGGCTTAAATCAAGACAATTTGATCAAACTAATTTTTATCCTACAGGACAATCATAAAAAAGAAATGTCAGAGATTGAAGTTGCAGATGCAAATTTTGCAATTCAAAATAAAGAGAGAATAAAATCAACATTAACTGGACTTAAATGCTTTTTAATAGAATCAAAACTTGACCATTACTACAAAGAGAAAAACCGTTCATTTATTCCTTTGTTCTTTATTGCTTATCATCTATTTTACAAAAAACTTGACAATAGTAAACTTGAAAGTTTTTTCAATAACCATGACACAAGTAATACAGATTTTCCAAAAATTAAAAAATGGTTATACAACTCTTTAGTAAATGGTGTTTTTAGAAGTAAGGGGGCAGGGTGGATACCATACAAAACAGGAATACGAAAATTATTAGAAGGAATAAAGGGATATAAGAATTTAGATTTTCCCACAGAGGAGTTATTTAAAATATACAAAGACCACCCAATCAATTTTACCACTCAATATGACAGTTCAAACTTGGACATACTTGACAGCTCTTTTATTTACTACTTGATGTATAACCAAAGTCAGACTATAAGAATACAAGACATTGACCACATTATGCCAAAATCAAAATTAGAAGCTTTGAATTATGATACAGCCAAAATCAATAGCATTAAAAACTTTCAATTGATAGACTACGGAACAAACCGAGGAGAAAAAAACGGAAAAGAATTCTCATTATGGATTAACAATCCAATCTATGTAACCGATAAATCAACATTTGTAAAACGCCATCTAATACCTACCGACGAAACACTTTGGAAAGAGAGCATGTTTGAAGAATTTATCGAATCAAGGGCATTACTCATATTGACACAAATTAAAATATATACGAGATAAGAAAAAAAGTTCGATTGAATAATAGTATCTAAAAGAAATTGGCAATGCTGTAGTTAAATGAAGCTTTCTTCTTCTTATCAAGTTCATTACTGATATAAAGTGAAATCGCAGAATATCCAAACTGAGCAAAGACTTTGATTTTGGGCGCAAACTTTACAGACTTTCCGTTTTATATTGATAAACTTTTTAGATATCCCATAATGATATTATATTTACAAATAGAAATCAAAAAAAAATCTCATTTATGAGTGACTTTTTAGATAAATTAAGGGAAAAAGCCGTTTTTTTTAAACTGTCTTCCAAAAAGAAGTATGGCGGTGCTGTAAGTGTTGACGATGTAATTAAAGTTTTAAAAAGCTTGACTGAATCTTATAACTCTTTTATCGATATTGAATACGACAGAATTAATACACAAATAGATAAAACTAAAATCAAGAAAATTAAAACTGGTTTAATTCAAGAAAACAGTTTGATGGTTGTTGACTTGAAATTTGAAAGTTACGGAATGGCAGTTAGCCCTAATACTGTTACTTATAACTATACTATTCCAAATATCAAACATGCATTGACATGGAAATCTGAATCTTTTGAGGCATACAAAGAATTAATTTTAGAAGGTGATTTTAATAGTAAATCATATTTAAACAAAGTTGGTAAAAAATATACCCCAGTTGAGAGGCAAAGAATATATAAGCCCTTAATTGATGGAATTATTTTAAATGAGAATGCTACAATAAAATTTGGATTTGGAACTGATGCACCAAAAAAAACTTTAATCAAACCAAAAGAGTCTAACTATAATTTCTTAGTCCCTAGTATTGAAAAAGTAATCGAAAAGACTGATATTGACATTATTACTTCTATGGCACTAGTTGAAATTAAAGAAGGTAAAGCCAAACCAAAAATACTTGAATTGTTTACTGAAATCAAAAACCCTGTTTTTACCTTTACTAAAATTGAATTTGAAAACACACTTTATAACTTACGATACCCAATATATTGCGAATTGATTCATGAAGAAGATTCCTACTCTTTAGAAAACAAGCAACTTGGAATCTATGCATTTGGTAAGACTGTTGAAGAAGCTCAAACTAATTTCGCAGAAGAATTTGACTATATCTTTACTCGTTATAATGCATTACCAAATGATGATCTCACTCAAGATGTTGTAACTATTAAGCAATTTTTAAACCTAATAGTTAATTAAGTATGTCTCCACTAAACAGCAAAGAAACGTATAAATCTTTTTGTAAAAAGGGTTTTAAAGATGCAGTTAATAAAAGCAAAGACCATATACGTATAGAATTTTGGTACGAAGGAAAATTGACAAGGAGTAGAACCAAATTTAGTCATAATGGACAAGAACTAAATGACTATTTGATTCGAGAAATGTCAAAACAAATATACCTGACCAAAAAAGAATTTGTTCCTTTTGCAAAATGCACCCTTTCAGAAAAAGAATACATTGAAATTCTAAAAAAACAAAGCATTATCTAACTCAAGCTTGCGACGAATATTGGGTTTTATACAATATCCGATTGATAAACTAAGCTTCAATAAATTGCAAAGTTGGGCAGCGTTTCGAGCTGAACAAACATTTTTAGGCTTTAGTTCTTAATTTCAACTTTATATTTACACTAAGCGGCGGTTTCTGGCAGACAGAATTCTAATTACCAACTTTCATAAGGCATGGTACGGCAGGGCAATAAACCTAGAATCCTCAAGTGTAGATTCCTGTGATGTTGACCCACCTTTCTTGCATGATGACCCACCCAAGGT
>NZ_JBMOGV010000076.1:0-11000 GCF_049318185.1 Flavobacterium sp. | reverse complement strand
GTGTGAAGTAATAGGCGAAGTTGATGCTCCATTAATTTATACAAAAGTAAAATGACAATTATTTTTTTTTAAACATTAAATTACTCACTTTGATAAAGTTTGGTGTAAAAAAACTATAACTATTTTAAAAAATAAGATAAAAGTTACTATTTTTATCAAATAATAAAAAAACAAAATTTAAAACCAACTAATATGAAATCAAAAAATTTAATTATTCCTTCATTAATGATTGCCATGGTGTTATCTGCAACTTCATGTAAAACTCCACAAAACATTGAAAAAACTACCGGTGCGGTAGAAATTTCGGTGCCTTTTTCGGATAGTAAGTATAAAACTGATAAAGATTATTTTAGAGCTAAAAATATTGGTAAAAGTATCGACTTAGCAACCTCTAAAAAAATTGCTTTGCAAAATGCCAAATCAGAACTAGCTGGAAACATTCAATCTATAATGAAAGCTGTAACTGATCAATATAGAAATTCAAGTAAGGTTGACGACAAAGAGAATTTTGAAAATAAATTTGAAGAATTGTCAAGGGATGTTGTAAACCAAACGCTCACCGATGTTAGGATAATGGATGAAAAAATATTTAAAGAAACGGACGGAAAATATTCCTACTGGGTTGCAATTGAAACCTCTAAACAATCCATTTTAGAAGGGGTAACAGCTAAGGTTAGTAAAAATGAAAAACTCCAGTTGGACTATGATAAAAAGAAATTTGAAGAGGTATTTAATTCCGAAATGGAAAAAATGTCAAAAGAGCAATAACCTTTATTGGCTTTTATTATTACTATTTTCTATTCCTCTATCCGCTCAAAAAATAATTAATGTTAAAGATATAAAAGGAACATCCTTTATAAGTGGAGACATTAGTTTTAACCAAGCAAAAAATTTAGCATTGAATGATGCTAAAATAAATGCATTGAAAGCAGCAGGAATTGCTGAAAATATCAAGTCTTACCAATTACTTTTTAGCAGTCAAGATAAAAATGATTACTCCCAGTTCTTTAGTTCAGATATTCAATCTGAAATTCAAGGAGCTGTGGAGTCTTTCGTTATTAAAAATCAAACTACAGTTAAGAAAAGTGAAATTGAGTTATATATCGAGATAACAATAGATGCTTCAGTTATTAAGTATGAAACAAAACCAGATACTACCTTTGATACATTCATTGAAGGAGTAAAAGCGGTTTATAACAACCATGACCATCTAGTTTTTTCAGTAAAAACATCACAGCCTTGTTATGTGACAATTTTTAATATTAATAATACTGAAGCAACTTTAATGTATCCAAATAGCTATGAAAAACCATTTTCATTAAAAGCTATAGAAACCTATAATTTTCCTTTAGGTCGAGTTGATTATGAGTTGGAAACAAGCTTGAAAGAAAAAGAAACTAACCGATTAATTTTTGTATTTACCAAAACAGCCATTCCATTTATTAAAATGGACAAAGACCAAGTTACCACCAATGAGGCTATTTTTAGTTGGATTTATTCTATTATGCCCGACCAAAGAAAAGTAGAATACCGTTCCTTAGTGATTCAAAAATAGCCCAAAATTCAATAGTATGTTAATGTGAATTTTATGAAAAAAGAAAGTCTATTAATAATTTCATGTTTTATATTTTCCCTTTTAGGTATAACTACACATGCTCAAAAAGTAAGCAATATTACCTTTCGTCAAGAACAAAGTACTATTATTGTTTCTTATGATTTAGAAACGAAAACATCTTGCAAAATAAGTTTGTTTGTCTCTACTGATGACGGTAAAACATGGCAAGGACCTTTGAAAAAAGTAACTGGTGATGCAGGTGCTAAAATAGCAATGGGAAGCCATAGTATCACATGGAATGTGTTAGAAGAATTTGAGGAACTACGTGGCGATAAAATTAAATTTCAAGTTAGAGCTGATGAAACAAAATCTCAAACCATAACATCTATAAACCAAGCTTTAATTAAGAATCCTAAAGATGCAAAATTATTCAAGTTAAGAGGTGACTTAAAGAAAGAATCAGGCGACAGTAAAGGAGCAAGGGCTGATTACACAAAAGCAATTTTGCTAAACCCAAAATATGCAGATGCATACAAAGCTCGTGGATCTCTAACAGTGGGTGCTGATGAAGCTGCCTTATCCGATTTAAATAAAGCAATAAGTTTGAATCCTAATGATGCATTAACATTTTATTATAGAGCAAATTCTAAATGGAGCTTTCACGATTATAACGGAGCAATCTTTGATTATACTAAAGCATTAGAATTAGAACCTAAAAACACTAAATTTCTAATTGTAAGAGCTAATTTAAAATTTATTTTAAAGGATTTTGTTGGTTCCATTGATGATTGTAATAAACTTATCGAATTTGATTCAATATCAATATGGGATAGAAAATCGGTTGATTTAGGTGGTGAAGCATCAGCAAGACGTGTTAATAGAGTTTATTGGGTTAGAGGAATCAATAAATATAATTTAAATGATATTGAAGGTGCTAATAGTGACTTTGAAAAACATTTTAAATTAAACATGGTTCCAAAACATATTGGGTATATAGAAATTGGTTCATGGAGATTTAATAATAATGATTACAAGACTGCTATAGATCATTTTACTAAATCTATTAATTTATTACCAGAAATTTTAGTTGACAGTCTTGAAGAACGTGAGGCATATTTGGGTAGAGCATTTTCTAAGTATATACTAAAGAACGAAATAGGCGCGGCAGTTGATTTTAATAAATTTATTGAAAAATCTCAAAATAAGGCAAAAGCAAATTATTTAATTTCATGGGGTTTTGATACAGGATATTATGGGAAACATTTTAGGTTTGGTGAATTAGAAATTAAAAATTTTAAAGAGGTAATCTATTATCTTACAAAAGCGATTGAGTTAGACCCAAAAGACGAATCTTATTTTTCTAAAAGAGCTGAAGCAAAAGAAGAGTTGAATGAATACAGAGGCGCTATAGATGATTATACAAAAGCTATTGAATTAGACCCAGAAGGATCAGGTTATAATTATGATAGGAGAGCAGACTTAAAAAAGGAATTAGCAGACTACAGGGGCGCTATAGAGGATTATACAAAAGCAATTGAATTGGTCCCAACACCATCAAAAAATTTTTCTTATAGTAGTAGAGCAGGTGCAAAAGAGAAACTAGAAGACTACAGAGGTGCTATTGAGGATTATACAAAAGCAATTGAATTGGAACCAGAAAGTTATTATTATAATTATAGAGGTGGTTGTAAATTTAATATTCATAATTATATAGGTGCAATTACAGATTATACTAAAGCTATTCAATTGAACCCAAAGGATGCAAATTCTTATCTAAATAGGGGGAGATTAAAGATATTAACTAAGGATAAAAAAGGTGGTTGTAAAGACTTGAGTAAAGCGGGCGAATTAGGAGAAGATGGTGCATATGAATACATTAATAAAAATTGTAATTAAAATAGCAAAAATGAAGTACAAATATATTTTTGTTTTTATGTTTTTAAGTTGCTTAAGCACTGCCCAAAAAGTAAGCAACATTACCTTCCGTCAAGAGCAAAGTACAATTATTATTTCTTATGATTTAGAAACCAAAACATCTTGTAAAATAAGTTTGTTTGTTTCTACTGATGATGGTAAAACTTGGCAAGGACCTTTAAAAAAAGTATCAGGTGATGCTGGTGCTAAAATTGCCTCGGGTAATCATAGTATTACTTGGAATGTGTTAGAAGAATTTGAGGAACTACGTGGAGATAAAATTAAATTTCAAGTTAGAGCAGATGTAGGCAATATCGAAACCGTAATTATTGGCACACAAGAATGGAAAGTTAAAAATTTAGATGTATCAAGGTATAGAAATGGCGATATTATTCCCGAAGTAAAAGACCCAGAAGAATGGGCTTCTCTGTCAACTGGAGCATGGTGTTATTACAATAATGACCCAGAGAATGGTAATGTTTATGGTAAACTTTATAACTGGTATGCAGTAAACGACTCAAGAGGATTGGCACCAGAAGGTTTTCATATTCCATCTGATGAAGAATGGACAAAATTAATCAATTATTTAGGAGGAGAAGAGATTGCAGGAGGAAAATTGAAGTCAACTGGAACATCACTTTGGTTTAGTCCTAATACAAACGCAACAAATTATTGCGGTTTTTCAGGTCTTCCTGCAGGTTATCGCACCGGCAATGGAATATTCAAAAACGTTGGCATGATAGGTTTTTGGTGGCTTTCATCAGGGCGCGATACTTCGAAAGCTTATTCCCGCGGCCTGGGTAACGACGTTGATAAAGCCTACAGCTTGTCCGCCAATAAGTATTACGGTTTCTCGGTGCGTTGCCTAAGGGATTAGAGATAATTTTTAAAATAAAAAAATATGAATTATAAAGATATTTCTGATTGGAATGATATTAATGAATTAAGATGTTTAGTAATATTAAAGAAATTAATTTCCGAAAATTTTCCTAGAAATAGGCAAATGGAATTATGCAGAGAGGTAGCAAGAAAAAGCAATTTGTCAAGTGGAAGTATTAGTGCTAAAGTAAGTAATTTTAAATCATTAGCTGGTATTAATAATAAATCAAATGCTTCAAATAATTCTAAAATTATTTATAAAAAATATCATCAATACTCTGTAGTTGAATTAGAAAAATTAATTTCTGAATTAATAACAAATAACCAAACAAAATAAGTTTTAATTTACACAAATAAATTAGTTTATAAAATACTATAATTATGAAAAAAACAATTTTACTTTTTATTTGTCTTGTATTTAACTTGACAACTTTTGCTCAAAACACAGCAGCTTCATCATCAGCTTCATTTGATATTCGTAAAAAAATTGAGCCGCCTTTATTAGAAATTTTAGAAGGGCCTATGTTCGTAGATGCAGATGGTAATAAAGCCATAAATGCTAATGAAAATTGTAAAATTATTTTTAAACTAAAAAATTCGGGTAAAGGCGATGGATTAAATCTTTCTGCCTCAATTCAAGCATCAGGCAATACTAACGGTATCACATTTAAGAATAATCAATCGCTACTTAAAGTAGAAAAATTGGGAGGCATACAAACTTATGAATTACCCATAACGAGTAATATTAACACCGTGGATGGTAGCATAGATTTAACAATAGAAATTCAGGAACCAAATGGTTTTGGAACCGAAAAAGTGGCTATGCAAATTAATACTCGCAAGTTTTTAGCACCCGAAGTAAAAGTAGTGGATTATGTTATTTTTTCTGGTGCTGCTGGGAGTACAAATTTAGAATTAAAAAAGCCCTTTTCGTTACAGTTGTTAGTTCAGAACTTGGGTCAAGGAGTTGCTAAAGAGGTAAAAGTTAATGTTAAATTACCTGAGAATGTTTACATGACAAATGGAGAAGCATTTGTGCAATTTGATAAATTGGCGCCAGGTGAAAAGAAGAGTATTGAGTATGAAATGATAATGAATTCAAAGTATATTGCTAGTGCTTTACCAATAAATGTAAACCTTTCAGAGTCTAACAATCGCTTTGCCGAAAACTGGGAAAAAAGTTTTAATTTAAATCAAGCTTTATCGCAACAAAAAATAGTTATTCAGGCTGGAGCAGAAGAAAAAATAGATATTGTAGCCGCTTCTTTAAGAAGTTATGTTGACAAAGATATCCCTAAAGGATTACCGCTAAACTCAAAAAAATACGCCTTAATTATTGGCTGTGAAGATTACGCTAAATATCAAACCGGATTAGATAGAGAGGTAAATGTTGATTTCGCTGCTAATGATGCGCGTGTTTTTGCTGAATATGCTGAAACAACTCTTGGTTACCCAAAAGACCAAATATACTTGCTTATTGACCCTACAACTTCTCAAATCAAACAAAATTTAGAAAAATTGCAAAAAGCTATTGAGATTGAAAAGGGGAAGGCTGAAGTTTTGTTTTATTATAGTGGACACGGTTTGCCAGATGAGAACACAAAAGAACCATACTTAATCCCTGTAGATGTTAATGGAAACAATCCTCAAGATGGAATTTCGATTGTAGATTTATATGCTAAACTATCTAAATCGCCAACTATAAAAGCTACTGTGGTATTAGATGCTTGTTTCTCTGGCGGTGCTAGAAATAAAGAATTAGTAGCTATGAAAGGTGTAAAAGTAAAAGCAAAAATAGATGCTGTGCCTGGAAATTTAGTCGTTTTTTCCTCTAGTAAAGGAACTGAAACTAGTGCTGTTTATAAGGAAAAACAACACGGCTATTTTACCTATTTTTTATTGAAAAATTTAAAAGAATATGCCGGAGCAAAAACCTTAAATGAAATGTTTATAGATGTAAATTATCAGGTAAGCAAAGAGGTATTGAAAATTGGAAAAACACAAACCCCAGATGTGCTTCCAGGAAAAGATATTGGCGAAGATTGGAAAACATTAACATGGTAAAAATTAACAATTTCTTTTTTCTTTTTCTCTGCCTATTGGGTTCAATCACTTATGCCCAAAAAGTAAGTAATGTTACTTTCCGCCAAGAGCAAAGTACTATTATTATTTCTTATGATTTAGAAACCAAAACACCTTGTAAGATAAGTTTGTTTGTTTCTATTGATGATGGTAAAACATGGCAAGGACCATTAAAAAAAGTAACAGGCGATGTAGGTGCTAAAATTGCCACAGGCAATCACAGCATTACTTGGAATGTCTTAGAAGAATTTGAGGAATTGCGTGGTGATAAAATAAAATTTCAAGTTAGAGCTGATGCTAGTAATATTGAAACTGTAGTTATTGGCTCCCAAGAGTGGACAGTAAAAAATTTAAATGTTTCAACATACAGAAATGGCGATGTCATTCCAGAAGTAAAAGACCCAAAAAAATGGCAAGAATTAAAAACTGGAGCATGGTGTTATTACGATAATGACCCAGAGAATGGTAAAATTTATGGTAAACTCTACAATTGGTATGCGGTAAACGACCCAAGAGGAATAGCCCCGGAAGGATTTCATATTCCTTCTAATGACGAGTGGAAAACATTGAATGATTATATTGACTCTGAGAAAATTAAATGTGTTAAAAAGAAAGTATTAAGAGAAAAGCATCAATATGAATTAGGTGATATGATGGAAAGTCGCTTTAAAGGACTTCCTGGTGGTGCACGTTTAATTGAAAATATAGGATGCTTTTTTACCAGTATAGATTTCGATGGGGCATGGTGGAGTTCCACAGAAAATGTTACACAATCTGATTTGTATAACACTTTGAATTATTATTTTTGGGGAGTTGCGAACGATTACTCTTTTAATAAGCAATTTGGTTTTTCGGTTCGCTGTATTAAAGATTAAATGAATTATATGAATTACATAAAACAAATATTTTTATTTTTAATTATTCTGAATGTATTTACAATTTACTCCCAAAAAGTAAGCAATATTAACTACCGTCAAGAGCAAAGTAGTATTATCATTTCATATGATTTAGAAACGAAAACATCTTGCAAAATAAGTTTGTTTGTTTCTACTGATGATGGTAAAACATGGCAAGGACCTTTGAAAAAAGTAACAGGTGATGCTGGTGCTAAAATTGCCACAGGAAATCACAGCATTACATGGAATGTATTAGAAGAATTTGAGGAATTACGCGGAGATAAAATAAAATTTCAAGTTAAAGCTGATTCAGGTAATATTGAAACTGTAGTTATTGGCTCCCAAGAGTGGACAGTTAAAAATTTAGATGTTTCAACTTATAGAAATGGTGATATCATTCCAGAAGTAAAAGACCCAGAAGTATGGGCTAATCTTAAAACGGGTGCATGGTGTTATTATGATAATGACCCAAAAAATGGAGCAATTTATGGAAAACTTTATAATTGGTATGCGGTAAACGACCCAAGAGGATTGGCTCCAGAGGGGTTTCACATTCCCTCTGATGAAGAATGGACAATATTAACTGATTACTTAGGAGGGGAGAATGTTGCGAACTTAAAAGACCTTGATGGATTCTCAGGCCTTCCAGGAGGCATACGCTACGGTAGTGGCACATATAGTAGAATTGGCGTCTATGGTGAATGGTGGAGTTCGTCTGAGGCCAAAGTATTTGATTCAGATTGTTGCGCTTGGTTCCGAATACTATATTACCTCAATGGCTACCCTAGCAGAGACAGGAATAATAAAGATATTGGTTTTTCATTACGCTGTGTCAAGGACTAATTTAGTTATTTAAAAATGATGAAAATTACAAAACACATTTTATTAATATTATTATTTCAAGCTATAACTACTCATGCCCAAAAAGTAAGCAATGTTACCTTCCGCCAAGAGCAAAGTAATATTACTATTTATTATGATTTAGAAAACAAAGCACCATGCAAAAAAAAGCTTGTGTCTTATTTCGATTTGTTAATGATTAGGCGCTTTTGTTATTCATTTCTGCGATAAACAACTGCGATTTTATTTTATTCTTATTCAATAAATAATTCGAAAAATTTTATAATGATTTTCGGGTTGGTTATTATTCTATTTGTAATTAATAATATTAGATTCTAATAAACCAAGACTGTATTGTATAAATATCCCTATTCTAACTTCAGAAATGAAAAACGTCAATTAACATGAGAAAATTATTTATTTCAATAATCTTTCTTATCAATTTTTCTTATGGTCAAGCTGTAAGACAAGATAAGACTATTCGTGCTTCGATGGTTAATGGTTATTTTACAGGAATAGAAACTGCTCTTACAAATATTTCTGAGTTAAATCCAAATTTTCGTAGCGAGGTAAATCAACTAAATTTATTATTAACAACGAACTTTGGACAAAGTAAAAAAAATGCTATTAAATATTTAAATGGGATAGATAATTGGGAAGATGCTATGAAGTCAAAAATGGACTCAATAAAACAAGTAATTCACACAAATATTCTTTTTAGTACAAACGAAGAAACCGCAATATATTTAAAAGAACTTGAAAAAAACTTAAAAGGAAATATTCCATCTCCAATGCTGGAAAACATATTGTCTTTTCAATATGAGAATCAACCTTCTAAAGAGTTTTCTAATGGGTACACTTATACTTTTAACACTAAGGGTCATAAAAAATCTAAAAACACCGAATTAATTTTAACAATCCCAAAAAGTTGGTCTTCGCAAGAAGGTAAGCAACCGAATGTAATCCAACTTTTTGTTTCTGACTGTGGTAATGGTTCAAATTCAATTAGTATTTTAACCCAAGAAATGCCATATACAAAAGAAGAATTTGGTAATTTGACTTTTGAAGAAATTGATAAACTATATAAAGAAGATTTATTTACAGAGGAATATGCGAAAAATTTTATTGATGGTAAATTTATTTCTTATAAACCAATGAACATTGCAGGTAGAGCAGGTTTTTTAGTAGTCTATGAAGTAATTAATGAAAAGATGGGGATGAAAATTAAAATGAGAAATAACGCTTATATTTTTCACGATGTGACTTATTTGCATTTTATTAATTGTGGAATTGGAACGCCTACTTTGGAGGAAAATCTTGAAGAAAAATCAAACATAATTAATCCGCTTTTCTTTATGATTGTAAACTCTATTGTTGTGCCAAAAAAGAATGATGATGTAATTAACCTGAAAGGCACAGAATATCAGAAAATTATAGAAATAAAAATTTCTGATAAAACTTATGACTTCATTCTAGACACAGGTGCAACAATTTCTTTAATTGGCAAAAACATAATAAACAACTTACTTGAGAACGGAACAATTACAACTCGTAACTATTTAGGAAAAGATTATATACAAACTGCTGATGGAAAAAAACATTTGGTCGAGTTTTGGAATATTCCGAGTATTATTATTGACGGTAAGAAAATTAAAGATGTTGATTTTACTGTAATGGAAAGTGGAAATATTAAACCGTTATTGGGAATGAATATTTTAAATAAACTGAATATATATAAAATTGATTTAGAAAATTATAAAATTTATCTAAAAAAATGAAAATACTAAATAATTATGATTTCAAGCTCTTCCACTTCAATATAAAATTCTGAATTTATACATAATAATGCAGCTCAAAGAATATTTAATTTTTCTTACGTTATTGTAAAATAACCTTTCTTTAAACTTCTTTTCATGTATTAAAATTATAATGATTAAAAATAATTTGTAAACGTTAATAAATTATTATAAACTACAGATAATTACATATTGATTTGAATTGATATGTAAGTATATTTATTGACATAGATAGACCTGTATTGATTTTTTTAGCTTAGGAAAAAATTATTTTTTGGTATTTCTTTTTTGGTTTTCTTCGTCAATTTTGTATAGCACATAAATTAATGTTCCTCCCACAATTGCACAAGTTAGCATTACCCTCCAATTGTTTTTCACATAGTTTCTAACTAGTGATTCTGCAATTTTTTCTTTAGTCATCTCATTACTTAGTTTATCCATAATTGGAATAGTTGTTGGTATTCCTTTAAATCCTTCAGTAAGTCCACCTGAAGATAGTGACTTGTTTACAAAATATTCCGATTGTTGGTTTAGCAAATCTATTTTGTGAGATAAAGGAAATGATTCTTGAAAGGTTGGTACTCTATAACTCATAATCTAATGTATTATTAATTGAAAAAAATTCTTCTTTTGCATCTATTAATTCAAGTGCATAATCATAACAAACATGGGCTTCTCTCCCGGTTTTTTTGTTAATTATAATTCTATGATAAGTACTAAAATCATAACCTTCATGATCAAGTAGAAATTTAGTTGAGTATCCATTTTCTTTATAAAAATTACTTGATTTAATTTTATTTAAAATAGCTCTATTGCTTTTCACTGTTTTTAAAAAGAAAATATTAATTGCTTCTTTCAGTTTTCTCTTGTCATTATTAAAATCAATACGATGCTGTTCACCACAGTAAATCTGTCTAGAATCTGAAGGCACAAAATATTCTTGACAATCCGGTTTTTTACACTTCCGTAGTGGATAGCGTCTGTTAGATTCTCTTCTTTTTATTAGATTTTTATTTCGTTTCATAATGATACTCTATT
>NZ_JBMOGV010000075.1:0-11232 GCF_049318185.1 Flavobacterium sp. | reverse complement strand
GTGCTGCTAGTTGCATCCCCTGTCGGAAAAGTTGTTCCTCCAGAAAGTTGGCCATTATTTTCAAACTGAACAGTACCAGCAGATAATGTGGTATTTGAAACGCTAAAAGTATCCGGTCCAGAAATGTTCAAAACCAATCCTCCCGGTTCAGTAACCGCTGAACCAACCAACTTAACAACAGGAAGAGGTGTGCCACCACTAAAGTTATATTCACCAGTTGTACTATTAAAAGTTACATCATAGGTTCCTGCAATACATCTTATGTTAGCGCCACCTTGAGTACCAGTACCTGATGGAAATGCTTCAGCACCCCAGTTGATAGTCCAATCATTGTTAGCTCTAAACTTTATACCACCATCAGGAGCAAAAGTAGTGAGTGTTAACCCACTCAATGTCCAGTTTTCACCATCCGTAGAAGTCATTTGGTGAACATCTGTAGGTCCAGGGTTACCTGTCGATCCTGGCCATCCACCAGCGGCTTCTCCTACCACAGCAACAGAAGTAATTTGAGCATTAATATTAATTGCACTAAAAATTAATGCTATTAATAATAGTAATTTTGTTTTCATAATTTAAATTTTTTTAGTTTGATTGCGCTAATTTACAATTTTTTTACAATATCCAAATTAATATCAATAATAAAGGTTAGCGAAAACGTTGTAGTGTTAATAACTATATGCTTTAATATTGAAAAATAAATAGTTACAATATAATCTTTTAATTAACTCCTACATCTAATTATTGTTTAATTAATTTTAAAGTCTTTTCATTATTGTTAGCATCATAGACTTTTACTAAATACAAACCACTATTCAAGTCCGAAATTTCATAAACATCTGATTTTGTTTTATTTTGAAAAGATTTCACTAATTGTCCAGTCATAGAATAAATAAATACTTTTGACGAATCAATATTTACTGAAAAAAAGTCAGTTGACGGGTTGGGTAATAAGCTAATGTAACTTAGAGCGCTAAAGTTATCTGAATTTAAACTTGACGGTTGATTTCCAAATACTCTAAATCCGCCTGGTTCTATACTGATATTCATGTTTGTATCTGTCACAGAAAAGGTTGAGTTATCCATCAGGTTGGACCAAGTACCAGAAAAAGGAAAACCACCAGCCACATTATATGTATTGTTGCTAAAATTGGTCAATACAAATACATAACTCAAAGAAGAAGTCTGCGAAGTGCTTGTCCATATATCTAATCTTGGACGGCCTGTTGCTCCGAAGTTCCATGCAAAAGAACCGTTTTCAAAAACAGCTTCGGTCTTTTTCAAATTAATCATACGTGACCAATTATTGTAAATGGTACTTCTATTAGAATCTACCAGCCAATTTTCAGTCCATTGCGGTTGTGGTTTTGTATCTAGTTTGCAATCTGGATTAGAAAAAGAAACATTACCGTTTTGACAAGTCCATAAAGAGCGTTCCCATCCTAAATCCCCAAAATGCCAAATCATTTTTGGGCCAGGAACCAGAAGATGAACTGCGCCCATAGCAGATAATCGCAGGTGTACTTTTGCTAAATCCTCAAATGTTTGACCAGTTTCTTTTAGTGCTTTATAGGCAACTCTTTCTTCGTCATGGCTTTCTGCATACCCTATAAATCGATCAGAAGAATCTGTAACTCCAGATAAACTAGTGCCATTCCCTTTTAATATGTTTGCATACGGATCGGTCATTTTACGCCATTGCATTATCCCTTTTGAGTCTCCCGATTTTAGATAATTTGCCCATTCAACTTCTTCGTTATAAGAACCCCCATTTCCTAAATGCTCAAAAATCACTAAGAAGTTAGGGTCAATTTCCCATTGCTTATCTGCATAAAACTTTAGTTTGGCGACTCTATCAGAGCGATAACCGTTAGTACATGGTTCTTGTCCTCCAGCTACAGTAGGAGGGCATTGATTGGTAAAACCTTTTGTTAAATCCCAACGAAAACCATCAATTTTATAATCCTGAATCCAAGTCTTAATTGTTCGAAGCGTATAAGTATTAGTTAAATTATCTGGTTCTCTAAAATGATTCAAATCTGAACCTACACTATAGGAGTGTTGCGCGGCTTGGTTACAGTAAGGATTTTCAGCCGTAATACCGTTGCCCCAACCATCATTATCTGTATCTGTCATCCACATTCTTTCTAATGGAGAGCGCCCGAAAACGTGATTTAAAGCAACATCAAGAATTACAGCGATTCCATTTTGATGGCATAAGTCAATAAACTCTTTCAATTTTGCGGGAGGTCCATATCGTTTGTCTGGAGCTAAATGATATACCGTGTTATACCCCCAACTTAAATTGCCTTCAAACTCCATGACAGGCATTAACTGAATTGCGTTTATTTTTAGATTTTTGAAGTAATCAAATTTATTAATAAGATCTTGATAGCTTCTATTAGTGTCAAAGTCACGCACTAAAACCTCATAGATCACTAAATCTTTTTTCTTTGGCTTTACAAAATTTGTAGTGGCGGCACTCCAATTGTAGTTATAAAAAGCATTTGGCCCTGTTTGAAGCACTGAAACTTCTCTTTCTTGACCCGATGGATATGCTGGTAAATTTGGATAAACCCCTAACGAAGCGATCTCAGGATCGTCGAAAGGAGAAAGCACTAAAGTAGAAAAAGGGTCTGCTGTTTTTACAATAGCTGGAGAATTGGTTGGTCTGTTAGTTACATCACAAACCCAATACTGAAAATTGTATGCTTGGTCTGGAACTAAACCATTTAATTCAACCCAAAATTTTCCTGAGGTTGGATCTTTTTTCATAACGTAAGCACTGCTCGGCTGGTAATTATTAAAACTCCCTGCAACGTAAACAAAATCTTTGAAAGGCGCATTGAGCACTAGTGTCGCTTTGGTTGCATCAGCGGGATCATAGTTGACCCCGTCTAATAGCGTCCCCGAAGGCAATGCCTGCGATATAACTCCAGGATTTACTATTACACTAAATTTCTTTATTTGAGTGGATGCCCCTTGAGAAATTTCCAATTGATAGTTTCTATTCTCCGTAATGTTTGTATCTGTAAAAGAATAGGTTGGCACATCGGACGCAGTATTGACACTAACTCCATTGGCTTTCAAATTATAATTTGCATTCCCGTTTGTATTGGATGCCTGAATTGTTCTACTTTCGCCAGAATTAATAATTGTAGTGCTATTTTCCGCTGGTATGGTTAAAGAAGTTTGAAAAAACCCAACATTGTATATAAAATCTGTACAAGAAGGAGCTTTCTTTAATGTCTGCGTACCAGTGGCATTTCTGAATACCATACCCATTCTTGTAGCGTTTGCTTGTTGAGTTGCATTGAGGCCAAAATAGGTACTTGGGGTAATAGTTATAGTATAGACTCCAGGTCCGGAATTTGCCATTTGACCAATAGTGTTGTCCAGTCCCCAATTTCCGATTACAGAATATCCAAAGGCATTGGTGGCGTCTCCAATTCCAGCATGCATGTATACTTTCGTTGGAGAAGCCCCCAGCCCATTACAAGTAGTAATTGGAAAAGTAACCGTAATTGTAACTTGGTCTGTTACATTGAAAGTTGCAGGTGAAATAGTGACCTGCGAAAAAAGAGCTGTTGAAAATAGCCCAAGAATAAAAGTTAATAAAGCATTTTTTTTCATAGCATAATTATTGAAAAGGGCTGATAGAAGCAGCCCTTTTTATTTTGATATTTTTTTTAATTTGGTACTTTAGTTAACTTGTAGGTGTAATTTCTTGGTTTACTTACATCAAGTTCAATTTTATATTTGTCTCTGGTTCCATCATCTGTACCAGGAACTGATATATCGCCCTGCCCCGTTGTACTATTTTCTTCTAAACTAAATGGTGTAGTTGTTTTACCTAAAATAGAAACTGAGGAGGATGCAGTTCCAGGAGCATAAGGAGGATTTGGCAACGCTGGCACAACCAAAGCTCCTGTCCATGCATTAGATTTAAATTTGAACTTTTTCCCTTTTATTAAATCCATTTCTTTAAACCATGTTTTGGTTTCTGCATCATAATCAAATGGTACTTGGTTTGCAAACCCAAATCCTGATCTTGTGGCTGGGCCAAATATTCCAAATGTTGTAAACGGGGTTAAAGTATAAGTATTATTTGATAAATTAACCTTTACTAAATAGTGACCTGCTGTTGTTACTGCAATACTGGGTGCACTAGTTCCTGAAATCAATGAACCTGCTGTTGAGCCTCCACCATAAATGTTAGGTGTTGTAAAATCCTGACACGCATCTGCTTGGTAAAATTTATAATTACCCGTTTCTAAATACATATACCCCACAAAATCTGAATTAGATGTTGTAGCTGAGGCTGCTACTCGTGGCTCTGTTAATGGAGTATTTCCTTCTTTTACAAAAGCCATTAACGGCAATTTTAGAGAATAGGCCGTAACTTTTACATTAATTGGATTAGAATATTGAATATAAGGATTAGGATTAATACCCAAAACTGATTTTATTCTAACATCAACATCCATTTCACTACATTTAAAAGTAGGTAATCTATTTAATAGTGTATTGAATTCTGCTACTGTTAAAGTGGCTTTTCTAGAAGTTGGTGTTATTACTAAACCATTACCAGTATATTCAACAGGATTAGATAGAGAGGTATCATTATGATCAAATATTTGTAATGTATAAGTTGAAACTGTGGCTGGACCATTATTAGCACTATCCCATTCAAACTTTCCGAAAATATCATTCGCTGTGGCTTGAGTTAAAATCGAAGGAGAATCTACTGTAGCGTCTTTTCTAAGTTCAAAACTATTTGGAGATACAATGGGATCTCTAGCGTCTTCACAAGAAATAACTCCTGTTAAAATTATGGCAGAACATATTGATTTTAAAATGTTTTTCATATTTAATATATTATACTATTAATAACCAGGGTTTTGAGTTAAATTAGGATTAGCATCTAAAGCTGTAAGAGGTAAAGGGTATAATTTATAGGTATCTGGAATTGAAGTACCGTTTAATGCATTTCCTTTCCAAGGCCATAGATAACTTCCCCCTGTAAATTTTCCAAAACGAATTAAATCAGATCTTCTATGCCCTTCAAAATTTAATTCTCTTCCTCTTTCGTCTAAAATAAAATCTAACGTTAATCCTGCACTTACTATTGGTGCAGCACCTGCTCTTGAACGTATAGCATTTACATAAGTTAGTGCTTGCGAGTTTGAAGCGCCAGCCGCTCCTCTTACAGCACATTCGGCATAAATTAGATAAGCATCCGCTAATCTATACATTGGAAAATCTGTACTTGAGAAACTAGTTGGTGTAGATGTCCCCGTAAAATTAGTGTTTCTAAACTTTGTAGATGGATAACCATTTACCCATACTTTGTAATCGTTCATTTCAAATGTGTGACTTGTAGTCCAAAAAAGAGATGCTCTAACATCTTGTGAAGCCACTAAATCAGCAGCAGTAGCACCGAATAATCCATACCAAGCTTTTGTAGCTCTATGACCTCCCCAACCTGCAGTTGCGCCAAAATTACTTAATGTCATTGTATCGCTATTTAAACTACCGTTAACCAAATAAGTAGTATTACCATAACTTTGACTCGTTAATGCATCTGCAATTAAAGGGAATATGATTTCTGGTGAAGTATTATTGTCTGCTGAAAAATTCTGTAAAAAATTAGGTGCTAAAGAGTAACCACCTTCCGTAATAATTTTGTTTACATAATTCAAAGCATCATTATATCTTTCTGTACCGCTGTAAACCCCTGCATTCAGATATAATTTTGCTAATAACATCCTACAAGCTGATCTATTTACTCTACCATATTCATTAGTCATAGGCAAATCATTTTCGATAGCTAATAATTCACTTTCTACATAATTAAACAGTTGAGTTCTACTTGCTTCTGGCAGTGGTGTTGACGTACCATAATTTTCAGTAGTAACCAAAACGCCTTTTCCAAAACAATCGATCATATAGTAATAAGCTAAAGATCGTAAAAAACGTAACTCACTAATATATAACGCTTTGTTTTGAACACTTGTGTTTTCTAATGCTAAAATAAGATTAGTCGTTTGTGGTACTGTGTAATAAACTCTATCAAAAAGATATCTGAAGAATTTATTATTTTGAGTCCAGTTGGAAGTAGTTGTTAACTGGTCTAATCCATCATCGCCCCAACGGTTTTTCATAGCATCCGCTGAAAAATCTTGTAAATTAATGATTCCTCTTAGGAAACCACTTTCTCCTGCATCTGGAGTCTGAATGTCAGAACTACCTGGTCCGCTTGGCCCTGTCAAGGCGAAAGTTGCATACATTCGTGACAACAAACCTTTTGCCGCGTTTGGATCTCGTTGAAGCAAATTTTCAAAAGACTCTCCAATTACTGGCTTTTGATCTAACTCATTTGAGCAAGAACTAAAAGCTAAAATCATAAACGCCGTTGTTAAATTTATAAATATTTTTTTCATGGTTTATTTTTTAAAATTCAATATTTACACCCATATTAAAAACTCTTGGTCTTGGATAAAAATTATTATCTATTCCATTAAAGTTTTCTGGATCTTGTCCTGAATATTTTGTGATTAAGAATAAGTTATTAGCCCCTACATACAATCGAACAGAAGCCTTTTTTACTAATTTTTCAAATTTATAGCCCAAAGAAATACTTTCACAACGTAAAAAAGTAGCATCGTTAATAAAATAATCTGAAACTGCAGTATTCCCATTTGTATTATCAAAAGGTAACGTTCCATTTAAATTATTATTTAATGCTGCTCCGCCTGCATTAGGTCTTGGTCTATCGTTCCAACCGTATTGATATTGTACTGCATTAAACACATTCCCACCTAATTGCCCTCTGAAACTTGCATTAAAATCAAAGTTTTTATAGTTAAATGATGTGCCAAATCCAAAAGTCCAATTTGGGATTAAATTCACATAATATCTATCATCATCGGTTATACTACCATCTCCATTTTTATCTACAAAAGCTTCAGGAATTGGATTTCCAGAATTATCATACACTTGTTCAAAAACCCATGCTGCTTGAGGTTGTTGATCAACAACATGATAGGCCAACTGTCTACCTATTCCTGGCAATGCTCCTCCTGATTCAACTTGAACTCTAGATGCACCATCAATTCTATCCACATTTCCAATATTATAGGAAATATTTGCATTTACAGACCAATTCATATCATCTGAAGATATAACTTTACCTACCAAACTAACCTCAATCCCTTTATTAGTCATATCAGCACCATTTTTAGTAAAAGCATTGGTTAAAAATTGTCCTGGAGGAAAAGGAGCTCTTATTAATAGGTTAGAAGTTTTTCTAACATAAGCATCAATACTTCCTGATAAAACTCCATTTTTAAATAAATCAAAATCTAACCCAACATTCGTTGTTGAAGTTTCTTCCCAAGTAAGATTAGGATTAAATGCATTTGCAGAATAAATATTAACCCCAGGTAAATATTGTCCGTTTGGATCTCCTGGACTAAAAAATGCAGTATAAGGGTAGTAACTTTCGCTTCTAATATCACTGTTACCAGTAACTCCATATCCCAAACGCAATTTAAGGTCGTTAAACACTTTAGAATTTTTCATGAAACTTTCTTCTTTCAATTTCCAAGCTACACCAGCAGCAGGAAAATAACCCCATCTTCTATCAGAAGGGAATAAAGAAGAAGCATCTGCTCTTAAAGTAAATGTAAACAAATATTTGTCTAACAAATCAACATTTGCTCTACCAAAATAAGACTCCATAGTCATCTTTCCATAATACCTGTTGTCTGGATTTTGAGGATTAATGTTAGGCTCTCTTACCCCAGTAGATAAATTATATTGAAATCTTCTTTGTGTACCTTGATTAACAAAACTTTGAAAAGTATGTCCTGCTTGTCCCTCAAATCGAGTAACAAAACCAGTTAACTTTTTAGAATAAATCAAATAAGCATCCATTGTTTTATTATCAATTGTTTGTCTTTCACTATAATTTAACCCCGGATTAAAAACATAAGAATCAGGAATAGATGTAGTTTCTGCTATTCTATAAGTTTCTAACGCTCTGTCAGAAAAATTCTCTCTAATACTCGACTGAGAGGTTTCTATAGCCAAATTTACTACTGCTCTTAACTCAGGTAAAAAATGCATTTTATAATCGAATTCAATGTTTCCTAAAAATTTATCAATACTTTCTGGACGATCACGTTGCATTAACCTTGCTAATGGATTTAACTGGCCTTCTATTCTGTAAACACCATCCCAAGATGGAATATTAGAATTTGTTACTTGTTGATAAAATGCTGACGAACCACCAAATCGATTGTCAGGAGTAGCATCTCCAAAAACTGGTTTAGTTGGATCCATATTTAAGGCAGCGCCAATATTAGCTCCTACATCAATTGCATTCTTTTTAGAACTAAACCCTTTGGCATTCACATCTACTTTTAAATGTTTGTTGAAGAAACTCGGAGTCACTTTAAAACCAGCTGATATTCTCGAATAATCATTTGTCTTAATAATACCTTGAGTATTGTTATACCCTATGGAAGCTCTAAAAGGCACATCACCAAAAATAGCCGCTTTAGCACTAAAATTGTGATCTTGACTAAAGCTATTTCTAAATATTTGATCTTGCCAATTGGTGTTAGATAAAATTCTTCCCTCTATGACATTAGGTGTTGAAGGATCATCTACAAAAGAATTGTTTGGATCATCTATACCCAAATTATTAACTAAATCAGGATGTTCGCTTACAATAAAATCTCTAAACTCATTACCATCTCTAACTTCAATTAACTTATTAGCTTTAGAAGATGAAAAAGTTGAAGAATAACTAAATTGAGGTGCCCCAGTAGACCCTTTTTTAGTGGTTATGATAATAACTCCATTTGATGCTCTAGAGCCATAAATAGCAGTCGCAGAGGCATCTTTTAAAATGGTAAAAGACTCAATATCATTAGGATTGATTAATGATAATGGATTTCCCTGACCAGCAGCCAATCGATTGTCGATAGGCACATTGTCAATTACAATTAATGGAGCTGCTTCTGCTTTTAATGAAGACAAACCCCTAATTCTAATATTTGGTGCAGTATCGGGCTCACCACCGTTATTTGTTATTCTAACTCCAGCCGCTTTACCAACTAATAGTTGATCGGCAGTTAAAATAGCACCTCTGTTAAAATCTTTAGAAGAAATAACAGCAACTGATCCTGTGGCATCTTTCTTTTTTGCAGTACCATATCCTACTTGCACAACCACTTCTTGTAATAGATTAGCACTTTCTTCAAGTGAAATGCTTACTTCTTTTTGACCAGAATAATTAAACCTTTGTGATTCATATCCAATAAATGAGAAGACCACTTTGTCCCCACTTTTTAGACCTTCCAATTTAAATTTTCCATCGAGGCCTGTTGAAGTGCTGCTATTAGCACCTTGAACTACTAGGTTTACTCCTGGCAGGGGTAGTTTTGACTTTGAATCACGAACAACACCACTCAAAGTGCTCTGTGCAAAAATGCTAAATGGCAATAAAAAAAATAAAATTAACAACTTTTTGTAAAGTTTTTTCATACATTTTGTTTAAGTTAAAATTAAATTATAAGCTTATACTTTCTTCGAATTGTAAATTTATTGAAAAAAAAGAATTTATTGAAAAATAACTTTATGAATGAGTTTCGAAAACGTTTGCGTGTTGAAAACTTTTTCAAATTTATACTATTTTAAGACCAAAATTGAGAGAATCAAAAATAAAATATATCTTTATTCAGAATAAAGCAATTACTATAAATCCTATGAGAAAAAAAGTAACTTTAAAACAAATTGCCCGTGAACTAGATGTTTCTATCTCAACTGTTTCAAAATCGCTACGAAATAGTATAGAAATCAGTGAAGATACTAAACAAAAAGTGCAAGCTTTTGCCAAATTGTACAACTATAAACCCAACAATATTGCCTTAAGTTTAAAAAATAAAAAAACAAAAACAATTTGTATTATTATTCCTGAAATTATTCACCATTTTTTTGCAACAGTTATCAGTGGTGTAGAAAATGTGGCAAATGAAAACGGCTACAATGTACTTATTTGTCTATCCGACGAATCATTTGATAAGGAAGTTATCAATATGGAAATGCTTGCCAATGGGAGTATTGATGGTTTTATCATTTCATTGTCAAAAGAAACGCAACAAAAAAGAGACTTCCATCACATACAAGAAATAATAAGTCAAGGAATATCGGTAGTGATGTTTGACCGAGTTACCAATGATGTTTTGTGTGATAAAGTAATTATTGATGATCGTCTAGCGGCCTACAATGCAACTCAATTTTTAATAGATAAAGGATTAAAAAAAATAGCTCTAATTACTACCGTAGACTATGTAAGCGTAGGAAAACATAGAACGGATGGCTATCTTCAAGCTATGAAAAACAATGATTTAATAGTTAATGAATCACTATTGTTAAAAATAGAAGACACTATCAATTTTAAACCTTTAATTGAAGACTTAATTTTGAATAATGAGATAGAAGCCATTTTTGCGGTAAATGAAATATTTGCAGTTACAGCTATCAAAATAGCCAGAAAAAATAATATTAAAGTACCTGAAGATATTTCAATTATAGGATTTACAGATGGCATTATATCGCGTTATTCTTCACCGAGTATTACTACTGTTAGTCAAAACGGCATCAATATGGGTGAAAAAGCCGCTAAAATGCTAATTGAAAGGATAGAAATGATTGAGGAAGAAGATGAACAATATAGTACAGAAGTTATTGAAACAGAATTGATAGAAAGAGAATCTACAATTTAAACTTTTCATCAAAAAAAAACGATTTCAAAATTATTTTATAAAAACTTTTATATATTTACATCCAATTATCAAAGCTTATACTTTTACTTCGAAAACAAAAAAAGTTTTGATAAGCATCGCGCTTATCGTATAATAAATCATTAAATTACGATAATGGAAAAGCGTAAATTAGGTTTCTGGGAAATTTGGAACATGAGTTTCGGTTTCTTGGGCATACAGTTTGGATTTGCCCTACAAGGTGGATTCATGTCTAGAATATTTCAAACTCTTGGAGCTAATGTAGATGATATTCCTGGTTTGTGGATTGCAGCTCCTTTAACAGGGCTTTTAGTTCAACCAATCATTGGATACTTATCAGATAATACTTGGAGCCCAAAATTTGGCAGAAGAAAACCTTTCTTTCTTATTGGAGCTGTTTTAGCCTCTGTAACTTTATTTT
>NZ_JBMOGV010000074.1:0-11335 GCF_049318185.1 Flavobacterium sp. | reverse complement strand
TAACTCCATTATTAGAAAAAAATAGAGTTCTTGAAGCTGTAGAAGTTTGCACAAAGTACTACTATGATAAATTTCCAAACATGACATTTAAAGAATGGTTTACTCTAATTAATGGAATTTATAATAACAAAAGATAATTTCCATCATTAATGAATAAAATAAAAATAACGACTTATGAATGGGTATTGGCTTTTTATAATATTAATTTTAATAATATTAATTTTAACATCAATAGATAAAACTAAAAATTTATTAAAAAATTATATTTCTGAATTTTTAACCACAATTGCATCAATAGGACTAGCCTTTATTGGGATTATGGCTAACAATGATAAAATTTTCATTTATGACTATTCTTGGAAAGATAGTTGGCCATACTTATTATCTTTTTTTAGCATTATGATGATAATCTCAGTTATTATAAGTGCTAGGGCAAATTTATCAGGTAAAACATTAAAAACAGAAATAGAGAAAAATAGAATTTTAGAAAAACAAATAGAAATAACAAAAGAAGAATATTATAAACTTTGCAGCAGTAATATTTTGACACTATTTCCAGAATTTTACACAACAGGTTCAGATAGAATTAGTATTTATAAATTTAATAATAATAATCATTTCATTTTATTAGGAAGATGTTCAAAAAATGCAAATTATAATAAAAGAACTAACTATGAATACAGTCATAACGAGGGATTACTTGGAAAAGGTTGGGAAAATGATAATGCTTTAATAACAGGTGCCCCTAGATGGTCAAATAAAAATAAAAAAGCTTACAATGATTTTATGAAACAACAATGTAATATCAACGATAAAAGACTTAATAAAATAATTATGAAAAGTCAATCATTATATGCAAAAACTTTACATGATAATTCTACTGCTGAAGATCCAGATGGAATAATTGTATTTGAATCAATTAATCCAACTAAAGTTAACAAAAATGAATGTGATAATTTGATCAATAGTAAAAAACCAGAATTATTACTTCTTCTAAAAAATATGAAAAGTCTAACAAAAAAAATATAAACATTGACACTATAAAAATATTAATAAATGAAAATGAGGTTGAAGTTATTGATGTTAAAGCCATTAATAACAAATTTAAGCTAATTTACAAAAATGATTGGTCTAAAATATTTGATTTATGAGAGCAAACTAAAATATTTGATAATCTTGAATTAGCTAATTTAAATTCTATTCAAAAGTCTGTTTCAAAAAGCGGAACAGTAAAAGAGGTTAACAATGTAAATGCTTTAAAATCAATTAAAAAACTAAATAAATTTGGTTTAAAATATTAAATAGTACTACTATTAATCAAAAAGACACTAAAATAAGTACAATAATGACTTGGCAAGAAATAAAATCTATATATGAACCTGGTTCAATATACAATCTTGAAGTAGAAAATATTTTAATAGAAGCTCAACTTATATTGTTCAAAATTGAAGGATATGACTGTAGATTACATGTTTCAAATATTGCTAATGAGCGAGAATTATCCCAAAAGCTATTTTCAGTTATAAAAAAGGGTGATATATTGTCAGTTGCAATAACGGATTATAATGATGAAAAACAAAATATAAATCTAAGCACTAAAGTCTTCAGAACTTATTTAGATGATGTTTTATCTTTTACAAGAAGTAAAAAGATAATAGAACAAGAACTTAAAGAACATCTAGGTTTACCGGAAAGATACCTTAGTATGCATAGAAATATGCTAGATAGATTAAGAGGAGATTTATCGTCTAATGAACTTACTTTCTTGTATGAGTTAATTCAAAATGCAGTAGATCATCCAAATAAAAACTTTAAAAATGTATCTGTAACCTTCGAAATATTTGACAATTATTTATTAGTAAAACATAACGGCTCATTGTTTACTGAAAATAATTTTAAATCAATTACGGGTATTTTAGCTGGTGAACAAATTAATGAAAGTGATAGAGAAAGGATTGGTTATAAAGGCATCGGTTTTAAATCAATATTTCGATACACACACAATGTGTATATTAGATCCGGTAATTTTAGTTTTAGTTTTAAAAAAGCAGAAAGTGGAGCTCATTTACCTTGGGAAGTTTTACCTATATTTCAATTGGAAAAAGATAAAGTTGATGAAATTCAACAATTTGATTTTTTTAACGTTCCTGTTGCTTTTGCAATTGAACTGATAAGTGAAGAACTTAAAAGTGATGTTATAAAATATTTAAAACAATTATCTCAAAATCCATATTTGTTAATATTCTTAGAAAACTTGGTTAGTCTGGAAATTAAAATTCCAGGTGAAATTATCCTATTAGAAAAAGAAATCGAAAAACAAAAAAACTTCGATATACTAACTTTAAAAGTGAATAATAATCAAGATGGTAAATATTTGACTATTTCTAAAGAATATGAAATTACAAATCCAGATGTAATAGCTGAATTGTTAGATGAAAACATTACTGCAATTCCATCTAAAATGAGAAACTTTAGAAAGCCCAAAGTTAGTATTGCCTTACCATTAATTGACAATTCCGAACTGATAAATCTTTTTACTTATCTGCCTTTGTCAAACACAAAACACGGTCTGCCATATATCATAAATGCTGATTTCATTCCTGATTTAGATAGAACAGATATAGTACAGAACTTAAAATACAATGATGAAGTTTTAAAATTTGCTTCAGAAACACTACTTTCTTTTTCACAAATTTTAATAAATGATAATAAGTACTCAGATTTTCTAAAATTAATACCTGATTTTGAAAATAGTAATATCAGTGCCTTGGAAATAATAGCTGAAAACTACTTGGAGAATAGTATCATATTAGAATTACCAAACCTTGATAACGTAAAAATTAAAAAGGATAACTTGATTATTGACAAGACTGGAATTTTTCAAATTATTGATAAGAAATACGTTAATCAAATAGAAAAATTCTTAGATAAACACATTCTATCTTCTTTATTAATAGATGAAGACGATAAGTTAATTGACTACTTGGAACTTGATACATTCAATGAAAAAGATTTAATTGATTTATTTAATCTAGTTACTTTCAAAAAAGATTATTTTTTTAATTACGAGCAATTTATTTTTTTCTTGTTTAGTATAAGAATTTTAGAAAATCATAAAAGAATATATAAAATTATTAGTGAAAAAGTCAAACCCTTTTTAATATCCGGTCTTGATTATCATGTTTCAGATATTACTATCTCCATACCCGATCTATATAAAGAAACGTTTAATTATTTAGAATTACTTACGCCTTGTCCTTCGGAATTAGAAAATATTTTTGTTAGTAAATTAAATATAAAATCTTTATTTAACATATTATCAATCGATGAATATGATGAGAAATTCACAGTTGATTTAATTGCAAAGAATATTGAAGAAATAGTCAAAAAACTATTATTAAATGAAGATGATAGTGATGAATTAAAAACAAATAAAAAAAAGTACATTAATAATCTTTGGTATTTTCTTTTTTCTAATAAAGATCTTGTCGATTCACGAAACAACAAATTAGTTAATAATCAATTTTCTGAACTTCTAATTGAATGTAATGACGGGCAATTAATTGTTTTGAAGGATGCTATTATGATGAAAGTGGATAATAGTAAGGAAGATTACTCATTCTTAAATGAAAGATATGGTGATAACGATATGAATTATGTTAACATTGATAAAATATGTAATGAATACAAAATTCAAAAAAATGAATTTATTAAATTTATAAAACAAATTGCTGATATTGAAATTACAGAAAGTAGACTATTTAATAGAACATTAAAAAAATTATCTATTAATGATTTTAAAGAAGTTCATAGCAGTAATCAAAATGATATTTTAAATTCATTAATATCCATTTTTAACTTTCTCAAAACAATTAAAGATCTTGATGTAAGTCGAGACAATTTGTTTAATTTCCCAATATTATGTTCTGATAATTCAATTGTCAGCCCAGCAAAATTGAATTTATTTATTGACAATTCATTTTCAAAATATATTGACGAAGTGGATTTTTATTCTAAAGAATTATTTCAAAACATTGATGATGTAAAATATATTTCTTCTGAATACATGGAATTGTTAGATAAAAAAAATCATATTGATTTTTATAGATTTTTATTGAAATTTAATATCACTCCAGGAATTAAAATTAATCAATTAAATGAACAAAGGGAATTTAAAACTTATCCATTTCCAAATGTTAACTATACAGTAAAGGACAATTTTTTTTACCTGGCATTTTTTAAACATCTTAATAATAAATTCGATAACTTAAATATATTTTGGAATAAATTAAATAGCATTGAAAACTATCATGAAATAATTAAAAAACCAAAGACAGGATTACAACATCCAATAATTAACGAAAGCCTATTTATATTATATTTAAATTACAAAGACAATAAATATTTTCCAATTAAAAGTGGTATTTGTGTTGGAGCTCAAGAGGTATATTCTCCAGATTTAGAAATTTATCTAAAGGATAATGAAAATTATTTAACTTTTGACATTAAGAAATTTATCGGTCTTTCTGAATGTTTGAATTTTAAAGATAAACTAGATAGTCAAGATATTATAAACGCGTTGCTATCAAATAAAGAATATGAAAATAATGATTATCAGAATTTAATTATTGACCATCTTTGTAATACTAATTTTACTAATGAACAAAAAGAAACTATTTGTGAGTCTATTGAATTCAAATGTTCAGATAATGAATTTAGAAAAATAATTGATACAATATATTTAGATAAATCTTTAGAATCTTTACCAATTTCTATAATATCAAAATCTAATGATTTATATAAAATCTCCATTGACAGTCTTGATTATAATGAGGGATTTAAAAATAAACTGACTGAACTCGGAATTACTGTTATTAGAGATGTTAATTTAACAATAAATCATACAATAGAAGAAATAGAAGGCGTGATAATAATTGAAGAAATTCAAAAAGTTGTTGAAGAATACTTTAATGACAAAATAGTAGTTCAGAATATTTCTGAAATTGAATATTTTTTTAATACCTATGATTTTGTTCAATGCTCTAATATTGAACTAACTTTTGATAATTATCCTACATATTCTGAGCCCGTTATGTTCTATAATGATCACAATAATAAGAAATTATTTTTTGCCGATGAATTAATTCTATTGGATGTATTATGTGAAGAATTTGGAATAAATAATTCAGATAAAATAGTCATTAGAAAAAAACTTAATAAACTTAGGGTAATTAAAAATGATGAAAATATAGATTATTTAAATAAAAATATAGAAACCAATTATACCAATTCAAACGATTTTTCATTAACCGAAATAGAAACTCTTAAACAAATTATTGGAGGAGAACTTACCGAAGAATTAACATCTCAATTAGAAGCAAACTTTTCGGCATCACTTAAAGGGATATTAAATTTGGATAATATTGGATTCTCACCAAGTAACCCAGAAGAATTTCGGGAAACAAATGTCAAATCTTTCAAAAATGATAAAGGGGAAATACGAAACATTATTTTTCGTTCCTCAGTAAAAGGATTATTGTATTTGGATCCTTACAGTTGGAAAAAATTAGAAGGCGATAATATAGAGCTTTGGATTTACTTAGGTAATGAAGATTTCAAAATAATATATTCAAAAGACGATTTAATAAACTTACCCTATAATCCATATACATTAATCCGTGTTGATAATAGTGTTAAAGATATTGAATTAGTAAATAAATTAATGGAAAACGCTCCAATCAGTTCTACTAAATTATTATTCATTACAAATCAAGAAATGGCGGAAAAATTAAATACCGATATTTTTAATAATGAAAATAATGTGATTACAATGAATAGTAATATTGGTGACGAAAATTATTTATAAGTATGGGTTCATTAACTAGAGACAAACAGATTAAATTTTATGAAAGAGAAATAGAATCTCTTCTAAATGAATATGAACTTTATTTTAAATCTAATATTGATGACTTAAAAAACTCTAAAGAATTATTTTTAGGTATTTATTTGGGTACAGATAACATAAGAGGTAATTGCATTGTAAAATTTAGAAAAACAACAGCGCCAGCTTTAAAAGTACCTCTTTTAGCTTTAAAGTTTCCTGATTCTGTTTTTGATTTTTCAACTTGGAAAAATATCTCATATGAAAACCTAAGAAGTAATGCTGAAATTACTTCAGATGTACTTCCAATCTTTATTCAAAAAAACGAAAAGGAAGAATTTATTGAAGTTGGTTTTAGCCAGGCAGAAATTACTTTTTTAGAATCATTAGTAATTGGTCAATATATTGTTTTTGGAAGAAAAGAACCTCCAATAAAATATTATACTAACTTAATTGAAGCAACAAAAAAAATTAACTCAGATTCAATGCCAGGAAGAATTCTTGATAATGAATACAATGATAATAATTTTGAAGTTTCCAAAGAAGATAAAAATACAGATGTTTTAGTAGAAATAAATAATAATTTTGATAGCTCTGATGTTGCTATTATTCAAGGACCACCTGGTACTGGTAAAACAACAATTTTAGCTAAAATTTGCAATTATTTATTAGAACACAATAAATCAGTTTTAGTGACCGCTTTAACAAATCGTGCTTTAATTGAATTAGTCACTAAGGATGGTTTATCAAATCATTTAAATGCTGGTAAAATTTCAAAAACTAATTTAAATTCAGAAGAGCAAAAACATTGTAAAGGGTTGAAAAATTGTGAAACAGTCTTACCAGCCAAAGGAGAGTTAGTATTGACTACATATTATAAAATGACAGGCATTGCTAATGAAACAGATTTTGAAACTATTTTTGATTATGTAATATTAGAAGAAGCCAGTCAATCGTTTTTAGGTACAATTGCTTGTGCTAAAGCTCTTGGTCGTAAATTATTAATAGTTGGTGATCACATGCAGTTACCTCCTGTTGTTTCACAGAGAAACCCTTCTATTATTGATAAAAAAATAAATTGGCTTATATATGGGCTAAAGCATTTTGCTTCAAAAGAAGAATGTCTCAAAATAAGACTGACAGGTTCATATAGATTACTTCCAGAAGCGGTTAAACAAACTGGTGTTTTCTATGATAACTCTTTAATCTCATTATCTGAATTAGAAACACCTTCTATCCAATTTGAAAAATTAAATAATCTATTTAATCCTAAAGGAGGAACATCAATATATTTTTCAGATATAAAACATGAAGGTAAGTTTACAATTTCAATTGCATCTTTACTTATTAAAATAATAAAGGAATTACAAAGTGAAAAACCAGATTTAGAAATAGCCATATTGACAGCGTTCAGAAAATCACGTAATTTTTTACAAGACAACATTTATTCTGAAATATCTAATAATGAAAACATTGTAATTGAAACAATTGACAGAATTCAAGGTTTAACATGTGATTTCACATTTTTTATTATCCCATACGATAACCCTAGTTTTAGTTTTAATATAAATCGTTTTAATGTAGCTACGAGTAGAGCAAGATATTGTACACTAATTATAACTGATTCAATTTTTGAGAATATTAACCCAGCTACTGGATTAGTAGCTGAGTTTTGGAATAGTATTTTACTAAAATAATAATTTATGATAAAATAAGAAGTTTATAATGACACATGAACAACTAAAATTAATACAACAACTTGCAGAATTAGGTGATGTTACCATTGTAAAAAAAACGGAAAACCCGATAGATTCATTTGCTCACTACTTTTCAAAGTTGGATATAAATGGTTTGGGAACCGTTTTAAGTAATCAAAACTATTATGATGGTATAACTAAGCAGGAGTATTTAGAATTAATTGAAAAACAATTTTTTAGCCTTAAAAACAATGGTATTCAATCCTTAAAAGCCATACCAGGTGTTTGTGATGGTTGCGAAAAAGGGTGTTCCGGTTTTACTTTTTTGGATGAAAAAGATGGTTTTTTTATGGATTTTATGGTTAAAATAAAAGATTCTGAAATTGTGAATTTAATGGAGTGCTTTAATCTTGTAAATGAAGTTGAAATACCAAACAAGTTAGAACAAATTACTGTTAAACCATTTACATTGGATACTGATAATGATAAGATTCCGTTTTAATTTTAACACCTAGTTTTCGTTTTATTCCCATTTTACAATAGCAACTCCAAATCCCCATTGCAAGGTTGCAAATAATTCTTCTGGTATTCCTAAACTCACATCTTTGTTTGCTTCATTTCGCTAATTTCATTTTTTAATCAATATTTTGTACCTTTAATTCTGATTTTTAAAGAGGTATTTTTTATGGAAACTATCGAATTAACTAGAAAAAAATTATACGATATTGTATGGTCAACAACACTTTCAAAGTTGACACAGGAGTATGCCTATACAAATGATGGCATAAAAAAAATTTGCAAACAATTTGAAGTCCCAATGCCTGATGGTAGTTATTGGTCTAAACTCAAATTCAATAAAAAGTTCAAAAAAGAAAAGCTAAATCCAATCTTTGGAGGAATGGATAAAATTGTTTTAACAATAAGAAAAGAAGGCAATCCAATTAATGTGGACCAAACACCATTAACCATTAGAACCAAAGAAATTGAGAATGATCCCAATGCACCTTTAACAGTTCCAGAAACTATAACAAAGCCAGATATCCTTACTATTCAAACAAAGGATTATTGGAAAGGTAAAATAAAATTCAATTCTTATCGTGAGGATAATAGAATTGTCTATCCTATAAGAGTTGGAAATGATTGTGAAAAAAGAGCATTACTTTTTATGGATACTTTTACAAAATTATTGAGGTATAGAGGACATACCTGGAGTAAAGAATATAGCTATACTGGTGTTTTAATCGATACTGTATTCATTGAAATCGATTTAAGAGAAGCTTCAAAGAGAATTCCTCCAACAACAAAATATGACTCTTCTCAATACATTCCAACGGGAGAGTTTATTATTAAAATGGGGAAATACTCTGGTGAAAGAGAATGGCGTGATGGTAAAGCCAAAGTTGAAGAAATGTTAGCAAAAATAATGGCTAAACTTGAAATCTATGCCGCTGCAGAAAAAATTCAGAAAGAAAGAAATCGTATTTGGCACTTAAACTATCAAGCAGAATTAAAAAGGAAGGAAGAAATAAAACAACGAAGAAACGAAGAGGTCGAAAAATTCAATAAACTCGTGAAATTATCGGAACAATACAATAAATCACTTTTAATTAGGAAATACATTGAAGCAAAAAAAGAGAAAGCGCAAAACGAAAATACTCTAGACCAAGAAACACAAGAATGGATAAATTGGGCAAATGACAAAGCAGATTGGTTAGATCCATTAATCAATAAACCAGATGAAATATTAGACGACAAATAGTAAAAACAACACCTTGTGAGGATTGATATTTCATTACGAATCTCATTTCTTATTTCATATTAATTAAACAATACATAAAATGGAAAATCCTTTTGAACTCATTTTAGAAAGACTGGATAGTATTGAAAAAGCTATCCAAAATTTAAATAGAATAGAACATAAAGCTCCAGTAAACGAATTACTAGATGTTGTACAATTAGCATTATATTTAAAAGTTACAAAGTCAGCAATCTATAAACTAACATCTACTAGTGAAATACCGCACTATAAGAATGGCAAAAAACTATATTTCAAAAAATCAGACATTGATGAATGGATATTCTCAAAACGAATAAAAACGCACGATGAAATCGAAAAAGAAGCTATGGAATACCTTAGGAAAAATCCCAGACGATTTTAAATGCTTTTCATTATTAATTAACTAATTCGCAAGACATTAAAATTTATTTTTATTTCATAAAACACACTCAAACTAATCTAAAAAAATCAGAAAACATACTAAACCCTATAATAAATATTAAATATCTAAACTAATAAAGCCCAATAAACAAAGGTGTTTCTTATTGAGAACAAAGATTAATTGTTAAAATACTTGGTCAATTATACATTTGTATATATATTTGCATCAATCGTACCAGTAGCGCTTCCCGTAAGAACAGCCTTCTGGTCTTTTTTTTTATATCTATATGGCGAATAAATTACCTAAAACCGTTGAGGAGCAAATAAACCTTTTGTTAGAAAGAGGGATGTTATTTAAGAACATTGACAATGCTCCACATTTTCTAAAGAACATCAGCTATTATCGTCTTAAAGGATATTGGTGGGAAATGCAATCGGATAAAGTAAACCACAAATTCAAAGAAGATAGTTTTTTTGAAGACGTTTTAGATTTATATAATTTTGACAGACATTTGCGCTTGCTTATGTTTGATGCAATAGAGCGTATAGAAGTTGCTTTGAGAACTAAATTAATCTATCACTTATCATTGTCCAATGGATCATTATTTTATCTTAATTATGATATTTTTACAAATAAATTCAAGCAACAAGCCACAATAGAACATCTAAGCATTGAAATAGAAAGAAGCAAAGAACAATTTATAGTAGAACACAGACTTCATCATAAAGGAGAGCCATTTGAGTCTTGGAAAGCTCTGGAAGTTACATCACTTGGCACACTTTCTAAATTATATAAAAATCTGAATCATCAACTACCCGAAAAGTCAAAAATAGCATTAGAATTTGGTTTTAATTCTCACAAAGATTTCTCCAGTTTTTTAGAAGCGATAACAGTAATAAGAAACGTCATAGCGCATCATTCAAGACTATGGAACAACAACATTACAACAAAATATTTATGGCCTAAAAACCTTAAAAACCAACCCATTACCTACGTTCCAAACGAAAATCAAAGAGCAAAACTATTTCCATTGCTATCATTGACATTATACACAATTGATTTTGTAAGTCCAGGAAACGCAATTAAAGAAAAATTCTTTAGTTTAATAAATGAATACCCTATAGTTTCAGTACACAAAATGGGATTTCCAGCAAATTGGAAAACTCAACCAATTTGGATAAAAGAATAGTTTTAAATTAGCATATTCAATTCAATTGAGGTACAATATATTCTTCAAAAAAAGAACGTTTTACATTTCTATTGCCACTCCTTTGCCAACGCTCCAAAAAAAATTACTGGCACAGTTTTTAGAAAAAACACGTACGCTTCGCAACTTGCGCCAGTAATTTTTTTCCCCAAGCTTCTTTACATAATGTGGCATTATAGTGCATAAAGAAACACCCTGCTTCTAATGAAAATCAAGGATGCACTATAATAACATTATGTAAAAAAGCCGCCACACCCAACGCGCTTGCCAGTGGCTCTAGGGCAACTTTTTGAGCAGCTTCCATCGCACCAGCCGGCTACTCAAAAAACCACCCTTCGCCACTGTCTTCAACAACGTTCGCTATTTCATAGGAAACTTTACGGTCATACTT
>NZ_JBMOGV010000073.1:0-11515 GCF_049318185.1 Flavobacterium sp. | reverse complement strand
AAAGAAACTTCTTCAAAACGTTGCCAATCTTTAGCTCTTCCACTCCAACCAAAACTTAAAATAGAATATATTTTTTTTGTAAAAGGTGTTACAGCTCTATCTCTAAGCATCGCGAAATCAGGCAACAAACCAGTCCACCAGAAAACTAATGAAACTGAAAGATAAGTAGAGATTGCAAATACGTCCCAAAGTAGTGGTGAATTAAAGTTAACCCATAGAGAACCAAATTGATTTGGAATAGGTAAAACCCAATACGCTAACCATGGACGACCCATGTGAATAATAGGAAATAAACCCGCTTGAATTACTGAGAAAATAGTCATAGCTTCTGCAGAACGGTTAATAGCCATTCTCCATCTTTGACGGAACAATAATAATACCGCAGAAATAAGAGTTCCAGCATGCCCGATACCTACCCACCAAACGAAGTTAGTAATATCCCAAGCCCAACCTACTGTTTTATTTAGTCCCCAAGTTCCAATGCCTGTAGAAATGGTATATGTAATACAACCTATTCCCCAAAGGAAAGCGGCTAATGCGATAGAAAATACAGTCCACCACTGTTTATTAGCTCTTCCTTCTACTGGAGCAGCTACATCTACAGTTACATCGTGATATGATTTATCACCTATAACTAAGGGTTTTCTAATGGGTGCTTCGTAATGAGACGACATATTATGATTTTAGATTTATGATTTTAGATTTACGATTTTAGAAAAAAAGCAAATTCAATCAATATTTTACTTTACAATTATTTTTTAGGTTTTATAATTTCTGACTTCCGTCTTCCATTTTCCAACTTATTTTATTAAATATTTCTTACTTTAACTTGATAAACCACATTTGGTTTAGTTCCCACACTTTCTAACAAGTGATAAGCTCTTTTATCTTCAACTAGTTTAGTAATTTTATCAGCCTTATTATTAATGTCTCCAAAAACCATTGCTCCTGTTGAACAAGCTGAAGAACAAGCTGTTTCAAATTCGTCAACGTTAACTTCTCTTCCTTCGCGTTTTGCAGTTAAAATAGTATATTGAGTTCTTTGAATACACATTGAACATTTTTCCATTACTCCACGAGAACGAACGTTAACGTCTGGATTGATAACCATGCGTCCTAAATCGTCATTCATATGGAAATCAAATTCATCGTTATTGTTATACAAGAACCAGTTGAAACGTCGCACTTTGTATGGACAGTTATTGGCACAATAACGAGTACCTACGCAACGGTTATAAGCCATTTGGTTTTGTCCTTGACGACCATGAGAAGTTGCTGCCACTGGACATACTGTTTCACAAGGTGCATGGTTACAATGTTGACACATTACTGGTTGGAAAACCACTTGTGGATTATCAGCAGGTTTTTCCATGTCTCCAAAACCACCTAGTGAACCTTCTTTACCAAATAATCCGCTAAATTCTTCTTTTTTCTTATTATCTCCAGCAAAAGTATCTTCAGATGAATAATACCTATCGATACGCAACCAGTGCATATCACGACTTCTTCTAATTTCAGATTTTCCAACTACTGGAACATTATTTTCTGCATGACAAGCTATAACACAAGCACCACAACCCGTACAAGCATTTAAATCAATTGAAAGATTAAAATGATGTCCCACAGAACGATCAAAAGATTCCCATAAATCAACTTTGGTTGCTTCTACTTCTTTATGATCCAAAGAAACTTTTGCTACTGAATTCCATACTTCAGGCTCATTATATTTTGCAGAGAAAACAGTTAATGTAGTTTCTTTAATAATATCACCTCTACCCATTAAGGTTTTTTGTGATTGAACACAAGCGAACTCATGTTCACCATCTGCCTTTGCAATGGTAGCAGATTGTACATCATTAAAATTACTATAGAATGAATAAGCATTAACGCCTACTTGCATTTCTTCTTTTAGGGACGCTTTTTTACCATAACCCAGAGCTAAACCTAAAGTCCCAACTGCTTGTCCTGGTTGAACAATAACTGGAACTGCCATTTTAACTCCATTTACAGTAAGAGTAGCATTACTACCGTTAAGACCTCCATTAGCAACTATTTTATTATCTAGTTGAAGTCTTTCGGCATCTGCTTTAGAAATAGTAACATAATTATCCCAAGAAACTCTTGTGATTGGATCTGGAAACTCTTGTAACCAAGGATTGTTTGCCTGCTGACCGTCACCTAAACCAGTTTTGGTATACAACACTAATTCAAATCCGTTTGCAGGTTTTGAAGAAGCTAAAGCATTAGCCGCAGCTGAAAAATCAGCAGCGCCACTGGTTGTAGCAGATGCAACTCCAACAGCGATACCATCGTGTACAGTTTTGTTCCAAGTAGCACCGTTAGTAAAACTAGCAGCATTTGCTTTTATATAATCATAATAAGAAACTGAATTACCATTCCATGATAATAAGCCTTCTTGAAATTGTTTTGAACTAAATAATGGACGAATAGTTGGTTGAGTTAAAGCATAAGTCCCTTTTGTCAACACCAAATCATTCCATGACTCTAAATAATGAGGTGCTGGAACAGCTATATTTGTAATCGAAGCCGTTTCATCTTCTTTTAAAGAAAATGCTACAGATAATTTAACTTTCTTTAATCCACTTAAAAATTTAGCTGAATCAGCTAAAGTATAAACTGGATTCACGCCACTCATAATTAGAGTATGAACACTTCCTACATTCATATCAGCTACTAATTGAGCCACTTTTTCGTTTGACCCTTTTCTGATTTGACGAGTTCCAACTGTTGAAAAAGCCTCACTACCTAAAGCTTGATTGATTGCTAAAACTAGTAATTGTGCATTTTTATCTTGAATTCCTGAAACTAAAAGTCCTTTAGATCCAGAAGCTTTTAACTGTTGAGCAGCTTTTACAACAACCTCCTCGTTGGCTAATTTTCCAATAGCAACTGAAGAACCAGTTACAATACTATATATTTTTACTAGTGCTAATTTTTGATTAGCAACTGTCATAGGTACTCTTTTGTCAGCAGCAGCTCCAGACAAAGTCATATTTGCTTCAAACTGAAAATGTTTGGACATTTTTCCCACTTGAGGAATTCTACCTTGAGCGTAACCGCTATCAAATCCTCCACCTTGCCAATCGCCTAAGAAATCAGCACCGATTGAAACTATAGTATTTGCTTTTGAGAAATCATAATCAACTAAAGCTCTTTCCCCATAAACTGTTTCGAATGCATCTAAAGCAGCCGACTCAGAAACAGCATCATAAATGACATGCTTTGCTGTTGGATTTTTGGCAATAAATTCAGCAATTAGTTTTTCAGTTGATGGACTTGCTAAGGTATTGGTTAATAAAACAACTTGTCCTCCTTTTACTTTTGCATCTGCTAAACTTGCTTTAATTTTTAAATCAGCCTCTTGCCAGTTTGCCTCCTTTTGAGCCAATTTCGTTCTTTTCAAACGCATGCTATCATACAAAGATAATACGGATGCATGAACTCTTGCATTAGCTGCAAACTTGGCTCCAGATATTGTATTATTTTCAATTTTAATCGGACGACCTTCACGAGTTTTTACTAATAAATTAGCAAAATCAAAACCATCAAACATAGAAGTTGCATAATAATCCGCCACTCCCGGAATGATTTGTTCTGGCTGTAAAACGTAAGGTATTGATTTGTGCACTGGCCCTTCACATGCTGCTAAAGTAGCTGCAGCAGTGCTGAATCCAACGTATTTCAAGAAATCACGACGAGTAGTTGAGGAAGAAGATAATGAATCTTTGTCTGATAAAAACTCATCTGTTGGAATGGCTTCCACAAATTCATTATTTCTAAGCGCCTCAACAATAGAACTATTTTCGTTTAGTTCCTCAACACTTTTCCAGTATTTTTTGTTCGATGACATCGTATATAAATATTAGCTTCTTAATAATTTTTTAGTAGTGACACTTACCACATTCTAAACCTCCCATTTGTGCGGCAGTCAATTTATCTACCCCATATTTTTTTGAAAGTTCATCGTGAATTTTTGTGTAATAAGCATTTCCTTCCATTTTAACATCGGTTTCGCGGTGACATTTTATACACCAACCCATAGTTAACGGAGCAAATTGTTTTTGGATTTCATAGGTTTGAACTGGACCGTGACATTTTTGACATTCAATACCAGCGACTGTTACGTGTTGAGAATGATTAAAATAAACAAAGTCAGGAAGATTATGAATTCTTACCCACTTAACTGGCTGCGATTTACCAGTATATTTTTGATTGTCTTTATCCCATCCAACAGCACTATATAATTTTTGAATTTCAGCATCATAGAAAGCTTTTGAATATTCTGGTGTTGCAGTTGTATCTGATACCTCACCAATACTTTTGTGACAATTCATACATACATTCAAGGATGGAATACCTGCATGCTTGCTTACCCTTGCCGAAGAGTGGCAGTATTTACAGTCGATACCATTACTTCCTGCATGTATTCTGTGGGAATAATGAATTGGTTGAATAGGTTGATAATCTTGATCTATGCCAATTTGCATTAAAAAACCATACACAAAATAACCGCTAGACAATAATAAGAATATAGAAGTTACTAATACTAAAAATTGATTTTTAGCAAAAACCCTCCATAGCGGCAATCTAACTTGTTTTGGTGCAACTTCTATGCCGTTTGCTTTAGCTACTTTAGTTAATATATTGTTTACAAAAAACAACATGATGACAAGAAGAAACATAACTAAACACAATGCTCCTAAGACAACATTGTTTGAAATTCCACCTTCGTTGCCTTTGGCTCCTGGAGGAGCAGCAGAGGTAACTATACCTGTTGGAGCAACTGCTTTAGGTTCGTCTGTGTAAGCTAAAATGTTATCAATATCTTGTTTAGAAAGATTTGGAAAAGCAGTCATTACAGAAGGTTTATACTCTTCCCAAAGTTTTACAGCATCAGGATCTCCTGATTTTATCATGGCAGAACTATTAGTAATCCAAGGATAAAACCAATCTTTTGCATGACGACCTGTTACGCCTCTTAAGGCTGGACCAGTCATTTTCTTGTCTAAATTATGACAAGCTGCACAATTGACATTAAACAATGCTTTACCTGCTGCAGCATCTCCTCCACCGGTTGCAGTAGTAGCTGGAGCAGTAGTTGTAGTTGCAGGCGTAGCCGCAGTGGCAGCTGGAGTAGCATTTTGAGATAATGAAGATAAGGAGAATGTAAGCATTAACGCTAAACTGAACACTATTTTCCTTGAAATCGAATTATGGTTACCCACTTTTTTCATATAATATAATGATTATCGACTAATGTTGGCTTGATTTTTTCTGAATCAAATTCAGTTATAAAGTCATCACTTTGTTAAAAACTGGCACAAAAATACGACTTAAGAACTATTCTCAAAACCCTAAATATAGCATAAATATCAATTTATATTAATTCTAAATAACAAATGCTTTCTTGTTTAATTTATTAAGTTTTACATTTGTATAAAAATCAAATCATTATGAAAATTTTCCCTAGAATGAAATTCTTTTTTTTACTACTTACTCTTCTATTTTTATATCAAAAAAGCTTTTCACAAGACGGAAAAGTAAATGTTAGTCAAGATCCAAAGTTTGAACAATTATTAAATGAAAAAAGAAAAATTAATAGTTCTATTACTATAAATGATCGTTATAAAATTCAGATTTTTAACGGAGATACTGAAAGTTCCAAAAAAACATTATTGGATTTTAAAAGAGATAACAAAAATATTGATGCTACTATTGTTTTCAGCACACCATTGTATAAAGTTTGGGTGGGAAATTTCAAAACTAGAATTGAAGCCGAAAAAAACCTCAACGATTTAAAGAAAAAATATCCTAATGCGTTTTTGATTAAGCCGAATAAATAAAAAATGCCCCAATTAGTGTCTAACTTTTTGGGGCATGTTCTTACTTGGAATTTTGTATTTATTATTTTATCTTTTTCTTCACTTCCACTTCCTGGAAAGCTTCGATTAAATCAAGTTGTTCAATGTCATTATAATTCTTGATTTGCATACCACAATCATATCCTTTAGCCACTTCTTTCACATCGTCTTTAAATCTTTTCAAGGTAGCTAATTCGCCCGTAAAGACAACAACGCCTTCACGGATAATTCTGATTTTAGAATTTCTAAAGATTTTACCATCGGTAATCATACATCCTGCAATTGACCCTACTTTAGACACTTTAAATATCTCTCTTATTTCTGCTGTTCCGGTAATTTCTTCCTTCATTTCTGGGGACAACATTCCTTCCATAGCGTCTTTCAAGTCATTGATAGCATCGTAAATAATAGAATAGTTTCTGATGTCGATTTCTTCTTTTTGAGCCAATTGACGTGCATTACCAGCAGGTCGAACATTAAATCCGATAATAATTGCATCTGAGGCAGAAGCCAACATTACGTCAGTTTCTGTAATCGCACCAACACCTTTGTGAATAATATTAATTTGAATTTCATCCGTAGACAATTTAGAAAACTCACTCGAAAGTGCTTCTACAGAACCATCAACGTCTCCTTTAAGGATTATATTTAATTCTTTGAATTGTCCTAATGCAATTCGACGACCAATTTCCGCTAAGGTAATATGGCGTTGCGTTCTAACCGATTGCTCACGCATTAACTGTAAACGTTTGGTTGCAATTTGTTTTGCTTCTCTTTCGTCTTCAAACACATTGAATTTATCTCCAGCGGTTGACGCGCCATCCAAACCTAAAATAGATATTGGCGTTGATGGGCCTGCTGAAATAACTGTATGTCCTCTTTCATCGTGCATGGCTTTCACTTTTCCGTGATTTTTTCCTGCCAATACATAATCTCCTACTTTCAAAGTTCCGGATTGTACCAAAATTGTTGATACGTAACCTCTTCCTTTGTCTAACTGTGCTTCAACAACAGTTCCTACCGCAGGTTTATTTGGGTTTGCTTTTAAGTCTAAAATTTCAGCTTCAAGCAATACTTTTTCTAATAATTCTTTTACGCCTGTTCCTTTTTTTGCAGAGATATCATGCGATTGGTATTTTCCTCCCCAATCTTCAACTAATAAATTCATAGCAGCTAATTTTTCCTTAATCTTTTCAGGATTAGCTCCTTGTTTATCAATTTTGTTAATCGCAAATATCATCGGAACATTAGCAGCTTGTGCGTGGCTAATAGCTTCTTTAGTTTGTGGCATAATGTCGTCATCCGCCGCAACTACGATAATCGCAATATCGGTAACTTGAGCTCCACGGGCACGCATTGCAGTAAACGCTTCGTGACCTGGTGTATCAAGGAAAGTTATTTTTTGTCCACCTTCAAGAGTAACAGCATAGGCACCAATGTGTTGTGTGATACCACCTGATTCTCCCGCAATTACATTTTCTTTACGAATATAATCCAGCAAAGATGTTTTACCGTGGTCAACGTGACCCATAACCGTTACAATTGGCGCTCGGGATACTAAATCTTCTTCTCTATCCGCAACCACTTCCATGGCTTCTTCAATGTCTGTAGTAATAAATTCTACTTCATATCCAAACTCATCAGCCACTATCGATAATGTTTCAGCATCAAGACGTTGGTTCATGGTAACCATGATTCCAAGTGACATACAAGTTCCGATTACTTTTGTAATAGGCACATCCATCATTGTTGCAATTTCACCTACGGTAACAAATTCGGTTACTTTGATTGTTTTGCTTCCTTCTTCAAGAGCTTGCATTTCGTCGTCACTTCTTTGACGGTGCGAATCACGCTTGTCTCTTCTGTATTTTGCAGCTTTAGACTTACTTCCTTTTCCTTGTAGTCTTTCTAAAGTTTCTTTAATTTGGTTTTTAACCTCTTCTTCTGTTGGCTCAACTTTTTGAACTATAGCAGGGCGATTCCCTTTCTGGAAGCCGCCTCCGGGTTTATTGCCTGTTTTATTTGGTCCAAATGCATTTCCACCACCGCTTGTAATAGCTGGTTTTCCAGCTTCTCCTGGTTTAGGCGGAATCCTTTTTCTCTTGTTTTTATTGGTATTACTAGCCGCTTGAGCTGCGTTTGTATTTTGTCCAATGGCAGGAGTTGAAGGTTTATTAGCGTCCTTTTTAAACTCTTCTTTTTTCTTTTTTGGTTTATTGAATTGTGCTAAATCAATAACTTGTCCTGTTAGAGTTGCCCCTGATAATTTTTGATATTGAGTTGTAATTGTTTCATCAACTGGTACTTCGGTATCAGCTTGTTCTTCTTTAACTTTAGCAGTTTTTACTTTAAGAGTTTCGGCTGCAAGTTCTTCTTTAACTTTAGCAATTGGTTCCTGCTTTGTTATAGCAATTTTAGTGGGTTCTTTTTTGGTTTCTTGAGTAACTGTTTTTGGCTCTAAATCAATTTTACCTACTTGTTTTGGACCAGTAACTACTACTTTTGCTTTGACAACCTCTAATTTTTGTCGTTCTTCATCAGCTTTACGCTTGTCCTCAATTTCTTTTTCTCTTTCTAATCGAAGCGCTTCTTTTTCTTTTCTAATTTCTTCACTTACGCCTTTAGAAGCTTCTTTGTTTCCTTTGTCTCCGGCAAATTGACCACAAAGAATATTATACACATCATCAGAAACTTTTGTGTTGGGACTTGCTTCAATTACAATGCCCTTATCTTTAAGATAATCCACAGCTCTTTCCAAAGAAATATTTAATTCCCTTAAAACTTTATTAATTCTAATATTTCCTTCAGACATAAAATCTTTTTAATGTTTATCTATTGTTGGTGAAAGAATTAGTCCTCAAACTCTTCTTTCAATATTTTCATTACTTCTAAAATGGTTTCTTCTTCTAAATCGGTTCTTCTCACTAAGTCTGCCACCTCTTGATTCAAAATACTTCTTGCAGTATCTAGACCTATTTTAGCAAACTCATCAATTACCCATCCATCGATTTCGTCTGAGAACTCTGTTAATTCTACGTCATCTTCTTCTGCTGCAATTCCCTCGCGGATAACATCTAATTCATAACCAGTTAATAATCCAGCTAATTTGATATTGTGTCCTCCACGACCAATTGCTTTTGAAACTTCATCTAATTTCAAGAATACTTCTGCTCTTTTTTTCTCTTCGTCAATTTTTACTGAAGATACTTTAGCTGGGCTCAATGCTCTTGTGATTAATAAGGAAGCATTAGTAGTATAATTAATTACATCTATGTTTTCGTTTCCAAGTTCACGAACGATACCATGAATACGTGACCCTTTCATTCCAACACAAGCTCCTACAGGATCTATTCTATCATCATAAGAATCTACGGCTACTTTTGCTTTTTCACCTGGAATTCTTACTACCTTTTTTATCATGATTAAACCGTCAAAAACCTCTGGGATTTCTTGTTCAAATAATTTTTCCAAAAATATATCTGCCGTTCTTGACATGATGATTTGTGGCTTGTTTCCTTTTAGTTCAACACTTTCGATAATTCCACGAACGTTATCGCCTTTTCTGAAAAAATCTGATGGGATTTGCTTTTCTTTTGGCAGAACAATTTCGTTACCTTCATCGTCAATTAAAATGACAACTCTTGGACGAACATGGTGCACTTCGGCAGTATAAATTTCTCCAACTAAATCTTTAAATTGTTTGTAAAGATTGGTATTATCATGCTCGTGGATTTTAGAAATCAAGTTTTGACGCAAAGCCAAAATGGCTCTTCTTCCTAAATCAATCAATTTAACTTCTTCAGAAACTTCTTCGCCAATTTCAAAGTCAGGCTCAATTTTTCTTGCATCCGTCAAGGTGATTTCTTCATTTTCTAAATCTAAATCGTCATCAGCAACGACGATTCTTCTTCTCCAAATCTCCATATCTCCTTTATCAGGATTGATAATGATGTCAAAATTATCATCAGATCCGTATTTCTTTTTTAATGCGTTTCTAAAAACGTCCTCCAAAATCGCCATAAGCGTTACTCGATCAATAAGTTTATCGTCTTTAAACTCTGAAAACGAGTCGATTAATGCAATATTCTCCATGTCAAATTTTTAATTAAATATTATTATAACAATTGCTTCTTTTATCTCTGAAAAAGGAATTTCACGTTTATGTTCCACTGTTTCTTTTCCTTTTCCTATTTTTTTTGGTTCTCTTGATGTCCAAGAAAGTAATATAGTTTCCTCGGTTACATTCTCTAATTTTGCTTCTATCGTTGCCGTTGCCGTTTTCACCTTTAGAGTTCTACCAATATTTTTTTTATACTGTCGAACTAATTTTAAAGGAGTTGAAACTCCAGCGGATGCCACTTCAAGAGAAAAATCTTGTTCTTCTCTATCTAAATTACTATCAATTGCTCGACTGATATCAATGCAGTCTTGCAATTGCACTCCGTTATCACCATCCAAAGTTACTGAAATTTTGTAACTGTCTGAAATACTCAAATCTACAAGAAACAAAGAGGGTTTTTCTTGTAATCCTTCTTCTATTAAATTTGTAATTTTTTCTTTAAATGTCATGGTTTTTATAAAAAGAGGGAAGCATTGCTTCCCTCATTATTTAGTTTTGCATGGTAAATAACGGTGCAAATATAGTTATTTTTTTATAAATCAAAATTACTTATTAAAACAAAAATAATTAGTATCTTTAATTAATAATATTTAACTATTTAGTTATGAAAAAAATCTTAGTTCCTACAGACTTTTCGAAGCATGCCTATTATGCGTTAAAAGTGGCTGCTCAAATTGCAAGAAAAAATGATGGAGAAATACTACTTCTTCACATGCTTGAACTGCCTCACCAAGCTGGTGATGCTCTAGGAAGCGGTCATGATATACCTGAAATCATGCTGTTCAAAAATGCGGCTATTGATAGATTAGAAAATTTGATGGATGATGAATGTCTTGATGGGTTAAAAGTCTCTGAAGTATTTCAATTTGAATTAGCTTTTAACGGCATTATGAACATCAGCCAAAAAAATAATGTTGATTTAATTGTCATGGGTTCCCATGGCGCGAGTGGTTTTAAAGAAATGTTTATTGGTTCCAATGCGGAAAAAGTAGTTCGTTTATCAGAAATCCCAGTGCTTGTTGTTAAAAAAGACTCGGACACTTTTAATGTAAACAAATTTGTATTTGCCTCTGATTTCTCAGATGAAATAAAAAAACCTTTTGAGAAAGTAGTCGAATTTGCTAACAAACTTGGTGCAGAACTTCATTTAGTCATGATAAATACTCCGAGTAGTTTTAAGCCCACTCATATTGCCAATGAAATTATGAATGATTTTATTTCTAATTATGCTGTCAATAAATTTTCTACTCATATTTATAATGATGTAAATGTTGAAACTGGTATTTTAAACTTTGCCAATTTTGTTAATGCCGATTTAATTGGCATGAGCACCCATGGTAGAAAAGGCCTGTCCCACTTTTTAAACGGAAGTATTAGCGAGGATTTAGTAAACCATGCTGTTAGACCTGTGGTTACTTTTAAAATTTAACACCCCAAAGAGACTCACAAAAACAAAAAACTCCTCAATGGCTTGAGGAGTTTTTTCATTATATAAAACGGTTTATTGTAAAAT
>NZ_JBMOGV010000072.1:0-11610 GCF_049318185.1 Flavobacterium sp. | reverse complement strand
GTGCGCAAAGAGTAAAAGAGATACTTCAAAAATACAAACAACTACAAGATATCATTGCTATCCTTGGTATGGAGGAGTTGTCTGAAGAAGATAAATTATCAGTATCAAGAGCACGTCGTGTGCAACGTTTCTTGTCTCAACCTTTCCATGTAGCTGAGCAATTTACAGGTATTCCTGGAGTATTGGTTGATATTAAAGATACCATCAAAGGATTCAACATGATTATTGATGGTGAATTAGATCACTTGCCAGAAGCAGCTTTCAACCTTAAAGGAACAATCGAAGAAGCGATCGAAGCAGGACAAAAAATGTTGGCTGAAGCGTAATTCAATAAACAATGGATAATTAACAATTGACAATGTAAAAATTATCAATTATCAATTATAAAAAATGATTTTAGAAATAGTATCACCAGAAGCTACATTATTCAGAGGAGAAGTTACTTCGGTTTCTTTACCAGGGGTGAATGGTTCTTTTCAAATATTGAACAATCACGCTCCAATAGTTTCTATTTTAAAACAAGGAACTGTAAAAATTGCAGCTCCTAGTTTTAATTTTAATAAAGAAGTAGCTGAGAAATTTACAAGAGTAAATGATCAAAACTATACGTTGGATATTGCATCTGGAACTATTGAAATGAAAGACAATAAAGTAATTGTATTAGCCGACTAAAACAATTCGAAATAAAACTGAAAAGCTCAACATTATTGTTGGGCTTTTTTTATTTTTGAACTATGAAGCAATTTCCAAAATCACTCCAACTAAAACTGCAACAACGTGAGGCTAAAAATGCCTTGCGTCAGTTACCTGTTGCAAATGATTTAATCGATTTTGCTTCCAATGATTATATCGGCTTTGCCAAAAACGAAACCGTCTTTCAAGAAACGCATCAATATCTTTTAGATAATAACTTAAAAGTAAATGGTGCAACAGGTTCACGTTTGCTCTCAGGAAATCATTTTTTATACCAACAAACAGAAGATTTTATAGCCAAATTTCATCAAAGTGAAACAGCTTTAATTTTTAATTCGGGGTACGATGCCAATGTGGGTTTTTTTAGCTCTGTTCCACAACGTAACGATATTATTCTCTTCGATGAATTATGTCATGCTTCCATTCGGGATGGTATTCAAATGAGTCATGCTAAGAGTTATAAATTCCCCCATAACGATTTAGAAGCATTAGAAAAATTACTTCAAAAACATAGTAGCACACTTCCAGCTTCCAGCTTCCAGCATCCAACTTTCTACATAGTTACCGAAAGCGTATTTTCTATGGACGGCGATTGCCCTAATTTAGAAGAGCTAACAATTCTTTCTGAAAAGCATGGCACTTATTTAGTTATAGACGAAGCACACGCTTTAGGAGTTTTTTGCGAACAAGGAGAAGGGGTTGTTCAAAGTTTAGGACTGGAAGACAAAATTTTTGCTAGGATAATGACTTTCGGAAAAGGATTAGGTTGTCATGGTGCAGCGATATTAGGAAGTCGGGAACTGAAAAGTTATTTGGTCAATTTTGCTAGAAGTCTTGTTTACACCACAGCCCTTTCTCCTCACAGCGTTGGTACTATTTTGCAATCCTATAAATGTTTGGCAGAAGAAAAGCAATCTATTGAAAAACTAAAAACCAACATTATTTTCTTTAATCAAGAAAAAATGCGTTTGGGATTAAAGCCAATGTTTGTTTATAGCAAATCGGCGATTCAATGTGCTATTATTCCCGGAAATGATAAAGTAAAAAATATAGCTTCACAACTTCAGCATAAAGGTTACGATGTTCGACCAATTCTTTCGCCAACGGTTCCTCAAGGGCAAGAGCGTTTGCGTTTTTGTTTACACAGTTATAATTCCGAAAAAGAAATCTCGGAAGTTTTGCAGTTGTTAAGTACTTTTGTGTTTTAATTACACAGAGACACACAGAGCAAAAGGAGATACACAGAGAAATAGCTCCGTGAATCTCTGTGAAACTTAAAAAATAGGACAACAATGGTTTCTTACTATGGAAGAAGAAAAATTTACATTACTCCGTCGGTTTCAATACTCGAGTGAAGCTATAATTTACCAAGGTAAACTAGAAAGCGAAGGTGTTGAAGTGTTTTTGAGGGATCAGATAACCATTGATTCTAACCCGTTTTATAGTAATGCACTTGGTGGTATAAGAATGTTTGTCAAGACAGAGGATTTTGATAAAGCCAATGAAATTTTGAGTGATATAAATTTGTACTCTGTTGATGATGATGAATAAAAAAAGTAAAAATCTACACATGAAATTTTTTATCACAGGAATAGGCACCGATGTAGGCAAAACGATTGCCTCAGCGATTATAGTTGAAGCTTTAGAAGCCGATTATTGGAAACCCATACAAGCAGGAGATTTAGATTGTAGTGATACTCATAAAGTCAAATCCCGAATCTCAAATCCCAAATCTCAATTCCACTCAAATGCATATGCGTTGAATACGCCGGCAAGCCCACATTATGCTGCAGAGATTGATGGAATTACAATCGATTTAAAACAGATTAAGGAACCAAAAACAGACAATCATCTCGTAATTGAAGGCGCAGGCGGAATTCTTGTTCCACTTAACGACAAAGATTGCATTGCTGATTTAATTCAAAAAGAGTATAAAGTGATTTTGGTCTCGCGCCATTATTTGGGTAGTATAAATCATACTTTGCTCACGATAGAAGCCCTTAAAAACAGAAAAATTGACGTTGCAGGAATTATTTTTTCTGGTGATGAAAACAAAGCTACAGAAGAAATTATCCTAAAGAAAACGAGTGCAAAATGCATCGGCAGAATTGATAATGAACCCTATTTTGACGAAAATGTAATTCGTTATTATGCTGATAAATTTCGTGATAATCTTTTAAATTTATAAGAACCAAGAGCCAAGAGCCAAGAAACAAGAAGAAAGAAAATTTCTTACTGTATCTTTGCCATAATAATTTAGAATTAGCATTTGTCTTTTCTCTTGCTTATTTCTTCTTTTCTCTCAAATATGAATCTTTCCGAAAGAGACAAACTACACAACTGGCATCCCTATACACAGCACAAAACGGCAGCTAACTTTCCGGCAATTGTGAAAGGGGAAGGCGCTTTGCTTTGGGATGAAAACGGTAAAGAGTATATTGATGCGATTGCCTCTTGGTGGGTGAATCCGTATGGTCACTCTAACAAAATTATTGCTGATGCGATTTATGAGCAACTGACAACCTTAGAGCATGTTTTGTTTGGAGGATTTACTCATGATAAAGCTGTTTTATTGGCCGAAAAGCTCTTGACTATCTTGCCCAATAATCAAAAGAAACTCTTTTATTCAGATAATGGTTCTACTGCGGTGGAAGTTGCGTTGAAATGTGCGTTGCAGTACAATTATAATAAAGGAATTAAAAAAACTAAAATCATTGCGTTTAAAGATGCCTTTCATGGCGATACTTTTGGAGCAATGGCTTCCAGTGGTATTACTTTTTTTACTGAAGCGTTTAAAGGATCTTTGTTAGAAGTTGTTAGAATTCCCGTTCCAATAAAAGAGAATGAAGAGCAAATCCTGCAAACCTTGAAAGATTTGGTTAAAACCAATGAATATGCAGCATTTATATTTGAACCTTTAGTACAAGGCGCTGCGGGAATGGTAATGTATTCTTCGGAAATTTTAGACAAAATGATTGCTATTTGTAATCAGAATAACGTGTTTACCATTGCAGACGAAGTAATGACAGGTTTTGGGAAAACTGGAAAGACTTTTGCTAGTGATTATTTAGACAATAAACCTGATATGATGTGTTTGTCTAAAGCGTTGACTGGTGGAACAATTCCGATGGCAATCACCACTTTTACTCAGGAAATTTTTGACGGATTTTATGATGATGATACCAATAAAGCCTTTTTTCATGGTCATACTTTCACCGCAAATCCAACAGCATGTGCCGCCGCTTTAGCAAGTATTAATTTATTGCAAACCGAGGCAATACAAAATAATATCACCCGAGTGCATGAGAGGCATTTGGCATTTGAACTGAAAATAAAATCTCATCCAAAAGTAAAGACAACTCGTGTGCTCGGAGTTATATTCGCTTTAGAAATCAAAACTGAAACGCAGGAAAGTTATTATGGTACTATGCGCAACAAACTCTATAATTTCTTCATAGAAAATGGTGTGATTCTTCGTCCTGTTGGGAATATTGTATATATCCTTCCTCCTTATATTATTTCTGATCAACAGTTGGAAAAAGTTTACACAATTGTAGAAAAAGCTGTAGATATGATTTAATTTTGTACCCTAGTTAAACTACATTTTGAAAACCAAAATTGCCATAACTTCTCTAGCTTCTTTATCACCTTTAGGAAATACCCCTGAAATGATTTGGGCTAATTATCTTTCGCCAAAAACCTTGATTTCGACTAAAGATATTGAAGGTAAAAATCAATTTGTAGCTACCATTCCAGCAGCAATTCGAAAGGGAATAGATAATTTGCGCAAAGAAGAATTAAAATACAAGTCACTAGACGAAACCGTCTTGATGTCTATTTTGACTTCTAGAAAAGCTATGGAGCAAGCAGGTTGGCATCAAGGTGATGACTTTGGTATCAACATTGGTTCTTCTCGTGGAGCAACTCAATTGTTTGAAAAATATCATTCCGAATTTGTAGCCACAGGCAAAACATCTACCTTGACATCTCCTACCACAACCTTGGGAAATATTTCCTCTTGGGTAGCTCATGATTTAAAAACCAAAGGGCCCGAAATATCACACTCCATAACTTGTTCTACTGCTTTGCATGCCATTTTGAATGCTGCTGCTTGGTTACAATCAGGCATGGCCACCAAGTTTTTAGTAGGAGGAAGTGAAGCGCCACTGACTGCTTTTACTTTGGCACAAATGCATGCTTTAAAAATATATGTTAAAGACACGGGCGACTATCCTTGCAAAGCGTTTGATTTGACTAAAACAAAAAACACTTTGGTGCTTGGCGAAGGTGCCGCTATGGCGTGTTTGGAGTTGGGAGAAAAAGAAAATGCATTAGGATATATTATGGGGCTTGGTTATGCTACTGACGAACTGGAACACAACATTTCTATCTCCGAAGATGCGATTTGTTTTCAAAAATCTATGTCGATGGCTTTATTAGACACCCCTTTGGAGGAAGTTGATGCTATCGTGATGCACGCACCAGGCACTTTGAAAGGCGACACTTCCGAGTATAAAGCTATCCAACAATTGTTCGGAGATAACCTTCCTATGCTCACTACCAACAAATGGAAAATTGGACATACTTTTGGGGCTTCAGGAATGCTTAGTTTGGAGTTGGCATTGTTGATGATGCAAAATAATACGTTCGTTGGAATTCCTTATGTTATAGAACCTAATCCACGAAAAAACATTCGAAAGGTGTTGATTAATGCTGTGGGATTTGGGGGTAATGCAGTTAGTATTTTAGTCTCGTCTTAGTAATATTTTAAGTTGGTTCTGACGTATTAAATAATTGTGAAGAAGTTTTCAATTTCAGTATCGGGGTAATAATAAAGAAAGACTAGAGTTCCTTCATTTTTTCATAAACCAAATTACTCTCCCAGCCTTTGCGCAAAAGATAGTCGCACCATTTTTTTTTCTTTTTTTGCCCATCACTTTCTTTGAGGATTTCCCAGTGCTTTTCGGCAAGAGCGTGAAAAGTTTTTTGGTATTGTTCCTCAGAGATTTCTGTTAAGGCAAGTTTGATGTTGGGTGCAGCAATGTGACGTTGTTTGAGCTCATTGACTATCCTGATTTTGCCCCAATTTTTAATGCGGTGTTTGCCCCGCGCGAAACTTCGGGAAAAGCGTTCTTCGTTTAAGAAATCATTTTGCAATAAATGAACAACTACTATGTCAATTTCATTAGTTTTCATACCTAAATCATACAATTTTTGCACTACTTCATCATGGCAACGTTCCTGATAGGAGCAGTAATATTCTAGTTTGACGATGGCGGCTTGTAGCGTTATTTTGTCGCGCATTTTTTAGATAAAAAAAGAAATTGACAAGTCAAAGGTAAACTATAAATTCAAAAAAAGGATGGGGAACCAATGAGCTATACAAATAGAACTATCAAATAATTTAATATTTATCATAAAATTAATACTACATCTACGTTGGAGCTGTAAGATATTCGTTCAAAAGAAGTCGATCTTGATTAAAGATAACTACTCATCCTTAAAATAGTGATAATTAGATTGTCTAGTTAGACCTGTAAACCTGTACAGGCTTACTTTCGCATCATTGTCCTTAATTTATTAGATTGCTTATTTCCCTTTAGTTGATGCTTCTAAGTTTCTTTCGATTGTATGACTTGGTCTGGTCCATTTTGGTTTTTCTCCTAAAGATTGGTATTCAGAATCAGCTGCTTCAATTGTTTTAGGCTGCATTATTTTTATAAATGGTTTTTGAGCTACTAACCCAAGTGTTTCAAACATTTTCATATCTTCATTTACATCTGGATTTGGAGTGGTCAATAATTTATCTCCAGCAAAAATAGAATTGGCACCCGCAAAGAAACACATGGCTTGTCCCTCGCGAGACATTTCAGTTCTTCCTGCCGAAAGGCGCACTTGGGTTTCAGGCATTACAATTCTTGTCGTAGCGACCATGCGAATCATTTCCCAAATCTCAATAGGTTTTTCATCTTCCATAGGAGTTCCTTCTACTGCTACTAAGGCATTGATTGGCACCGACTCAGGTTGTGGATTTAATGTAGAAAGAGCTACTAGCATTCCTGCTCTGTCTTCTATACTTTCGCCCATTCCAATGATCCCTCCGCTACAAACGGTTACATTGGTTTTACGAACGTTTTCTATCGTTTGTAATCTATCTTCAAATCCTCGTGTAGAAATCACTTCTTTATAATAATCTTCAGAAGTATCTAGGTTATGGTTGTAGGCATATAAACCTGCTTCGGCTAATCGTTGTGCTTGGTTTTCAGTAAGCATCCCAAGAGTACAACACACTTCCATATCTAATTTATTGATAGTTCTCACCATTTCTAGCACTTGATCAAATTCTTCTCCATCTTTTACATTTCGCCAAGCGGCTCCCATACAAACTCTCGAAGAACCATTAGATTTAGCTCTTAAAGCTTGAGCTTTTACTTGGTTAACTGTCATTAAATCATTTCCTTCTATATTGGTATGATAACGCGCAGCTTGAGGGCAATAACCACAATCTTCGGGACATCCACCAGTTTTTATTGATAATAAAGTGGAAACTTGCACTGTGTTTGGATCATGCTGTTCTCTGTGGATTGTAGCGGCTTCATAAAGCAAGTCCATCAAAGGTTTATTGTAAATAGCAATAATTTCTTCTTTGGTCCAATTGTGTTTAATACTACTCATAAGTGCGATTTTATATTCCCCCAAAAGTAGTTAATTTGTAATTAAGTTACAATTTTGAATTAGAATTAAGGGGGAGGCATTAAAAATAGTAGACACTATTACTGCAATAACATAATAAGAACTAAAAAAAGCCTTGAAGTTATAAATTGTTAACAAAGTCAAGGGCCAATGTTTTGTCTAAGTTCAATTGGTTTTTTAAAGCCTCAAGTGAGTCAAATTTTTGCTCTGATCGAATTCTTTTTAAGAGCGAAACAGTAATTTTAGTATTGTAAATATCTTTATTAAAATCAAAAAAATGCACCTCTATAGTTTGTGTAGTTCCGTCAACAGTTGGTCGAGTGCCAATATTCATCATGCCATATACAATCTTGTTGTCTATGCTACTTTCAGTAATATATACCCCGTTTTGAGGGATGAGTTTATAGTCTTCATCGATTTTGATATTAGCAGTAGGATAACCAATCGTTCGGCCAAGTTGTTTTCCTTTTAAGACTAAGCCTGTCATACAATAATGGTAACCCAAATATTCGTTAGCCAAAGTAATATTTCCTTCTTCAAGAGCGCTTCTAATTTTAGTAGAGCTAATCGAAACATCATTGATTTCTTCTGCTGAAATTTGTTGGACTTCAAAACCAAATTGCTGCCCAAACTCAACCAAATCATCTAGGTTAGCGGTTCTATTTCTACCAAAACGATGGTCATAACCAATCACTATTTTATTTAGTTTAAAAGCAGCTACTAGTACATTTTTTACAAATTCTTCTGCAGTTAGTCTTGAAAATTCTTTGTTGAAGGGATGAATAACTAAATTGTCTATACCTAAGTTTTCTAATAAACTTATCTTTTCGTTCAATGTGTTTAGTTGTTTCATCTCTGTCCCTTCATGAAGTACCATTCTAGGGTGAGGAAAAAAAGTAAGCACTAAGCTTTCACAATTTTGAACAGTTGCGTTTTCGATAATTTGCTGTAATATTTTTTTATGACCAAGATGTACACCGTCAAAAGTGCCAATGGTCACAATAGTTGGCTTGTTTGAACTATAAGATGGTATGGAGTGAAATAGTTTCAATAAAAAATTTAAAAGTGAAAAGCAAAAATAGATTTTTGAATTGAAAAACAATAGTTTTTAACTATTTTAGTTTTTAGATTTTTTTTCTTTGTACTAAATTTAATTTTAACAAGATAAAAGTTAAGATTTCAGAATCAAAATAGTAAAAAATCTATCAAATTTAAATTGTTGTGAAAAGAAGTAAAAAGCACTTGATTACTTATAAATTCTAACTTTTTTAATACAATTTAATTCTAATCCAAATTAGGATTTATGTTAAAATGATTGTTCTATATGCAATAATTCTAATCATTAATTTGTAAAATCTTTAAACATAATTATCTTTACCCACTTTTATTTATTTAATAGACTATGAAAAAATTATTACTACTGATTTTACTGACCTTATCTTTTGGACAAATAATTGCTCAAACTTCTTCTGTTTGGCAAGTAATTGACGCCTCAAGAATGTCAGAATTAAAGAGAAACAGAGCGAATAATGTTTGTGAAGGCGAACTATATTTTAGTATAAATTTCAATGCCTTTAAACAAAGTTTAGCCAATGCTAAAGATAAATTTTCCAATTTACCTGGAGTAGTTGTTAGCATTCCTAATTTGGACGGACAATTAGAAACCTATCAAGTATGGGAAAACTCCAATTTTGAACCAGCTTTGCAACAAAGATTTCCAGATATTCGTTCCTATGTTGGAAAAGGTTTGACAGATAAATATGCTACAATAAATTTTAGCATCTCCCCTCAAGGAATACAAACTATGGTTTTCAGAGCCGATACGGGAACAGAATTCATAGAAGGCTATGATAAAGAGTCTACCGTTTACGTTTTATTTAATTCTAGTAAAAGAATTAGTGGCAGATTGCCGTTTAATTGCAGTACAAATGATGTTAGCTTAGCTAATGATCTTTCAGGTAAATTTAATAATACTGTGATGTCAGATCAGAAAAATTATAAAACATTTAGATTGGCATTATCTTGTACAGCTGAATATTCCAATTATTTTGGTGCTACAAGTAGTGCTAAAGTGGCTTTGGTTATGGCCGCTATGAATAATACTATGACCCGTGTTAATGGAGTAATGGAAAAGGATTTAGCGGTTCATCTCAATATTATTAACTCAAATGATTTAGTAATCTATTATAATCGAACTTCAGACCCCTATTCTGCTGCTGCTGCAGGATCGGCTGGGGCTTGGAATGATGAGTTAATGAATAATTTACACGCTACTTTAGGTGATGCCGCTTTTGATATCGGCCATTTATTTGGTGCTTCAGGTGGTGGTGGAAATGCGGGTTGTATAGGATGTGTTTGTACCAATGTTTTGTTAACAGGCGGTGATGCAACATCAAGTTATAAAGGAGCTGGATTTACATCACCTAGTGATGGCATTCCTAAAGGGGATACCTTTGACATTGATTATGTGGTGCATGAAATGGGGCATCAATTAGGAGCTAACCATACCTTTACTTATAATTTTGAAGGGTCGGGCGTTCAAGTAGAACCAGGAAGCGGAAGTTCTATCATGGGTTATGCGGGAGTTGCTGATAATGGTACAGTGCCAGCCTTTAACGTACAACAACATTCAGATGCTATGTATTGTTACAAAAGTATAAATCAAATTCAATTAAATTTAAAAGCTTCTAATGCTAATTGTGCAGTTACAACATCTTTGATAGGAGTAAATGCTACTCCAACCGTAACAGTTGCAGGAGCCAGTTTTACTATTCCAAAAAGTACAGCTTTTAAATTAACCGCTACAGGTAATGACGATGATGCGGATGATGTATTAACTTATTCTTGGGAGCAAAACAATGTTGGAACTTCGACAACAACTCGAAACAACAGTAGAGTTTTTGGAGCAAAAACAACGGGGCCCAACTTTAGAATTTTTCCTGCCTCCTCCTCACCTGCAAGATATTTTCCTCAAATGAGTAAAATTTTATCGGGGAATATTGTAATAACTACTGGGGATGACACCAACTGGGAATCTTGTTCAAGTGTAGCTAAAACAATGAATTTTGTAGTAAATGTAAGAGATAATCATCCAGGGATGGGGCAAACTATATCAAAAGCTACAACAATTATAGTAGATGCTACAGCAGGACCACTAGCAGTAACCTCACAATCAACAACAGGAATTTCTTATGCTTCTGGTTCAGTTCAAACAGTAACTTGGAACGTAGCTAATACTGCTGCGTTAACTGGAGGGGCAAACGTTAATATTTTATTAACTACTGATAATGGTGTTACATTCACTACTTTAGCTTCTGGGGTTCCAAATAATGGAAGTGCAAGTGTTACTTTACCAAACCTTCCCGTAGCCAAAACTACCTGTAGATTTATGGTTATGGCCTCTGCCAATGTTTTTCTTGCTGTAAATAGTAAAAACTTTACTATTCAAGCAAGCAGCCTTGGGATTGAAGATTTTGCTCTACAAAATTTTGAATTATATCCAAACCCAAATAAGGGAGAGTTTACTATCAAGTTGGATTCATCCGTTGCCTCAGAAGAGATTAAAGTTTATGTATATGATATGAGAGGTAGAATTATATTCGAAAACTCCTATTCAAATCAGGTAACTTTCAATGAAAACATTCAGTTAAATAATGCTCAATCTGGAATTTATTTGGTTAGTATTACTGATGGCACTAGTAAAGTTGTTAAAAAAATAGCCATAGAGTAGGTTTTTGATTATGTAAAATGTTTATAGGAGAGACTATTTTGTCATTCCTTTTTTTATCAAAAATTATTTTTGTAAAACATTTGTTTAAATTTGACTTTTTAAATTAATTTACTAAATGAAAATAAAATTATTATTATTTGTGTTGCTTGTTTTTCAAACAAGTTTTTCTCAGCAAAGAACTTGTGGAGTGAAAGAACAATTGCAGCGAATTATGAATGATCCTTCTCAAAGGCAAGCTTATCTTGAACTGCAAAATAATTTTGAAATTGAGTTGCAAAAAATGAAGTCTGGATTGAATAAAAATACCAATGCGGTTATTAGAATTCCTGTAGCCGTTCATTATCCTACTCTTCCTCCTACTACTGGTTTTACACCAGCACTTAAAACTTGTTTGAGAGCTTTGGCCCAAAAACAAATAGACATTTTAAATGCGGATTATAATGCAACGAATACAGATATTTCGAAATGGATTACTGATAAGTCTTATTATCCTG
>NZ_JBMOGV010000071.1:0-11635 GCF_049318185.1 Flavobacterium sp. | reverse complement strand
TAATTAAAACCACCTTTATGGTGGTTTTTTTATGACTTTATTACAAATAGTTTTGTGTATTTTTGCTTTGAAATTTATACCTATGAAAAACAACCTTTTACTTGTTTTCTTATTGATGTTTTCTGTTGGAATTTCTCAAGTTCAAAAGGGAGAGAAACCAAACAAAGCTGTATCGTTAAATGAAGTTCCCGAAAAAGCACCAAAAGCAACATTTAATCAATACAGAATTATTACCTTACAAAGAGACACAACCTATGTTGACACTTCACTCACCATCAAAAAGGAATATGAATATAACTATTTGCGTAAAGATATTTTTGGGTTATTGCCTTTTGCTAACGAAGGACAAACTTATGCTGTTTTAGATTATGGTTTAAAAAGCTTCACTTCATTTCCTGAAATTGGTTTCTCTGGAAAGCAATTCAATTATCTCGGCGTAAAAGATATTAACTATTATTCTGTGGCCACTCCGGTGACTGAGTTGTATTTTAAGACAGTTATGGAACAAGGGCAATCGGTAGATGCTTTTATAACGGTTAATACTTCAGAACGCTTTAATATGTCTATAGCTTTTAAAGGATTACGGTCTTTGGGAAAATATGTCAATCAATTATCGAGTGCCGGTAACTTTCGTTTTACCACAAGTTATCACACTTTGAATAAAAGATACTTTTTAAATTTTCATTTCACTGGTCAAGATTTTCTGAATGGTGAGAATGGAGGAATTACAACTCTTGAAGATTTTGAAAGTGGAGATGCTACCTTTAGTAATAGAGCTCGATTGGAAGTTTACTTAAAAGATGCTAAATCGTTCCTGAAAGGTAAAAGAATCTTCTTTGACCACAACTACAGAATTAATCCTACTAAAGGAAATAATAATCTTTTTATAACCCATCAACTTAACTACGAGAATAAATTTTTCGAATACAATCAAGCTACGGTGCCTTCCACAGTTGGTAATACAACGGTTTATCGATTTGGTGATTCTTATGTAAACAGTGCTATCAATGACCATACTCGATACAATAGATTGTATAACAAAGTTGGTGCTGTTTATGAAAATTCAGTACTTGGTAAATTCCAATTTTTTATAGAAGATTTTAGATATAATTATTATTACAATAAAATTCTAATATTAAATACTGGCGCTGTTCCTAGTTCATTAAATGATGAAATAAATTCATTAGGCGGACACTATGAATACCGAAAAAACAAATGGAATGGTACTTTTCAATTCTCCAATTCCATTTCCCGTCAACCGATGTCTAATTTTGATGCTCAATTGAATTATAAATGGAATGATAAAAATGAGTTCATTTTTCAATACCAAATGATTAGTAAAATTCCTGATCACATTTATAATCTCTATCAAAGTAGTTACACCAGTTATAATTGGTTCCATAATTTTAAAAACGAAAAAATTAATAACCTTGAAGCCACAGCAAAGACATCATGGTTTGATGCTTCTTTACAAATTAGCTCCATGAAAGATCATTTGTTTTTCAGTAATGATGCTACTGATGTTCAACAACAACTTATTTCGCCTAAGCAATATGATAAAACTATCAACTATTTAGCTGTTAAAGTAAATCGCGAATTCAAATGGTGGAAATTGGCTTTGGATAATACGGTACTATATCAAAAAGTTGATCAAAATGATGCTATTTTAAATGTGCCACAAATCGTGACCAGAAACTCACTTTATTTCACCAACTACTACTTTAAAAAAGCATTGTATTTGCAAACAGGATTTATATTTAATTATTTTACCAAATTCTACATCAACGATTACAATCCAGTAACAGCCGAAGCCTTTGTGCAGAATACAAAAAAAGTTGGCGATTTCCCTATGATTGATTTCTTTGTCAATGCTCGTATACGTCAAACAAGAATATTTCTAAAAGCAGAGCATTTTAATTCGAGAATGACAGGAAGTGATTTTTATACAGCACCTAATTATCCTTATCGTGATTTTATGATTCGATTTGGTGTAGTATGGAATTTTTTCCAATAAAAATTTAGCATCATTTTTATATTCAATACCTTTGCTTTTATCAAAAGCAAAAAGCAGTGTTACAACGATTTGTATATGCGAAAGCATAAGGTCCATTAAACATTAAAACGAATGAAATACGCAAAAAATATATTAGAAACTATTGGCAATACACCATTAGTGAAACTAAACAAAGTTATTGAAGGAATTGACGCCTTGGTTTTAGCCAAAGTAGAGACTTTCAATCCAGGAAATTCTACTAAAGATCGAATGGCACTTAAAATGATAGAAGATGCTGAAGCTGATGGGCGATTAAAACCCGGAGGAACTATCATTGAAGGAACTTCAGGAAATACTGGAATGGGATTGGCACTTGCAGCCATAGTGAAAGGTTACAAATGTATTTTTGTAATTACCGATAAACAGTCTAAAGAAAAAATGGATATTCTTCGTGCCGTTGGCGCCAAAGTAATTGTTTGTCCAACTGATGTTGAACCAACCGATCCCCGTTCTTATTATTCTGTTTCTAAAAGGTTAGGGACTGAAATTCCTAATTCTTGGTATGTCAATCAATATGACAACCCTAGTAATGCTATTGCACACTATGAACAAACTGGACCGGAAATTTGGGAACAAACTGATGGGAAAGTAACTCATTTTGTGGTTGGAGTAGGGACAGGAGGTACCATCTCTGGAATTGCAAAGTATTTAAAAGAGAAAAATCCTGCTATTAAAATTTGGGGCATTGACACCTATGGTTCAGTATTTAAAAAATACCACGAAACAGGAATTTTTGATGAAAACGAAATCTATTCTTACATCACAGAAGGAATCGGAGAAGATATACTTCCAAAAAATGTTGACTTTTCTTTAATAGATGGGTTTACAAAAGTAACCGATAAAGATGCGGCAGTTTACACTCGAAAAATTGCTCTAGAAGAAGGAATCTTTGTTGGGAATTCAGCTGGTGCTTGTGTGAAAGGATTGCATCAGTTAAAAGAACATTTCAAGCCAGAAGATGTTGTTGTCGTTTTATTTCACGACAGTGGGAGTCGTTATGTCGGTAAAATATTTAATGATGATTGGATGCGTGAACGTGGTTTCTTGGAAGAACAAATAACTAAGGCAGAGGATGTAATCAGAGACCATATAGACAAGCCTTTAATTGTTGTTCGAACTGAAGAATTGGTTTCACATGCTATTGAGCGATTGAAAAAATATAAGATTTCTCAAATTCCAGTAATTGATACTACAGGATTTGTAGGTAGTGTAGATGAAACAGATTTGTTTAGAAGTTATGTAGAGGACAAAGACATAGCGGACAAACCTATTAAAGATATCATGGGAAAACCTTATCCAATAGTAAATGCTAATGCTCCAATTGAAGAAATTTCAAAACTCATTAATAAGGATAATCAAGCTGTTTTAGTAGATTTGGGGAATGGTAAACATCATATTATAACCAAACATGACATTATTAGTTCGATAAAGTAAACAATAAGTTATAAAATTTTAGTAACCCAATAGTATTATTGGGTTTTGTTTTTTTGTGCTATTTTCTTATTTTAGTATTCTCAAATCCTGAATATGAAAGAAGATTTTCTCCATTATGTTTGGCACTATAAAAAGTATGATTTTTCCAACTTGGTTACCGTTTCTGGCGATGCTTTAACTATTACTAATAGCGGTCAATATCTACAAAAAGCTGGGCCCGATTTTTTTAATGCACAAATTGTCATTGGCCATCAAAAATGGGCGGGTAATGTAGAAATTCATGTCAAGTCTTCCGATTGGTATTTGCACCATCATGAGAAAGATGAAAATTATGATAGTGTAATTCTTCATGTAGTATGGGAGCATGATACACCTATTTTTAGAAAGGACAATTCTGAAATACCAGTTTTAGCACTTAAAGAATATGTGTCTAGCGCTGTTTTAAATCAATATTACTCTTTACTATCACCAAAATCTTGGATTTATTGTGAAAATCAAATTAAACAGGTTGACGAATTTGCGCTCAAGAATTGGCAAGAACGTATGTTTTTTGAACGATTGGAGAGGAAGTCTGTGCCTATTCAACAACTTTTACAAGAAACAGCCAATGATTGGGAAGCTGTTTTATTTTGCCTGTTGGCCAAAAATTTTGGATTAAATACGAATGGTGAACCATTTTTAAAGATTGCCCAATCTATTCCGTTTTCTATTATAAGAAAAGAAAGTTTTGAAATTGAAAATCTTGAAGCCTTACTATTTGGTATGGCTGATTTATTCCCAACCGAAGCGGAGGATTTCTATGCCAAAGATTTGAAAAATAGATTTCTGCATATTTCTCACAAGTATCAATTAAGTAAAACAATCATTGAGCCTATTCAGTTTTTTAAACACCGACCTGATAATTTTCCAACGATACGATTGGCACAATTATCTATGTTGTATCACCAACAGCAAAACTTATTTTCACAAATACTAATTGCGAATAATTTAAATGACCTCTATTCCCTTTTCAATTGTTCCGTTTCAGACTATTGGCAAACACATTATCAATTTGATAAACAAAGTCCCAATAAGAAAAAACAATTTTCAAAATCATTCATTGATTTACTGGTTATCAATACCATTATTCCAGTTCGGTTTGCTTATGCCAAAAGTCTGGGAAAAGAAACTACAGAGGAAATTTTGGAACTCATGCAATCTATTAAGCCAGAAAAGAATATTATTATTGAAAAGTTTTCTAATTTTGGGATTAAAGCTCATAATGCATTTGAAACCCAATCGCTTTTGCAGTTAAAAAACGAATATTGTAATCATGGAAAATGTTTACAGTGTAGTATTGGAACACAACTTTTAAAACAATAATTAGATGTCACCTGTTATACAGTTAAAATATTTTTTCGAAAAACACGGTTTCCATGTTTCCTCACGATTGGCGGATAAACTTGGTATGCGCGCCTCAAATGTTCGTTTGTTTTTTATCTACATCACATTTGTAACAGCAGGATTATGGTTTGGCATTTATCTTACGCTAGCCTTTTGGTTGCGATTAAAAGATTTGATTAGAGGCAAAAGAACTTCGGTATTCGATTTATAGTATAGCATTATGAATCATAATTTCTTTCTTAAAGCACTCTTAAGTTATTCCAAAAATCAACGAATTGGAATTATTTTTCTTTTTCTTACGATTATTTTTTTACAAGGTCTCTATTTTTTTCTTGATTTCAAATCTGCAGAATACAATCAAATAGATAAAACGACCTGGTTGTCTAATCAAAAAGAAATTGATTGTCTAAAATTGCTAACTAAAAATTATAAACCAACACTATATCCTTTTAACCCGAATTTTATAACCGATTTCAAGGGCTATAAACTTGGCATGTCAGTACAAGAGATTGACCGATTGTTAGCTTTTAGAAAGCAAAATAAATTTGTTAATTCTGCTGAAGAATTTCAGGCAGTAACTAAAGTTTCCGATTCTTTACTAAAAGCAATTTCTCCCTATTTTAAATTTCCTGATTGGGTAAAAAATAAAAAGAACACTTTTCAGTCCTTTGAGAAAAAAGATTTTTCTACAGCAGAAAAAATTGTAGTGCTTGATATCAATCGAGCTACTAAAGAAGACTTGATGAAAATTTATGGAATTGGTGATAAAATATCCGATAGAATTTTAGCTGAAAAAGCAAAGTATGGTGCTTTTGTGACTATGGAGCAACTCAACGATATTTGGGGTTTATCGCCAGAAGTTATCGTTAATTTAAATAAGTATTTTGATGTTAAATCTACTCTTGGACTCAAAAAAATTAATATAAATAATGCCTCGATAAAAGAACTAGCCGCGTTTCCGTTTTTTAGATACGCTTTAGCTAAAGAAATTGTTACTTACAGAAGTATGAATGGCGGTATAAAAATTGAGGATTTATCAAAAATTAAAGGATTTTCTGTTGATAATATAAAAATAATTGCCTTATATTTGGAATTCTAATAAATTAACGAATAAATCAGCTTTTATTATATGAATTCAACCTACTTTACAGAAGAACACGAATTGTTTAGAGAGAGTTTGCGAGACTTTTTGCAAAAAGAAGTTGTTCCACATATTGAAAAATGGGAAAAGACCGGTACCATTGAGCGCTTTATTTGGAAAAAATTTGGTGAAATGGGGTTCTTCGGTATTGCTTATCCTGAAGCTTATGGAGGGTTGGATTTGGATTTGTTTTATACCGTTGTGTTTTTAGAGGAACTTCAAAAAATTAAATCCTCTGGTTTTGCTGCTGCCATGTGGGCGCATGTCTATTTAGCTATGACCCATTTGAATGCCGAAGGTGATGAAAGAATAAAGCAAGATTATTTGGCGCCAAGTATCGCTGGAGAAAAAATAGGAGCTATGTGTATTACAGAACCTTTTGGAGGCAGTGATGTAGCAGGAATGCGAACCACAGCAGTGAAAAAAGGAGATCATTATATTATTAATGGCTCTAAAACTTTTATTACCAATGGTGTTTATGCCGATTATTATATAATTGCTGCTAAAACCAAGCCAGAATTAGGGAATAAAGGAATTAGTATTTTTTTGATGGATACTAATTTAAAAGGAGTTTCGGCTACCAAATTAGATAAATTAGGATGGAGAGCTTCAGATACTGCTGAAATTGCTTTTGATAATGTAGTCATTCCTTCTACTAATTTGATGGGAGAAGAAGGAAAAGGTTTTCCTTATATTATGCAGCATTTTGCTTTGGAGCGATTAATCATGGCAATCAATGCCCATGCTAGAGCAGAATATGCTATAGACTATACAATAGATTATATGTCGCAACGACAAGCTTTTGGCACCACAATAAATAAGTTTCAAGCTTTACGACATACTATGGTTGATCATGCTACGGAAGTGGAGCATTGTAAACTATTTAATTATGCTGCCGTAGCTCGATTAAACAAAGGAGAATATGTAGTAAAAGAGGCTACCATGGCAAAACTAAAATCTACCAAAGTAGCTGATGAAGCCATATACAGTTGTTTGCAAATGTTAGGAGGTTATGGGTATATGGAAGAATATCCATTAGCACGTTTATTACGAGATAGTCGCTTAGGCCCAATTGGAGGTGGTACTTCAGAAATTCTAAGAGAGATTTTGTCGAAAATGATTATTGATAAACAGAATTATCAGCCGGCAGTGAAATAATTGATAATTGATAATTGATAATTGATAATTATTAATTACTTTTGCGCCCACTAAATGAGAGGAGGTGTCTAAATTATGTTGATTATACCCATTAAAGACGGAGAAAACATTGATAGAGCATTAAAGCGCTACAAGAGAAAATTTGATAAAACTGGAACTGTAAGACAACTTAGAGCGCGTCAGGCGTTTATTAAGCCTTCTGTTGTTAGAAGAGCACAAGTTCAAAAAGCAGCCTATATTCAAAATTTAAGAGACAATATCGAAGGATAGTTAAATTCCTTATAAGATATGACCGCTGGTACTTAAAGTTTGTTAACTTTGATGTCAGCGGTTTTTTTTATGGAAAATTCAAAAAATAAATTTCAAGATTATTTATTGTTAGAGAAAAAGCATTCACAACATACGGTGACCGCTTATCTTAATGATATAGGTTTTTTTGAAATGTTTTTGTCTAGTGCATTTGATGCTACTACTTTAATCAAAGTAAACTACCCTCAAATTCGCGCTTGGATTGTTTCGCTTTCAGACGATGGATTATCTAATAGTTCCATTAATCGCAAAATTTCTTCCTTAAAAGCATATTACAAGTTTTTACTCAAAACAAAACAAATTGACAGTAGTCCGCTATTGAAACACAAAGCATTGAAATCGCCTAAAAAGCTTCAAATCCCATTTTCTGAAAAAGAAGTTGATTTAGTTTTGAATCAATTAGTCTATACAGATGACTTTGACGGTATAAGAGACAAACTAATCATTGATTTATTTTATACCACTGGTATTCGTAGAACTGAATTAATCCATTTAAAAGTGCAGCATATAGATTTTGGAAGCAAAACTATTAAAGTTTTAGGAAAAAGAAATAAGGAGAGGATTATCCCTATACTTTCCATTGTTGAAAATCAGATAAAATTATATTTAGCTGAAAGGACACAAATAGAAACAATTATAGATAAGGAGTATTTTTTTCTACTATCTAAAGGTGTTAAATTGAACGATTCCTTTGTGTATCGAATAATTAATTACTACTTTAGTAATGTCTCAGAGAAGGTTAAAAAAAGTCCGCATATTTTAAGGCATACTTTTGCAACACATTTACTCAACAATGGGGCAGATATAAATTCAGTTAAAGAATTATTAGGACATTCTAGTTTAGCTTCTACCCAAGTCTATACCCATAGTAGCTTAGCAGCACTTAAAAAGGTTTACAGTAGTGCGCATCCAAGAAACAAAAAGTAATTCGGAATTGTTTAACCAATAAAAATTTTAATATGAAGATAAATGTTCATGCGGTAAATTTTGCTGTCGATAAAAAATTAGTAGATTTCATTCAAGAAAGAGTAGGTAAACTTGAAAAATTTTATGATAAAATAGTTTCATCAGATATTTTTTTGAAGGTTGATAACACGAGTGCGAAAGAAAATAAAATAGTAGAAGTAAAAATTCATGTGCCAGGAGATGATTTCATGGTTAAGAAACAGTGTAAAACTTTTGAGGAAGCGGTGGAGTTATCCTCAGAATCTTTAGAAAGATTATTGTTAAAAAGAAAGGGAAAAAACAGAATCCATTTATAAAATAAAAATTTTTACAAAAATGTTTTGATTAAAAGATAAAATCCATACATTTGCAGTCCGTTAGAAATAGCGGACTTTTTTTATTGTGTATGCCAGCGTAGCTCAGTTGGCTAGAGCAGCTGATTTGTAATCAGCAGGTCGTGGGTTCGAGTCCCTCCGCCGGCTCTTATTTTTTGGGCAACAAAACAATAGAAAAAGTGGGGGAGATACTCAAGCGGCCAACGAGGGCGGACTGTAAATCCGCTGACTACGTCTTCGCAGGTTCGAATCCTGCTCTCCCCACCAAAAGAATTTAGAAATATGAATTTGGTTTTTCTGAATTCTGAGATTCTAACTTCTGAACTAGGCATTAGCCGACTTAGCTCAGGGGTAGAGTGCTTCCTTGGTAAGGAAGAGGTCACGGGTTCAATTCCCGTAGTTGGCTCAAAAATGTAAAATTTGAACACTAATATATAAACTAAGATTAAAAATTAAGTAAAATGGCAAAAGAAAATTTTAACCGTAACAAGCCCCACTTAAACATAGGAACAATTGGGCACGTGGATCACGGAAAAACAACTTTAACTGCAGCAATCACCAAAGTATTGTCTGATGCAGGTTACTGTCAAGCGAAATCATTTGATCAAATTGATAACGCTCCAGAAGAAAAAGAAAGAGGTATTACTATTAATACTTCGCACGTAGAGTATGAAACTGCTAACCGTCATTACGCTCACGTTGACTGTCCTGGTCACGCGGATTACGTAAAAAACATGGTAACAGGTGCTGCTCAAATGGACGGCGCTATTTTAGTAGTTGCTGCTACAGATGGTCCAATGCCACAAACTCGTGAGCACATCCTTTTAGGACGTCAAGTTGGTATTCCAAGAATTGTTGTATTCATGAATAAAGTGGATATGGTTGATGATGCGGAATTATTAGAGTTAGTTGAAATGGAAATCAGAGATTTATTATCTTTCTATGATTATGATGGAGATAATAGTCCAGTAGTTCAAGGTTCAGCTCTTGGTGGATTAAATAATGATCCAGCTTGGACTCCAAAAATTCTTGAATTGATGGAAGCAGTTGACAATTGGATTGAAGAGCCAGAAAGAGATGTTAACAAACCATTCTTGATGCCTGTTGAAGATGTATTTACCATTACTGGTCGTGGAACTGTTGCTACAGGACGTATCGAAACAGGTATTTGTAATACAGGAGACCCAGTTGAAATCATCGGTATGGGTGCAGAGAAATTAACTTCTACTGTAACTGGTATTGAAATGTTCCGTCAAATTCTTGATAGAGGTGAGGCGGGAGATAATGCAGGTATCTTATTAAGAGGTGTTGCTAAAGAAGATATTAAAAGAGGAATGGTTATTTGTAAGCCAGGTTCTGTAAAACCACACGCTAAATTTAAAGCTGAGGTTTATATCTTGAAAAAAGAAGAAGGTGGTCGTCACACACCATTCCACAATAACTATCGTCCACAGTTTTACGTACGTACAACTGACGTAACTGGAGTTATTACTTTACCTACAGGAGTAGAGATGGTAATGCCAGGAGATAACTTAACTATTGAAGTTGCTTTATTAAGTGCTATTGCATTAAATATCGGTTTACGTTTCGCTATCCGTGAAGGTGGTAGAACTGTAGGAGCTGGTCAGGTAACTGAAATTTTAGATTAATTATCTATTAAAATAATTATTCCAGTGTCGTTTTTTTAACGGCACTGGTTTTTAATAATACGGGCGTAGTTCAAGGGTAGAATAGCGGTCTCCAAAACCGTTGATGGTGGTTCGAATCCTCCCGCCCGTGCTAATAAAAATATTTACAATGACAAAAATTGTTAATTATATATCAGAGGCATTTGAAGAATTAAAATCAAATGTAACTTGGCCAGAATGGGCAGAAGTTCAGAAGTTTACTATAACAGTAGCTGTTTTTTCTATTGTTTTTGCTTTAGCTACATGGGGAGTTGATGAACTTTTTGCTAAGTCAATATCTGGCTTTTTTAATTGGTTAAAACCATAATATTTTTACTATGGCTGATAATAATGTGAAAAAATGGTATGTGGTTAGAGCTGTAAGCGGACAAGAAAACAAAGTTAAAGCTTATATCGAAACTGAAATCAACAGATTAGGAATGTCGGATTACATCTCTCAAGTATTGGTTCCCACTGAAAAAGTGTTTCAAATAAGAGATGGTAAAAAAATAGCTAAGGATAAAGTATATTTTCCTGGTTATGTAATGATTGAAGCTAATTTAGTTGGAGAAATTCCACACATTATCAAATCGATTACGAGTGTTATAGGTTTTTTGGGAGAAGTAAAAGGAGGAGAACCTGTTCCTTTACGATTGTCTGAAGTCAATAGAATGCTTGGTAAAGTAGATGAGTTGGCTGTTACTACAGACACACAGAATATTCCATTCAACATTGGAGAAACAATCAAAGTTGTAGATGGACCTTTCAATGGATTCAACGGAACCATTGAAAAAATTAATGATGAAAAGCGTAAGTTAGAAGTAATGGTTAAAATTTTCGGAAGAAAAACGCCGTTAGAACTGAGTTTTATGCAAGTTGAAAAAGTATAATTTTTTGTTACACATATAATAAACCGCATCAATCGCTTCCAATTGAGAGATGTAAAATTTTTAAGAAATGGCTAAAGAAATTAGTAAAGTAGTTAAACTACAAGTTAAGGGAGGTGCTGCGAACCCGTCGCCACCGGTTGGACCTGCTTTGGGAGCTGCTGGGGTTAATATCATGGAGTTCTGTAAGCAGTTCAATGCTAGAACACAAGATCAACCTGGCAAAGTTTTACCGGTACAAATTACCGTGTATAAAGACAAATCGTTTGATTTTGTTGTAAAAACTCCACCTGCTGCAATTCAATTATTGGATGCTGCTAAAT
>NZ_JBMOGV010000070.1:0-11900 GCF_049318185.1 Flavobacterium sp. | reverse complement strand
TTGTAAATGATCAAATAGGAACACCGACAAATGCTGTCGATTTAGCAGAAGTTCTAGTTCATATTATTCTAGCCGACAACCGACAACCAATAACCGATAATTTTGGCATCTATAATTTCAGCAACGAAGGGCAATGCAGTTGGTATGATTTTGCTAAAAAGATATTTGAAATAAATAATATCAATATAGATTTAAAACCAATTCCAACAACAAGTTTTCCAACTCCAGCTAAACGTCCAAAGTACAGTGTTATGGATAAAAGTAAAATAAAGAGTATTTTTGTAATCGTAATTAAAAGTTGGGAGGAAAGATTGAAAGAAATGCAAACAAGTAAGTTACAGCATGAAAAAAAAGATTAATATAGTATTTCTACTTTTGACTTTTTCACTTGTTTTTGCTCAAAAAAACAGCAAAATAAAAGTTGAATATTCCGATTTTGCCGATATAAACCAATTGGAAGTTCCCGATGCACTTTTATTAACAGGAAATGTGCGATTAAGTCACGAAGATATAAAAATGACTTGTAATAAAGCCTACTATTTTCAAAATGAAAATTATATAAAAGCTTTTGGGAATGTTAAAATGATACAAGGTGACACTTTAACATTGTCAAGCAAATACGCCGAATATAATGGCGCTGTTAAAAACGCCTATTTTTCAGGACGAGTTGTTTTGAATTCACCAGAATCTACTTTAACAACAGATACAATCTATTTTGACAGAAACACACAAGAAGCATATTTTAATAGTAATGGAACTATCATAAATAAAAAAAATACATTAAAAAGTAAAGCAGGAAGGTATTATGTTAGAGAAAAAAAATACCAATTTTTGTCTTCAGTTGAATTAAAAAATCCTGATTACACCATAAAATCTAACCATTTAGACTACAAAACAACACAAGGTAATTCTCTGTTAAAAGGGCCTTCAACCATAGTAGGTAAAGAAACCTTTATTTATACTGAAAACGGTCATTACAACAGCAAGTCAAACACTGGGTTTTTTTTACAGAAATCCTATATTAAGTACAAAGACCGATTAATAGAAGGAGACAGTTTGTATTATGACAGGAAAACGGAATTTGCCTCGGGAACCAACAATGTAAAAATTACAGATTCCATCAATAAAGCCATTATCAAAGGACATTATGGAGAAGTTTATAAACAAAAAGATTCTGTATTCATTACCAAACATGCATCTATTCGCTATAAGGTTGAAAACGATTCAATGTTTGTTCATGCTAAGAAGATTTTTGTAACCGGGAAATCAGGTGAAAGAATAGTTAGAGGACAAAAAGATGTACGTTTTTACAAATCCGAAATGAGTGGAAAGTGTGACTCAATCCATTCTGATCAAAAAAAGGCACTTACCCAACTCATAGGAAAACCGATTCTATGGAATAACCAAAACCAATTAACAGGAGATGTGATGAACTTAATTGGAAACAACAAAACAGAAAAAATAGACTCTCTTAAAGTACTAAATAACACTTTTATTATATCAAAAGATACCGTTGAAACTGGTTATAATCAAGTAAAAGGAGTAAATCTATACTCAAAATTCAAGGATAATAAAATTTATGAAACAGATGTTGTTAAAAACGCAGAGGTTCTTTTTTATTTGCGCAATGACAATAATGAACTTATAGGCATAAATAAGTCAGTTTGCAGTAAAATAAATATGACAATGGATGGCAACAATAAAATTGAAACCCTAACATTATTCAACAACCCGGACGGTGATATTTATCCTGAAAAAGACTTACCCGAAAACGCAAGGTTGTTAAGAGGTTTTGTATGGCGAGGCGATGAACGAATAAAAACTAAAGAAGATATTTTTCCAGAAGACGAGGTAGAATTGGATAAAAAAATAGTGGAGGAAAGTAAGGCTAAATTTGTAGAACAAAACAACAAACAAGAAGCAGCTGACATCAATCAAATAATTTCAAAAATCAAACCTAATGAAACGGTAGTTGGACAAAGTTTTATAAGTAACATAGATGCATTTGAAAACAATAATAATTCAATTAAAGCTTCAGGATGGGCTTTTTTTAGTAATCAGTCACCGAGTAAAACTAGGATTATAATAGTATTATTAAAAGACGGAAAGACAACAAAACTTAATGTTCAAAAAGCAACTAGACCAGATGTAACCGCCGCTTTTAAACTAGACTATAATAATGATGAATGTGGTTTTAACGCAACCATTGATAGTTCTAAATTAAAAAAAGGCACTTATCAATTGGCATTGTATCTCAAAAATGAAGAAACAAATAAAGAAGGACTAATCTTAACAGATAAAACTCTTAATAAACAATAAAATAAAATTACATAATCATTAAAAAATGTCAAAAGATCAAAAACAAGCTTGGTTAGACTACTCAAAAGGGATTACCATTGAACATATTAAAAAAGCATACAACAATCCAACTAGTTTTCAAGCAGAATTTAATGTTGTGCTAAACAAATTAGTGGCCGAAAATAATTTGCAGTCAGCGATAGAGATCGGTTGCGAAGCTGGAATTAGTTTAATGTTACTTAATAAATCGTTAAGCCAGTCTGCTTTTTTAGATTATGACCATACTATTTTAGAAAAAGTTGAAATAGTATGTAGCGACTTAAAGTTTAAAGGCATTAAATGTATTTGCGAAGATATGTTTACTATGAATTCTATCCCAAACGAATCGTATGATTTAGCATATAATTCAGGAGTTATAGAACATTATACCAAAGATATCAGAGAAAAAGCTATAAAATCGTATACTCGAATTACAAAAAAAGGAGGTTATGTAATTGTTGCTTATCCAAATCATCATACTTTTCCTTACAGACTTTCGTATTTAATTGGACGAATGTTAGGTAAAAAAGTTTGGCCTTGGCCTAAAGAATACAAGTTTTATGATTTAAAAGATGAAATGAAAGCAGCCGGTTTAAATTATATTAGTAGAACCACTATGGACCGAGATACGCTTTTTAAACAATGGGTAACTAAATATAAAATTACACGAAAATTCTTTTTATTTTTAGATAAATTTATGCACTTTGAGGGTTATTTAACTGTTTGCATTGCTCAAAAACCAGTTTAATAAAATAAAAACCAGTATTAATCAAAACTAGTTGAAACTATAAAAATAAAATAAATATAATATTTAATGTAATATTACAAAAAATTTTAAAAACTGTGAAATCAAAACTTAAAATTGCCTTTTTAACCTCTACGGACCCAAATGACAGAAAATCTTGGTCTGGTATTCATTATAAAATGCTTGAAGGTTTAAAAAATCATTTTGAAATTGTTGATGCCATTGGTCCGATTAATAATGTTTTTATAAAATCATTTGGTATTATAAATCGAATAACTCTTTTTATTTTTTCAAAGCGATACAATCATCGACACAGTTTTTTTAAATCCTTTTTAAGTGCAAAAATTATTAAACATCGCTTAAAAAAACAAAATTATGACTTTATATTTGCACCATCAGTCCCAGCTGAAATTGCCTTATTAAAAACTGATATTCCTATTTTATATACTTCAGACTCTTCATTTGGTCAACTTAATAATTATTACGAAGGTTTTACTAAATTGTTTGATTTTTCTATTAAAGAATCTAACATAAATCAAAAAAAAACAATTCAAAAAGCTGCTATTTTAAGTTATTCTTCCCATTGGGCTGCAAATTATGTTAATGAATTTTACAAACCCCAAGGAAAAGTTTTTGTGAATGCTTATGGAGCAAATATTAATGAAGAAAATATAAATTATAAACCTAAAACTATAGACAAAAATAAAGAGATAAAATTACTTTTTATTGGGGTTGAGTGGGAACGAAAAGGCGGAAAAATTATATTTGAAACATTTTTAGAATTATTAAAAAACTATAATGTCAAATTGACTGTTTGTGGTTGCATACCGCCAGTTAAACATCAATCAATGACTGTTATACCGTTTTTATTTAAAAACGATAAAAATGATTTTAAAAAATTTAATTCATTAATGGAAGAAAGTCATTTTTTATTTGTTCCGAGTAAAGCGGAATGTTATGGTATTGTTTTTTGTGAAGCTAGTGCATACGGTGTTCCCAGTATTTCAAGAAATACAGGAGGAATAAGTGGTGCAGTTCAAAACAACATTAACGGAATATTATTAGAACCAAAGGAAACTTTTCAGGCTTATGTCGAAGTTTTTAAAAATTTAATTGAAAATCCATCAAATTATGAAAAATTAAGTCAATCGTCTAGAGATTTATATTTAAACAAATTAAATTGGAAAGTTTGGAGTAAAGAAATTTCTAATTTGATAATAAATTATAAAAAGTGAGTTTTTTAAAAAATACTTTAGCGGGTTTTTTAAAAGATACCAATATTAAATATCTTTTTTCTAAAGGATTAATATCGCTTGGTTTCCGAGTTTTAGGGGTGTGTTTTAGTTTTTATACCATTAAACTAATTTCAAATTTTTATTTTGCAAAAGTTTACGGAACCTTCTCATTAGCACAAACTATAATTCAATTGTTGTGTGTAATACTAACTTTAGGGGTTCAAAACACCATAATTGTAAGGGTAAATAGAAATATTGAACAAAAAGATTTTTCTGCTCAAAATTTTCTATTCCATGTTATCAAATTAGTTTTATTTGTATCAATTATTCCTGTTTTTTTAATTTACTTTTTTGCTCCACAAATTGCTATATTTATTTTTCACAAAACACAATTAACTTCTGTTTTTGAGTTAATTGCTATTTCCCTGCCCTTTTTTTTACTTCATGAAATTGCTGTTTATTATTTTATTGCGACAAAAAAATTAATACTTTTTGGATGGTTTATGTTTATTGTTCCAAATGTGCTTTTTTTTACATTTATTTTTTTGTTCAGAAATGATTCAATAAACGCATACAATATTGTAAGTTTCTATGGAATTTCATTTCTTATAACACTAATAATTGAATTCTGTTTTATCTTTTTTAAACAAATTAATTTTTCTAAACCCCAATTTTCTTATAAAAAAACATTAATCGCCTCGTTACCAATGATGTTTTCTGGCGTGATGAGTTTTTTAATTAATTGGACAGATGTTTTGATGTTAGGATCGTTTTCGACCGAAGAAAATGTAGGAATTTATAACGCCGCATTTAAAGTGGGAATGATTGTTTATATCATAATAATTTCAATGAGTGTTGTTATCGGGCCAAAAGTAACCGAGGCTTATGAATCTAAAAATTTTTCAGAATTAAAAAAAATTATTCAAAAAGCAACGCAACTTATTACATTTGTAACCTTGCCAATTGTGCTATTGATAATAATTTTCAGCGAATATCTTTTAAGTTATTTTGGCAATGCTTTTATTGCAGGAAAAACGGTTTTAATAATAATAGCAATTTCAACATTTATTAGTGCAGTTTGTGGAAATGTAGATTTAATTTTAAATTTAACAAATAACAAAAAATTGGTTTTGTATATAAATATTTTCGTTTTTCTAATAAATCTAATCTTAAACTATTTTCTAATTCCTACTTATGGAATTAATGGTTCGGCTATTGCCAGTTTAATTGCCACAATAGTTTTGAATTTTACTTGTGTCTATTTCATTAAAAAGAAATTTGGATATTACACACTGATTTAAAAGCAAATAAATTGAATTAAATTATGGCATTCGTTTTAAAAAAAAATAAATTTTATTTCGCACTTTTCGCACTTTGTTTAATGATTCCTTATTATGGGAGTTACGAACTAACTTTTTTAATATGGTCTTTTAGTGTTTTAATTACAATTCAAAAAAAATATTCACAAACATTTATAAAATACCTTTCTTGTTTTATTCTAATTTTATTGATTTCTGTTTTTAGAACAAAATTTAAAATCGAAAATATATATTATATAATTAGGGATTTTACTTATCTTTCAAAACCAATTCTGGGTATAATTCTTGGCTATCAAATATGTAAGTATAATTATAAAACGGCATTCTTGTCTGTAATAAAAATCAGTTATTTTGTATCTTTAATTCATGTTTTTTTTATTGTTTATTCTTTTTTATTTCGCAACGCACATTCCGTAGGTGATATTCGTTTTTATTGTGGATACTTCAGTGATTTTGAAGTTTATGGATTAATTATTTTATTATTTCATAAAAAATTTGATATTGAAATTCACAAAAAGAAATTTTATTTAATGGTAGCAATTATAACTTTTTCGAGTTTAATGTATTTATCTAGAAATAATTTTATTCAGTTTATTATATTATTCTGTGGCTTAAAAGGTTATTTTATTTTGAATAAGAGAGCGATTTTGGCAATTACTTCACTAACTTTATTTACGGTTATTTCATACTTGATTATTTTAGCAATAAATCCAAAAAGAAATGGAGTTGGTTTTGAAGCTTTTTTATATAAAGTTAAAATAGCACCTACAGAAGCTTTTAAAAGTAAAATAAAAACTCACGATATTATCTATTTTAACGATAATTACAGATCGGTTGAAATTATAAATACGATCCGCCAAATGCAATATAAAGGAAGTCTATCTATATTATTGGGCGAGGGTTTGGGTTCAAAGGTGGATTTAAAACAAAAAGTTTGGCTCGGTGATTTAGAAATGAGATATATTTATGTGTTACATAATGCATTTATGACAACCTATCTCAAATCAGGTATTTTGGGCATATTATTGTTATTATATTCCATATATTTGATATACAATCAGCCAAAATCTAAAATACCAATAAACAAAAATATTAATTTTTTATTAGTTGGAACGGCTATATTTTTGTTAATTTCAAACTGGGTTCTTATGGGATATTATTTTACCGAAGATTCCAAATCAATTTTGGTTGGTTTTTTAATAGCATATAAAGAAATAACTGATAAAAATGAATTACTCAAAAACGGATTTGCTTAAAATCAATTTTACATTTTCACTGGTTTCCCCATCTCCATAAGGATTTGTTGCTTTTGAAATGGAATTATAATAGTCGTTGTTTTCTAATAATTTCTTTGTTTCTGAAACAATTTTTTCTTTGTCTGAGCCTACTAAAATTGCTGTTCCTGCATCAACACCTTCCATTCTTTCTGTAACGTATCTTAAAACCAAAACAGGTTTCCCTAAACTTGGAGCTTCTTCTTGAATACCACCAGAATCGGTTAGTATTATATTACTTTTACTCATCATCCAAATAAGATCAGGATAATCAAGAGGTGAGATTAATTTTATGTTTTTAGCAATTAGTTTTTTATAAGCAATATCCTTAACATTAGGGTTAAGGTGAACAGGATATACAATTTCAACACTTTCTGAATACGTTGAAGAAATTTCAAGTAAAGCATTACAAATATCTTCAAATGGTTCTCCAAAATTTTCTCTTCGATGGCACGTAACTAATAGTATCTTTTTTGAAAAATCTATAAAATTATACTTTTCAACGAATTGATTTTCTATCATTTTTACTTTCTCTAATCCTAAAAGCAAAGCGTCTATAACGGTATTCCCAACAACGAAAACATTTTTATTGATATTCTCTTTTATCAAACTTTCTTTAGAATTTTCAGTAGGACAAAAGTGAAAAGATGCTAAGTTTGAAGTCAAAACCCTATTCATTTCTTCTGGAAACGGCGAGTGCATATCATTACTTCTTAAACCAGCCTCAATGTGTACAATTTTAATTTTCTGATAAAAAGCAGCAATTGACGATGCTAAAACTGTTGTTGTATCGCCTTGAACAAAAACATAATCAAAATGCTCTTTTAATAAAATTTCATCTGTAATACGCGAAATCAAATCGGCAGTTAACTGATGAAGAGTTTGATTAGGCTTCATGATGTTCAAATCATAATCAACATTAATATTAAAAAAATGCAAAACTTGATCTAACATTTCTCTATGTTGAGCTGTAACACCAACTTTTACATCAAATAATTCATCATTAGAAAAACATTGAATTAGCGGAGCCATTTTTATAGCCTCTGGTCGAGTTCCAAATAGGAATAGTGTTTTTTTCATTATTAGAATAATCCTAATTTTAAGAAGTGTAAAACTACTAATAAAAACTATATTTGCGACTCTTAATTTGCTAAAATGAAAGTGCTTTTTCAATCTCGAACCAATTTATTTGATGCTCCAGGTGGCGACATGATTCAAATGTTAAAAACGAAGGAATTTCTTGAAAAACTAGGTGTAACCGTTGACGTTTCATTAGAGTTTGAGCCAGATTTATCCAACTATGATTTAGTTCATTTGTTTAATTTGATGGAACCACAAGACATTTATCGTCAAATGATAAATGCTAAAAAGCAAAATAAAAAAATTGCTTTATCAACAATTTATGGTCTTTACACTGAATTTGAAAGGAAAGCACGTGGTGGAATTTTTCAAAAAGTAGCCAATTTTCTCTCTCCATATCAAATAAATTATTTAAAAACATTAATAAAACACTATTTTGAAAAACGTTTTCACAAAGGAGTTTTCAAAATGACTTATAAAGGATATTATGGCTTAATCAAAGAAATTGTTGATAACACTTCCGTTTTTTTGCCTAATTCAGTTTCAGAAATGAACAGAGTTGCAACTGAATTTAATCTTAAAAACTACAATTTTGTTTCCATTCCAAACGCTATTGATAAATCGGTTTTTACAGATAGCGATACTGAAAAGCCAAATAAATATTCAGAATTCAAAGATTGTATTCTTTGTGCCGCAAGAATAGAAGGAAGGAAATCAACATTAAATTTAGTAAAAGCAGTGAAAGGAACTAATTATAAGTTAGTTCTAGTAGGTAAAGAATCACAAAATCAAAAAAAATATGTTGAACAAGTTCATGAAGAAGCTGGAGACAACGTAACTTTTTTAGGTGCAATTTCACACAATGATTTAGGAGATTTATACAAAGTTGCTAAAGTACATGTATTAGCAAGTTGGATGGAAACACCAGGATTATCATCTTTAGAAGCTGCCACAATGGGATGCAATATAGTTGTTACAAAAAAAGGAGACACCTATGACTATTTTGAAGATTATGCATTTTATTGCGAACCAGACGATGTAGATTCAATTAAAAGAGCAATTGATAAAGCTTACAATTCAATATTCAATCCAAAACTAAAGGAAAAAATACTCACGGATTATATTTGGGAAAAAACCGCACAAGAAACCTTAAAGGGATATGAATTAATATTAAAACATTAGTTTTTATAATTTTTTAAAACAACAAAATTCCCTATTTTAGCCCTCTGAAAAAGAAATAACTTCATGAAAATTGCCATTCTCGGAACTCGTGGAATTCCAAATCATTACGGAGGTTTTGAACAATTTGCCGAATTTTTTTCGGTTTATCTTGTAGAAAAAGGGCATGATGTGTATTGCTATAACTCGCATAATCACAAATTTCAAGAAAAAACTTTTCACGGTGTAAATATTATTCATCAAAATGATCCCGAACACAAATTTGGAACGTTTGGGCAGTTTATTTATGACTACAATTGCATCATGGATTCTCGTAAAAGAGATTTCGATATCATTCTTCAGTTAGGATATACAAGTAATTCTATTTGGTATTTTCTTTTGCCAAAAAAATCAATTATCATTACCAATATGGATGGGTTAGAATGGAAAAGAACTAAATATTCTATAACAGTACAACAATTTTTAAAATTTGCTGAAAGATTAGCAGTGATTAGCAGTGATTTTTTAGTCTCAGATTCATTAGGCATTCAAAAGTTTTTGAAAGCTAAATACAAAAAAGAATCAACTTATATAGCTTATGGGGCATATCCTTTTTCAAATCCAGATGAAAGAATAGTAAAAAAATATGGAGTTGAAAAAGAAAACTATAATATGATAATGGCACGCTTTGAACCTGAAAATAATTTGGATATGATTCTGGAAAGTGTTGCTATCAATGAAGAAAAAATGCCAATTTTGGTAATAGGAAAACATCAAACTAAATATGGTCAATATCTAAAAAATAAATATAAAGATTATCCAAATATTCGTTTTATTGGTGCTCTTTATAATTTAGAACATTTAAATAATTTGCGTTACTTTTCTAATTTGTATTTTCACGGGCATTCAGTTGGAGGTACTAACCCTTCCCTTCTTGAGGCAATGGCCTCCAAAGCTTTTGTAATTGCTCATGATAACGATTTTAACAAAGGAATTTTAAAAGAAAACGGATATTATTTTAGTAGTCCAACAGAGGTAATAAATATTCTTAATACAATCAGAAAAAATGATAACTTGCAATTAGTTCAAAATAATTTTGACGCTATTGTAAATGAATTTAATTGGGAAAAAATAAATGGTGAATATTTACAACTCTTTGAAGAGTGTTTTTCAAAATCTGGTAAAAGAAAACAAAAATAATAGTTCTTTTATACCAACACTTTTAGTTTTAGTCACGATACCTTTATCTTTTGCAATAAATAATGTTGCTTTAGGAATATTAATAGCTGTTTCATTATTTACATTTAAAAATAAAAATTTTTCACTTCAAACAGAATTAATAGTTCCTATTTTATTATATTTTTTAATGGTTTTTTCCTGTTTTTGGTCTGTTGATATTAAAAGTTCGTTAGTAGCTTTGTCTAAAGAAATACCGTTGTTATTAATACCAATATGTTTTTTGATTTTTAAAACTTTTTTTATAGAACAAAAACAAAAATTAGTTGCTTTTTTTAGTTATTCAATGTTGCTTTATGCTTTGTATTATGTTGTTAGAGCATTAATTAGATATTTTATATCAAAAGATACTAGAGTATTTTTTTATCACGGGGAAGACAATGAAGATTATGGTTTAGTGCCTAAATTATTGAATGCCATACATGTTTCTGTATTTGTAGCTGTTGCTTTTTTTCATTTTTTCACTAAAGAAATTAAGACTAAAGCAGATACTTTTATTTCCATTCTTTTATTTGGATTTGTAATGTTACTCTCATCAAAGAATATAGTTTTAGTCATTTTTTTATTGGTTCTTATTTATTTGTTTTTCTTTTCAAAAACTGCTCACAAAATGCGTTTAAGGAATTTATTAATTTTTATAGCGATAGCCGGATTAATATTCTCTTTTGGAAGAATAAAACAACGTTTTGAAATAGAGTTCCAAGCAAATACAAACAAAAGTATAAGCACTAATGTGATTGAAGGAATTCCTGCAGTCGTCCATAATGTTAGCGTTAAAGAAGCATGGACAAATAAAATGTTTACACCCAATGATTATTTTAATGGCACGGCTTTTAGAGTGTATCAGTTTAGAATATTCACAGAATTAATTAAAGAAAACAACATCTTTTTCATAGGCTTAGGATTAGACGCTTCTTATCCCAAGATTGAAGAAAAGGCAAAATATTATAATTTATATTTAGGAAAAAATGGAGAAGATGGTTATCAAAATAAAAATTTCCATAACCAATATGTTCAGAATTTTGCCGATTTAGGCGTTTTTGGTTTTTTATTGATAGTACTAATGTTGTTTATTAATTTAAAAAACGCATATAAATCAAAAGATTTTGTTCATTTTGCTTTCTCAATTCTAATGATAAGTTTATTTTTGACAGAATCATTTTTATGGAGACAAAGAGGTGTTGTATTTTTCACCATGATGTATTGTCTATTTAATTCTGGAAATACAACAATTAGATCCAAACAAGAATAAATATTATATGAAAAGAATATTGATTACTGGTGCCGCTGGGTTTTTGGGTTCGCATCTTTGTGACCGTTTTATTGCCGAAGGATATTTTGTCATTGGAATGGATAATTTGATAACGGGAGATTTAAAAAATATTGAACATTTATTTAAAGTTAAAAACTTCGAATTTTATCATCATGATGTGACAAAGTTTGTTCATGTGCCAGGAAATCTAGATTATATTTTACATTTTGCTTCTCCTGCCAGTCCAATAGATTATTTAAAAAT
>NZ_JBMOGV010000069.1:0-11937 GCF_049318185.1 Flavobacterium sp. | reverse complement strand
AGATTTATAAAATTTTTCAGTTGATGTAGCGATTGTTTCAAAAACAAATCTTCGGTAGTTTTAAAATAAAAAGCGTTGCGTTTGATGTATTTTAAAACAGTTTCTTTTTTTTCATTTAATTTTAGATGTACTTCCTCAGCAAAATCTTCCACATTAGCGGAAGCTTTTAGTTGCGTTCCATCCGAATAAAAATAATTAGTAATGACATCTAATTTTTGGTATTCAAATGAATTAGCGCTTCCTTGTAAATTAGTCAATTCATCTATCAACGAAGGCATTGTAAATAAGGATGGGCCTTTATCAAATCGGAAACCATTGGTAGTAAGTTCGCTCAATTTGCCCCCTGGATAACTATTTTTTTCAAAAATGGTTACCTTAAACCCTTGATTGGCTAATCGAATTGATAAGGCGAGACCTCCAATTCCAGCTCCAATTATGCCAACGGTTTTAGTCATTATATTTAATTATAAATAGTGATGTAAAATTAATTTTTTACTAAAGGTTAAAAGTATAACAAAAGTTAAAAAAACCCTATAAATACAAAAACCAATTACTAACAAAAAATTAAAAATATTAGCTTCCATAAGTTTAAAACCCCAACTTAAATCAATTAAGTTGGGGTTTCATTTTATAATTTAAAAAATATTATTTTCTGTCATCACGTCTTTCAGGGCGTGGGCCGCGATCTTCTCTCGCAGGAACATTTTCATCTCTTGGAGGCCTTGGTAAAAGTGCTTTTCTTGACACTTTTTCTTTTCTAGTTTTTGGGTCAAGACCAAGATATTTCACTTGGAATACGTCGCCCATATTTACTACATCCGTGACGTTTTCAGTACGTTCCCAAGCCAATTCAGATACGTGTAATAAAACTTCGTTTCCTGGCGCATCTGTATATTCTACAACCGCCCCAAAATCTAGCATTTTAATTACTTTTACTTCGTAAGCTTCTCCCATTGCTGGTTTGAAAATGATCGAATCAATTTTAGCCAAAACTGCAGCAATTCCATCTGGATCAGTTCCAAGAATTTCAACCACACCTTGTTCATCAACTTCATTAATAACAATAGTAGTTCCAGTAGCTTTTTGTAATTCTTGAATTACTTTTCCTCCAGGTCCAATTAACGCACCAATAAAGGCACCTGGAATGGTTCTCATAATAATTTTTGGAGCATGAACTTTTACATCATTTCTTGGTTGAGCCAATGTTTCAGTTAATTTTCCTAAGATATGCAAACGCCCATCACGAGCTTGAGCCAACGCTTGCTCCATGATTTCATATTTCAATCCGTCAATTTTAATGTCCATTTGACAAGCCGTAATTCCTTCCGAAGTTCCAGTTACTTTGAAATCCATATCTCCTAAATGATCTTCATCACCTAAAATATCAGATAAAACAGCAAAACGTTCTCCGTCAGTAATTAATCCCATCGCAATCCCAGAAACAGGACGAATCATTTGAATACCAGCATCCATTAATGATAAGGTTCCAGCACAAACGGTAGCCATTGAAGACGAACCATTCGATTCTAATACTTCAGAAACTACACGAATCGTATAAGGACAATCAGCAGGAATCATGTTTTTCAAGGCACGTTGTGCCAAGTTTCCGTGACCAACTTCTCTTCTTGAAGTTCCTCTTAACGGACGAGCTTCTCCTGTTGAAAATGGTGGGAAATTATAGTGTAAATAGAATTTTTCTTCTCCTTGTTCCGATGGCGAATCAATTTGGTTGGCTTCTCTAGACGTTCCTAAAGTAGCTGTTGCCAGAGCTTGCGTTTCACCACGTGTAAACAATGCTGATCCGTGAACCGATGGTAAATAATCTACTTCACACCAAATAGGTCTGATTTCATTAGTTTTTCTTCCGTCCAAACGAGTTCCTAAATCTAAAGTTACATTACGAACCGCTTCTTTGTTGACTTTATAGAAATATTTTCCAACTAAATCCCCATTTTCTGCTAATTCTTCTTCTGTAAACAATGCTTTTACTTCTTCTTTTACAGCATCAAATGCAGCTCCACGTTCTTGTTTAGCTGAACCTTTACTAGCAATAGCATAAATTTTATCGTAAGCTGCTGATTTTACTTTAGCGTAAATAGCGTCATCAGATTTTTCTTGTTCGTACGTACGAACTTCTTTTTTTCCAAATGCTTGCGCCAATCTTTCTTGTGCAGCAATTTGTACTTTAATATGTTCGTGAGCAAATTTAATGGCTTCCACCATTTCAGCTTCTGAAATTTCTTTCATTTCTCCTTCTACCATAGCGATAGAATCAGTAGAAGCGCCAATCATCATATCAATATCTGATAATTCTAATTGTGCACGAGATGGGTTGATGATGAATTTTCCATCAATTCTTCCCACTCTAGCTTCTGAAATTAAGGTTTCAAAAGGAATGTCTGACAAAGCTAGTGCCGCTGATGCCGCTAATCCTGCTAAAGCATCTGGCATTACGTCTTCGTCATGAGACATTAATTGAATCATAACTTGCACTTCAGCATGGTAATCTGATGGAAAAAGCGGACGTAAAACACGGTCAACTAAACGCATCGTTAACACTTCGTTATCACTTGGACGTGCTTCTCTTTTGAAGAAACCACCAGGGAAACGACCTGCTGCTGCAAATTTTTCACGGTAATCTACCGTCAAAGGTAAAAAGTCAATGCCTGGGCTTGCTTTTCTTGAGGAAACAACTGTACCTAAAATAACAGTATTTCCAATTCTTACTACTACAGATCCGTCTGCTTGTTTAGCTAAACGACCTGTCTCGATTGTGATGCTTCTGCCATCACCTAAATCGATTTTTTCTACAAATAATTGTGGAATCATAAATTTTCCTTGTTTAATTTTACATTGGTTCCTGCCTGTCGACAGATTAGTTGTGTTGTTGTAGTTGTTGTTTGTAACCCAATGAAAAACCGAAACTTTTCTTTTTTACTATAAAACAAAAAGAGGCGCGCAAGCACCTCTTTAAATATGTATTATTTTCTAATACCTAATTCTTTAATAATCTCACGATATCTGTTAATTTCTTTTTTCTTCAAGTAGTCAAGAAGACTTCTTCTTTTACCTACCAAAAGTACTAATGAACGCTCGGTATTGTAATCATGACGATTTTTTTTCAAGTGCTCGGTTAAGTGAGAGATTCTAAATGTGAACAATGCGATTTGTCCTTCTGCAGATCCAGTGTTTTCTGCTTTTCCTCCGTGTTTAGCGAAGATTTCTGCTTTTGTTTCTTTACTTAGATACATTCCAATATTTATTTAAATGATTATTATGTATGAATTGAGTTTTTCTCAATTCGTCTGCAAAGGTAAAAATAATTACGAATTACGAATTATGAAATATAAATTATTTTCAAAATAATTTAGCAATCTCTTCATTTACAAACTCTAAAAACCGTTCGTCAGCTTCTGTAAAAGGGTCTATCTCATGACTATCAATATCAATTTGACCAATGTTTACTCCATTTACAAAAAGAGGAACTACAATTTCAGATTTTACTGTAAAGCTACAAGCAATATAATTATCTTGAGCATTTACATCTGGTACTACAAAATTTTTATTTGATTCAGCTACTTGTCCACAAATACCTTTTCCAAATGGAATTACGGCGTGATCTGTTGGAGCGCCAACATAAGGTCCTAAATGCAATGTTCTATTTTCATGATTGGCAAAATAAAATCCAACCCAATTATAATAAGCTATGTTGTCATACAAGTATTGACAAAGATTTTTCAGTTTAACATCTCTTTCAGTATTGATGTCCGAAAGTATTGTAATTACATGTGGTTTTAAGTTTTCGAAATTCATTTACATTTTTTTATGTAAAAGTAAGGACTACACTTTTTTATTTTATATAAATTTGTTAAAAATTATATTTTGAGAAAACTCTTTTTACTGTACAAACCTTTTTTGTTATTTCTAGTAAAATTTTTATTGACTTATGTTTTTTTGACGATAATTTATCAAACCTATTTAAATAGATTTGATGCGTCTAAATCTGAAGTAGATTCTTTTACAACATTTGTTGCAGAACAAACTGAAACTGTTTTAACTTGGATAGATTCGCAATCTTATGCCATCCCTCATTTAAGAGAACCGAGTATAAAAATCATTTATCATAATAAATATGTTTCACGAATAATTGAAGGATGTAATGCCCTCAGTGTAATTATTTTATTTATTGCATTTATAATTGCTTTTTCTGGAAAATTGAAGAACACCATTGTATTTATCCTTTTAGGAAGTATTTTAATTCATGTTTTAAATGTTGGACGTATTGCCCTTTTGAGTATTGCTCTTTATCATTTTCCACAATATCAACATTTATTGCATGGGGTTGTTTTTCCTTTAATTATTTATGGAGTTGTGTTTTTATTATGGGTAATTTGGGTTAATAAATTTTCATATCATGCTACAGTTTTTACAAAAAAATAAAAATAAGTTGTTTTGGAGTTTAATTTTGATATTACTTCTGGTGACAATAAGGTTATTTGAAAATCAATTATTTTATGATCCGTTCTTGAATTATTTTCAAAGCGAGTATTCTCATTTACCTTTTCCTCAAATCAACATATTTAGATTGTTCTTCAGTTTAGGAATACGTTTTTATTTAAATTCTGTTATTTCATTAGTTTTACTCTATGTAATTTTTAATGATAAACAAATTGTTAAGTTCTCAGCTTTGCTCTATATTATTTTAGGTTCAATACTGATGATTAGTTTTGTTTTTGTAATGACATTTTTTGCCGAAGAAAGCAAAATGACTTTATTTTATATTAGAAGATTTCTTATTCAGCCAATTTTTATTCTATTATTTATTCCTGCTTTTTATTATCAGAAAAAAATAAAATAACATTGCCTTAAGAATTGTAAATGATTAAATGCCTTATATTTGTAACATGAATTTTAAAAAGCAAATAAGCATTTTTATAACTTTTTTCCTTTTGGTCTCCAATTTAGGATTAGCTTTTAACGTGCATTATTGTGCAGATAAAATCGAGTCAGTTACACTAAGTACGGTAACAGCAACTCAAAATTCAATTGATAGTTGTTGTGGTGTGGTTGAAAAAGATTCTAATTGTTGCAAAGATAAAATCATTAAATCTGAGGTTAAATCAGACCAAATTTTAGTAAAATCTGTTACAATTTCTTCTGAGTTTGTTCTTGTTTATAAAGATTGGAAGCCTTTATTTTTCCTTACTAATTTCAATTTTAAAACGGCAGACAATTTTATTTACCAATGCGATGCTCAAGCGCCGCCTTTATATCTCTTGTACAGTCAATATACCTTTTACGCCTGATATAATTTGAATTCAGTTCATGTTCCCGATAAGTTTGGGGAATCATTAAAATGGAATTTATATTAATCAATTTCAGCATTAAGCGATGTTGAAATAAATTCAGCATAAAATGAAAAATACAATGTTGTTTCTTGCATTGTTGGTTTCCATTTATACATTTTCACAAGAAGACATCAAAAAAGATACTTTGAAAACAGTAAATGTTCAAGCTAATAAAAAAGGATTAAAAAAATCACTTTCTGGCACAGCCAATACTACTCTTGTAACTAGTAAAGAATTACTAAAAGCGGCTTGTTGCAATTTAGCAGAAAGCTTTGAAACCAATCCGACTATTGATGTCAATTTTTCGGATGCTTTGACTGGAACAAAACAAATAAAAATGTTAGGCTTAACTAGTCCATACATTATGATTACCGAAGAAAATATTCCTTCAGTTAGAGGTGCATCTCAGGCTTATGGATTATCATTTACGCCCGGAACTTGGGTAGAAAGTATACAAATTACAAAAGGAGCAGGTAGCGTTGTGAATGGTTACGAAAGTATTTCAGGTCAAATAAATACAGAGTTAATCAAACCGATTAAAGATATTCCTTTCTTCTTGAATGCTTATGGCTCCACAGATTCTCGGTTGGAGTTAAATACTCATTTCAATAAAAAAGTTTCTGATTATTGGTCAACAAGTTTATTTGTTCATGGTAATACTCGAGTTGCCAAAAACGATATGAATGATGACGGGTTTTTGGATAATCCTTTAGGAAAACAAATCAACATTGCTAATCGTTGGCAATATTCTAATTCGGAATCAGGTTGGGTTTCGTTTTTAAATCTTCGTTATATGAATGATAAAAAGCAAACTGGAGAAATCGATTTTGATCCAAACAGAGATAGATTAACTACTAATTATTGGGGTTCAGAAATTAATACGGAAAGAATTGATTTCACATCCAAAGTAGGTTATGTTTTTGAAGATATGCCTTATCAAAGTATTGGTTTTCAAAATGCATTTAGTAACCATAATCAGCAATCTTATTTTGGTTTAAATCAATACAATATCAAGCAACAAAGCTATTATTCGAATTTGATTTTTAACTCTATTATTAACAATACGATGCACAAATTTGCTACAGGATTAAATTTCACCTATGATAAATACTCGGAGTTTTTAAATCTTGTGGATGTCAGTAGAATAGATAATTCTGCTGGAGTTTTTTTTGAATATAGCTATGATGATTTAGATAAGTTCAGCTATATTCTTGGCGGACGATTGGATTATCATAATAGGTTAGGAGCATTTTTTACACCAAGATTACACATGAAATACAATCCTTGGGAAAAAGCAGTATTGCGATTTTCAGCGGGAAGAGGTAAACGAGCGGCGAATATTTTTGCTGAAAACCAAAACCTTTTTGCCAGTTCTAGAACTTTTTCAATTTTAGATACTAATGGAAAAATCTATGGTTTAAATCCAGAGATTGCTCGGAATTACGGAATTAGTTTTACGCAAAATTTTCTTCTTTTTGGAAAAAGCGCCGATGTGACTTTAGATTTATACCGCACCGATTTCCAAAACCAAGCAGTTGTAGATATTATGAACTCTCCTCAACAAGTTTTGTTTTATAATTTGAAAGGGAAATCATTTGCTAACAGCTTGCAATTTGATTTCAATTTAGAAATCATCAAGCATTTGAATTTGAGAACAGCTTACAAATACTATGATATTTCTACAGATTATCTTTCGGGAAGTTTTCAAAGACCTTTGCAAGCCAAGCATCGTTTTTTCGGTAATTTGGAATATGAAACACACATTATTGAAAAAGGAAAACAATGGAAGTTTGATTATACTTTCAATTGGCTTGGGAAACAACAATTACCAAACACAGCAAGTAATCCGTCAAAAGACAGATTACCTGAGTTTTCGCCTTCATTTGCAGTAATGAATGCACAAATTACAAGAACTTTTTCGAGTACCTTTGAAATGTATATTGGTGGAGAAAACATTGGGAATTATCGTCAGGACAAAGCCATTTTAGGAGCTGACAATCCTTTTGGCCCCAATTTTGATACTTCCATAATATATGCGCCTGTATTTGGTCAAATGTATTATGCGGGATTACGATTTAAAATTAAATAACTTCTAAAATTAATGTATTATGAAAAAAATAATTTATGGAATGTTGTTACTTTTTGTAGCAATTTCAACTCAAGCACAAGACAAAATAAGTAAAAATGCCAAATATATTTTTGAGGTAAATGGCAATTGTGAACAATGTCAAAAAAGAATTCAAAAAGCAGCTTTTTCTGTAGATGGTGTAAAAATGGCTTCTTGGAGTTTAGAAACTCATGAAATGACAATTATTCTTAATGAAGAAAAATGTTCGCTTCTTGAGGTCAAAAAAGCTATTGCCAACGTTGGTCATGACACTAAAGAAGTCAAAGCAAAAGATGAAGTTTATGAAAAGCTTCACGCCTGTTGCCAATACGAAAGAGAATAATTCCTAAACTCCCAAAACATTTGGGAGTTTTTTATTACTATTTTTGTTAAAAATAATTCAAATGAAAAGACTATTTCTTCTTGTTAATTTACTCTTTTTTTCAATTTCTTTTTCCCAAGATTTTAAACAGGATCAACGAGTTTGGCTTGCATATACTGGATTTTTCAAAATGTCTAATCATTGGATTTATCAGGCAGAAGCACAATTTAGGATGGATAATCAATTACAGCAAAACCACCAAAATTTGTTTAGAGTTGGTACTTTATATTCTATTTCAACTTCGAAAAATATTGCTGCGGGATATGCATTGGTTCATACATTTAGTAATTCATTAGAGGAATATTTTAAAGAAAATAGACTTTGGGAGCAATTTCAATATTCTAAAAAATGGCACAATGATGAAAATCTTTTTTTACATCGAATTCGATTAGAACAACGCTGGGTTGAAAAAAAGGGGCCTGTAAATAATGAAATAAAAAGTATTACCACAAATTATCAAAACAGATTACGATATTTTAATAGAAACTTATTTCACGTTTGTAATTTTGTTTCTGAGAATGCTTCTTTATATGCTATAATACAAGATGAGGTTTTTTTTACTTTTGGTGATAATAATATAAATACAAAATTAATAGATCAAAACAGATTTTTAGTTGGTCTAGGGCTTAATTTCAAAAGCAATACGAGGTTTGAATTAGGTTATCTTAATATTTATGTTACATCGCCGTCCCAAACAGATACCATGTATCATACTATTTCAATTTCAGTTAGTCAAAATTTAGCCTTATAAAACAATAATTTGTTTAACATGATTATCCCAAAAAATATGATTAATTTCACACACTATTTTTCACTTATTTAATATTATAATCCATGAATAATTTTGATTGGACACAATTAGTAAATCCTGAGTTTTATATTACCATGACAATTGGTGGAGTTAAAATTGGTTTGTGGATTGTATTGTTTATTGTTTTTGCTGAAACAGGACTCTTTGCTGGTTTTTTTCTTCCTGGTGACAGTTTACTTTTTTTATCAGGAATTTATAGCCGTGATTTGGTAGAAAATTTTGCTTTCATTGAAAGTGATATAGCTAATGTTACTTTGTTATCTATTTTGGTTGCTGCAGCAGGAATTTTAGGTAATATTATGGGTTATTGGTTTGGAGCCAAAAGTGGTTATTATTTATATAAAAAAGAAGATAGTTTTTGGTTCAAGAAAAAATACCTTATTCAATCCAAAGATTTTTTTGAAAGATATGGTGGTAAAGCCATAATCTTTGCTCGTTTCTTACCGATAGTAAGAACATTTGCGCCAATTGTTGCCGGAATTGTTACAATGGATAAAAAGAAATTCATGTTCTATAATATTGTAAGTTCATTTCTTTGGTCATTTGTATTAATTTTTTCAGGACATTATTTATATGGAATGTTTTTAGAAAAATATGATATTGATTTAAAACATCATATAGAGAAAATTGTCATTGGAATTATTTTGGTTTCTACTTTCCCGGTATTTTTGAAAATGTTAAAAAAATCACCAAAACACATTGAATAGAAAACAAAAAAATACCTCAAAATTAATTTGAGGTATTTTTTATGAAATTTATGCGATAAGATTACATCATTCCTGGCATTCCGCCGCCCATTGGCATTCCACCACCTGATGTTTCTTCTTTTATTTCTACCAAAGCGCATTCGGTAGTTAATATCATACCAGCAACAGAAGCAGCGTTTTCTAATGCCACTCGGGTTACTTTTTTAGGATCGATAATTCCCGCTTTTAGCATATCTACATATTCATCTGTTTTGGCGTTGTATCCAAAGTCTCCTTTTCCTTCCGAAACTTTTGCTACTACTACTGAGCCTTCAAGACCAGCATTTTCAACAATTGTACGTAAAGGAGATTCTACAGCACGAGCTACAATTTGAATACCAGTTACTTCGTCTGGATTTTCAGTAGTTAATGAAAATAAAGCAGATTTTGCTCTCAATAAAGCAACTCCACCACCAGCAACAATTCCTTCTTCAACAGCGGCACGAGTAGCATGTAAAGCATCGTCAACACGGTCTTTTTTCTCTTTCATTTCTACTTCTGAAGCAGCACCAACATAAAGAACAGCTACTCCGCCAGCTAATTTAGCTAAACGCTCTTGTAGTTTTTCTTTATCATAATCAGAAGTCGTAGTTTCCATTTGACCTTTGATTTGGTTTACACGATTTTTTATCAAGTCTGCTTTGCCAGCTCCGTTCACAATCGTTGTATTATCTTTATCGATAGTTACTTTTTCAGCAGTTCCCAACATTTCTAAAGTTGCATTTTCAAGAGTATAACCACTTTCTTCGGCAATTACTGTTCCGCCAGTTAAGATAGCTATATCTTCTAACATGGCTTTTCTTCGATCACCAAAACCTGGTGCTTTTACGGCTGCAATTTTTAATGCACCTCGTAATTTATTTACTACTAAAGTTGATAAAGCTTCACCATCTACATCTTCAGCAATAATTAATAATGGCTTTCCAGATTGAGCAACAGGTTCTAGAACCGGAAGTAATTCTTTTAAAGAAGATACTTTTTTATCGTACAAAAGAATGTATGGATTTTCCAATTCTACATTCATTTTTTCAGGATTGGTTACAAAATAAGGAGATAAATATCCTCTGTCAAATTGCATGCCTTCCACAACATCTACGTAGGTGTCGGTTCCTTTAGCTTCTTCAACAGTGATGACACCTTCTTTGCCTACTTTTCCGAAAGCAGTGGCAATTAATTCACCAATTACTTCATCATTATTAGCTGAAATAGAGGCAATTTGTTTTATTTTTTCAGAATCACTTCCAACAACTTTAGCTTGTTTTCCAAGATCTGCAACGATAGCTTCAACGGCTTTGTCAATCCCACGTTTTAAATCCATTGGATTGGCTCCTGCAGCTACGTTTTTCAGGCCTTCTTTAACAATGGCTTGTGCTAAAACTGTCGCAGTTGTAGTTCCATCTCCAGCTAAATCGTTAGTTTTTGAAGCTACTTCTTTAACCATCTGTGCGCCCATGTTTTCTAATGGGTCTTTTAATTCTATTTCTTTTGCAACAGTAACACCATCTTTGGTAACGGTTGGTCCACCAAATGATTTTCCTATAATTACATTTCTTCCTTTTGGTCCAAGAGTTACTTTTACTGCATTTGCTAATGCATCAACACCGCGTTTTAATCCATCGCGTGCTTCAATATCGAATTTAATATCTTTTGCCATTTTTTGTTTTGTTTATTTTTTTTAATACCTAATTAAATAATTGCAAGAATATCGTCCTCACGCATGATTAAATAATCTTTTCCATCTAATTTTAAGTCGGTTCCTGCATATTTTCCGTAAAGGACAATGTCGCCAACTTTTACAGTCATTGGTTCGTCTTTTTTACCATTTCCAATAGCCAGAACAATTCCTTTCTGAGGCTTTTCTTTTGCAGTATCTGGAATAATAATTCCAGAAGCAGTTTGAGTTTCAGCTGCAGCTGGTTCTACAATTACTCGGTCTGAAAGAGGTTTAATGTTTAATGCCATAATTATATTTATTTATGTTATTAGAAATTTGTTTTTATTAATTCAGAAATTATGCCAAGACTTTTAAACTGACATTTTTTCCTAAAAAAAATGCCAGCATGTCAGCGCTGGCATTCTATATTTTTGATATGTCAAAAATTTATTTTTTTGGAGTCTCAACTGGTTTAACAGGAGTTGGAGTTGCTTTTTTTGTTGGAGCTACAGTTTCTGTTTTGTCAATAACTTTTGAATCTGATTGTCCTGATAAACTAGGAAAACTTAAACTTGATAATAAAATCAGAATTATTAAAGCTGTTGCCAATGTCCAAGTGCTTTTATCTAAAAAGTCAGTTGTTTTTTGAACGCCTCCAATTTGTGTTGATCCTCCTAGTGAAGAAGATAAACCGCCGCCTTTTGGGTTTTGAACCATTACGGCAATTATTAATAGGAAACAAACAATAGTAATTAGTGCTAAAAAAATTGTAAACATGATGTATTGTAATTAATTATTATTTTGTTGTAAAATTTTAATATCCGAAATTCGGTTTGCAAAGAAACTACTTTTTTCTGGATATTTCAAAATTAATATTTCATATGCTTGA
>NZ_JBMOGV010000068.1:0-11965 GCF_049318185.1 Flavobacterium sp. | reverse complement strand
AAAATGGCTTTCCGACACACAAGCCAACGCACAAAAGCCACTTCGCCAAGCCCGAAAACGTTATAGGTAAGTTTCAGAAAGCACAAAATCGACTTTCATTTTTATCCAACCAATAGCGTATCTATCAGTTCTACCATTATCAAAAGTAAAATGAAATAGTGGTGTGTCGTGTCCACCCTTTTCACCTTTGTCTTCGTAAGACACTACTTTTGCACCTCTGTTATGGTCTCCATAATCACAGTAGGAGTCACTCCAATTTACTTTGTCTAATTTACCACCTAATCTAAGGTATTGTTCTAATGTTATTTCTTGTTTCATTTTACTTTTGTTTAAGAAAACCTACCTATAACAGCACATAGGCAATATGGCGGGGTTCTCGCTTAATATTAAGTTCTCGTTTTCAAATCAAGTTCAGTGCTTACAGATAGTTTTGTGTTTCAAAATCCGCCACATCGCCTATCTGCAAAACGTTAGTGGCAAGTGCTACGACAGGTCATCTATTTCAGCTTTCCAGTCCATACAATCTCTTTCCCTAACATTTGATGACATCCAATCGGCTACATCGGGGTATTTGTGCATTTCAATTTCATCGCCATTTTCAGCAGCTTTTAATAGTTGCTCATAAATTTCTTTTGGCATTTTTACTCCTCCGTAACCAACTCTATAAGTTACTGTTAGGGAAAGAGATTTTACTGTTTTTGTTCCTTTTGACATTTTCGTTTAATTTACCGTACCGATACGTTAGGTGCAATACTAAATTATATTTATTAATTATTAATATTATATTTTTTATTTGTTTAAATATCAGTTAATTAAAATTTTTATATAATCTAAAAAAGGGGTTAGCAATATCTTTTTATTTTCCTGATGGGCAATAAATGTTAACCCACCGCAATCAGTTATCATTGTTAAATGTTCAATTTGTCCCTTGCTTAATTTATCACCCAACTTTTTAACTTCGCACTCCACATGCAATCCTTGTTTAGTAATTCCAATTATATCAGCTACTCCACGTTTACCGATAAACGCTCTACCTTTAACCGCTAAGTTATTATTTCGCCACACGTTATACCCTAATCGCTTTAAATCATAAATTGCAATTGCAGTTATTTCACTGGCAGTATATTCTTTTATTTTTTCCATAATTAAAATTCAATTTGTTTTTTTAAAATTGTGTTTTCTTTTTCAAGTTCCTTAATTTTCTCCATGAATTTAAACTGATTCCGTTCTAATTCTGCAACCTTAGTGCGATAAATTATGGATTCAAAATAATACTTGCCATATTGTTGTTGAATTTCGTAAAGTGTTTTTAAGTGGTTCTCAGCGGTTATTTTTCTTTCGCCTATACTTTGTATTACTTTTGTTTCAAAATCACTTATAAAGCTATTTATTTGCCATAAAAAAGCATAGTTCGGTTCTTGTTGCGTTTCTATGTTTGTAAATTCGCAATATTTATACATTAAATCTTGCAACTTTTTGTATTTTTCTGTTTGCAATTTATTCAACTGCTCATGTTCTTGTCTTAATTTATTTAAATCCATAACTAAAATGGTGCATCATAATTAATTGCTGATTGAATTGCAGCACTTGGTTTTGTTGGTGCTTTGTAGCTTTCTTTATATGGACTTTCAATATAGTAAATTTGCCCATCAATTGTTTCTGAATAGCATTTTCTTATCCAATCATAATCAAGTTTACATATTCCAGTTTTACCAACTATGCGAGGTTTTACCTTTTGAATAATTACATCAACTTCATTCCCTAATTGCACATCACCATTCAATTCAATGTAATCTCTATTTATACAAATCATGTTATATGCCTTTTGTAACCATGCAGCACCTCCATCAATCTCGTATGGTGTTGGTGCTTTTGGTAGTTCACCATTTTTTAAACCTATTGGATTTTTAGCATGGCAAATTAAAAAGCTATGTATGTTTTGAGTTAACGCTAATTTATTCCACTTTGGCAATTTACGTTTTAAATAATCCGATACATTGCTATAACTTTCATGTTCAATGTCATTCCAATTGTCAATGGTGCTTGTTGCAATCTTATAATCTTTTTTGCAATTTTTAACAAGTTTTATGTATTCATCAAAGTTTAGACCTTGTTCATCGGTATCTTCAGCAACAATAAAATGGTCTTGAACAAATGGCTGCACTCTAAAATATTCTTCTTCAGTAATATAATTATGGTATCGTTTGTCAAATGTTTTGCCAGTTAAACCATGTATAATTGCAGAATATATTTCAGCAGCAGATCCACTTTCAGGAGAATAAATTAAATGTTTTTTACCATAATTTAAACTTAAACTAATTAGCAATTGAAATAAAAATTCTGTTTTGCCCATTTTAGGATAACCATAAATAATTGTTGTTCCTGTTGGTTTAACAGTATAAAAATTATCTAAAGTTTTAAAGCCAGTACTTAAAAGTTCATCGGTGCTATTTTCTCTAAGTTTCAATACCTTTTCATTTATATCGAACAATCGTGTTATTACTGCCATGTTAATAAATGATTGTTTTATTCTTGGTGTCAATACCTTGTTCAAATTTTAACTTGCCTTGCAACTCATCACGCTTTGCCCAACTATTTATAGCAGATTTCCAATTAACATATTTATTACCTTCATTTGAATAAGCTAATGCTGCATTATAATAATAAGCTAACTTTGTATTATTCCATTCAGAAAATTCAGATTTAAAAATAGCCTTATCAAATATTTCAGTTTCTTGAAAAGGCAACTTAATTACTTTATTACTTATTTGTACTTTCTCTTTCTCTTTCTCTTGTACCGAACCCCCTATCGCACCCCCTTCCGAACCCCCTTGCATAGGTTCTAATTTTGATTTGGTTTTATCCTCATAACCTTTAACTTGACTATCTATTGAATGCTTTTGGCTTAAGTATGCAAACTTAGCCATGCCTTTTAAATTAGTTGGTTCAATTCCATTAAATTGTTTTTGAAGTATTGCCTTTATAAAGTCTATAAATTCACTATCTTTTAATTCCATTGATACTTCAAAATAGCTGCGATAAAAATTAAATCCTTTTCGCATAATTAAAATGGAACATCAATAAAATATAAATCACGAAACTCATTTAAAACTTTCATTTCAATACCACTTCCACCCCTATCAGGGTGGTATTTTACTGCCATCTTTCTGTACACATCATTAAAATTTTTGGCTAAAGGTATTGATTTTGGAAATAAATATAATCTTTCACAAATTTCATCTTTTAATTTCCCTGTTAATTCATCAGGAAGTTCAAATGATTCTAAAGCATAAGCAATGTAGTTTGTTGGCAATTCTTTAATTAAAGTGCCTTTAAATTTGCCAAATGGCATTGATTGATAATTCATTATTAATAATTAATTTAACGAAAAAACCCCCAATTAGGTCGAAGCTAAAAGGGGGTTTAATCTATATTTTCGATTGGAGGTGAAAATTCGATTTATGTTAGTTGGCTTCGACCTCAACTAATTGTACTGAAAATATAAACTTTTATTTTAAATTACAAATTATTTTTTAAATTGTCCATAATGTAGGCTGCTGCTTTTCCATTTTTGATTTTTGGAATCCAAATTCTTTTATATCTTTATTTATTTGTTTTTCTTCCTGCAACCATTGATTAGCTTTAGTATAAAATTCTTTTTTTATTTCAAATCCATAACCTTTTCGATTCAATCTTTCTGCTGCTACTAAAGTACTTCCACTGCCTGCACATGGGTCAATTACTACATCGCCTTTATCTGTAAATATAGTTATTAAAGTCTTTAATAATTCAACTGGTTTTTGTGTTGGATGTATTTTTTCACTTTCACCATCTCGAGGCCAATCAATACAATTAAATATCATTTTACCATTATTTCTAAATTTAGGCAATCTATCTCTGTAAAGAACTAATCCATATTCACAATTACCAACTACTTTCATATTGGCTTTTAATACTTGCGCTGAAAAGTTTTTACGAAACACCAAGTTTATATAATTATTTAATCCGTATCTTTTAGCAAGTTCAATTAAATACATTTGTTGGTCAAAGGCGCAAAATATAATCATACATGGTGCTTCGCTTTTTTGTCGTGATTCACCTTCTATTTTTTCTTTTTTTGGCTCACTTCTTAACATCGTGCTACAAAAGTGCATAAACTCAGCAGGTCTAAAATCCTCATCTGTATCAAAAAAACTTTTGCCAGCTAATGCACTTTCGCCATTTGCATTATCACCGTCTTTATACCATGCAGGATTTTAAGCATAAGCATTGTTTCCTAAGTTATATGGAATATCAGCTATTATTAATTGCGCTTTTGGTATTCCATAACTTTTATAATTCTGAAAATGGTCTCTATATATCATATTTCGTGTAATTATTGCGGTCTTGCTTTTCTCGTTTACGTTTATTGGTTTTCAATTCTAACTGCTCAATTGCACTTTTAACAGTCGTATAGTATCTATCTCTATCCTTTAAAAATAATATATCGTTAATTATGTATATTGAATTTAAAATAGTTGTATGGTCATAATTAGTGCCCAATAAACTGCCAACATAACTCAATGAATAACTGGTGTATTTATATGCCAAGTACTGAAATAGCTGCCTTGCTTTGGCTATTTTCCTGACCCGGGTTTTATCATGTAGTTGATTAATGGTTATACCAGTGTTTTCAATAACTATCTTTTTAATTTCATCAACTACCAATTCATCATTTAATAGTTTTTTTGACTTCAATTGCACATCTGCCTTGTAAAAATTTATTGCTGCTTCCATTATTTAAATGTTACTTTTAATGTGGTTGTACTTGATTTAATACATGGATAAATTACGTTTAACTCACCACTTTCGGTATCAATTATTTCGATTTTTTCTTTAATTGATTTTAAGAAAGTTTCACGCTCTTTTAATTTTTCCTTTATACTTTCTATCTCTCGGCTCAAATCGTTCCATTTAGCATCATTGCAAACGCTATAATCGTATTTTACACCTGCTTCTATAATTGAATACTCAGCACCTTTTATAATGGGGTTTTTTTCGTAGTGTTCAACTTCTACTATTGCACTTTCAATAAGTATCGGTTTAATTTTCTCAAATACTTTCTCCATTGCTTTTTGGAATCGTAGTAGATCTGTTGGTATTATTTCACCTTTTATTAACCCTTGCTCAAGTTGATGAGCAAAGGTTTCTATTTGTTGTTTTGTTTCGGGCAATTGCCTTACTGTTGTCATTGCAGTTTCCATTATTTTGCGCTTATTAATTTAATTTTTAAATCATCTTTTTTTTTGTATTTATTTAAAATATTTTCAAAATAAAATAAATAATCACTAACTGTTACTTGTTGAGGAATAGTTGGTATTTTTTTTAATAAAATATCTCTTTGCTTTGTATTTGTTTTTTTAAATAATTCTACAATTGAATATACAAATTTATGTGTTTTCCAATATGGCAATGTTAGTGATGCCTTAATTAAAAAATTAACTATCTCGTTAGCAAATGGATTTATTTGAAATTCATAACCGATTTTAACTTTATCACCAGGTACTTTTGTACCTGCAACAATAACAAGTGCATTGCTTGTTTGTAAACTTTTTATTTCACTTATTTCTTTTACTTTTTTGTAAAATGTAACATTATCATTTGCATAAAAATCAACATAATCTCTAAATTGCCATGATTGTTGTGCCTTATTTAAAATTACCATTAATTCATTCTTATCACCATATTCAATTTGATAAGTTATTTCCATGTTTAATTTTTTTAATGCTTCAAATCTTGCTTGTCCATCTATTATCTCCATCTTTGGTGATACTATAATTGGTCTTGAATCAATAAATCCAACTTGTTTAATTGATTTTTCTAATGCTAAAATTCTTGGTTTTGCAATAGCTCTATTTTTTTCTAAAAATATAAATTGTCCGTAATTTTTTGTTTTTTGTATCATTATTTTGCGTTTATTAATTTATCCATGTTTGCTTTTGAAATCTTAAAGGCTTGTTTTGCTTTTTCAATTATACCTTGTTCGCCTGCTTTAATGCGTTCTACCATTGCATCCACTTGCTTATCGCTTATCCAGGGCAGTTCATTATTGCTTTGTGGTTGTGGCTTACTTGCTGCATTGCCATCATCATCTTCGCTGCCTAAATTTGTCATAGATTGTAACCCATATCTACGAGCGTAAGTCAATCCACTGCCATGGCTTTGAGCATCATTCTGTTTACCACATATTATTTCTGTATACCCTGCAATCCATTCGCCTGATTCATGCAATAAAATAGTTTTAACATAAGGTTTCCCATCAATTGTAACTGTTGGCTGCATAGCACATATTCCATTTTCGTTTAGTGCAGGAATACATGCCTCACGCACTGAGTTTATATCAGCGTATTTTGACTTAAAGAATGGATTTGATGCTGATTTTTTAGCATCTGACATTGACATTTGTGCCTTAACTAAGGCTTGTGCAATTGCTTTTATTGATTCTGATTGGTACATTATATTTCTAAATTTAATTGTTCAATTATTCTAATTATTTTATTTTCTTCATTTAGCATTTTAGAATCAATTATTAAGATTCGCATTATTGCCTGTTGCAAGTTTCCGAATAAATCTTCGTGGCTGCTCCAGTGTTCAATGTTGCTAAGTGCTATTAATTTTTCTTCTTTCAAATCCTGAATAGATTTTAAACTTTCAGTTAGCTGCTCGTTTAGCTTATATATTTCTTCTAATCTCATTTGTTGTATGTTTCGTTGTAATATTGTTCTGAAGTTTCATAATGTTTTCTACTTTTTTGAGGTAGACCATAAATTGTACATTGCAAGTAACCTTCTTCATATGCATCAATTATCTGCTCCTTTTCCATTTCTTTGGCTTGTTCTATTTTTTCTTTCCAAAATGGATCTGTAAAATCTATTACAGTTAATTCATTTATTAACCATTCTACTGCGGTTTCTTTGCTCATAATTCAGTAAATGATAAACCCATGTTATACAATGCTTTTTTTACATCAATTCCATCTTGTAAATAATGTTCCATTGCACTGGCTAAAGTTGGAAATATTTTACCTTCAATTTTATTTGTAACTTGGATGTAATGATATTCATCACCATGCTTTTCAATCTTTTGGCGAATCAATCCAATTGACTCTGCTTGAATATCTCTATAAATTATTAGTTCCATAAATATGTTGCGTGAATTTTGTTTAATGTTTTGGTTAATTGTGAAATAAGTCTATTGGCTTGGTACACTTTGCAATAATTGTGTTGGTCAATTGCAAGGTTTCTAAGTCTACATAATTTGTGGTAGCGGTTTGTTAAGTGTTCTAATTTAGAAACTTTTGTTTTTTCGTTTTGTTTAATCTCGGTAAAGAGTGAATTAAACCATTTTGTAATCTCTATCATGTTAGTTGTGTTTGCTTAAATATTCCTCGTTAGGTGTGTAAATTTCGCTAATTTTAACATTGCTCGGAATGCCTAATGCTTTTTTGATTTGCACTTCATACGCAGGTGTAGTGAGATACTCAGCTTGTCTTGTGATAGCTGCCTTTAATGATGCCAATGCAATGTCAAAGTGCATAGCAATTTTAAAGGTTCTTTTTTCGTTTTCTTTCTTCAGCAGTTGTTCTGCTATGTAGGGTTTTAATCTGCTTTTTTCCATTGTGTTTATTTTGATAATTCTTTATATTCGTTTTCATTTAATTCAATACTTCTTACATATAATCCACATTGAGGGCAATTATTAATTCTTTGCCTTTCGTTTTTTATTAAAAAATGTGGCATAACTCTAATTTTTTGTGTGATATTACTTTCATCACTATAAGTGATCCAATAAATATTAGGCATTATATTTTTAAAACATTTACATAAATCTTTTGCTTTCATTTTGTTTTATTTAATTATTATAATTATTATTACTCTAATTAATTGCACCAGCGTATAAGCCAGTGCAATTGTGATTATTATTTTTGATGTGCGGTTCATGTTAGTTTTCGTTATTGTGATACGTTGTTAAAACTGCCTTGCTTGAATCATAAGTTAAAACTGAACAATCTTTAGTTAACCTATCATGCCAATTTAATTCTTCCTCTTGTTTAAGGTATTTATAAGCCTCTCTCATTGCTTTCTTACCTTCTCCTACTGAATCAAAGGTTAAAAAAAAACTATTAAACATACCCTCTTTTTTTGTACCATTGTTTAACTTACTTAGGAGTTTATAATTACCTCCTATTTGCCCTGTAATGTGAATCTTTGCTTTCATAATTGTTATTGCTTTATTGCCCTACAAATCTACAATATTTTTTGTAAATACAAAACTAATAATTTATAAAACTGCAATTATTTTTTAAGTGTTTGATTTTCAATGCACTTATTTTTAATTATTAAATAAAAAAACCCAAATAAGTTAATATTTAGGCTTGAATTATACTACTTGGTATTATACCAACTTCGCCATTACTTAATAATTTTTGTAGTTTTGGCGAGGTTTATTGCATATTGCAATATGCAATATTATGTTTTGTTGTCGCAAATATATCCTAAATTTGCGACTTACTTATTTCGTATTGATGAAGGAAATTACCTAACTTCTCAACTAATTTTTCATTTAACCAACTTTTAGAATCAGCAAAAAACAACAAGCAATGCATCAATTCATGGTAAAATGTTGCATCAATTATCTCGTGTTTGTAGTCAACCCAAACATTTTTGCGTTTAAATTTAGTTGCAATAATTATCTTATTTTCAAATGGTATGAACTTCCCATAGCATTTGTGTTTGTGGCAATATTTATTGTCAATAATTACCTCAATCGTTTGCCCTAAAATTTGAAAATTACTTATCATTAAAATATATGTGTTATTCGTGCAATTTGCCCATTGTCTTTGCAATGCAAAAACCCTTCAACTGCTTTCGGTGCATGTTGGTAGCCATTTCGGTGATGCCAACTATCAGTTCCACTCGGACTCCTTAAACTTTCAACTGTTATACCTATGTAATCCTTGCTTGTTTTATGATGAACGTGGTGAGTATATATGTACCTATGTTTTGTTTCACTCCATTCCTTACTAAATTCCTGCGCCATTAGCAAAGGTAAATCTTGTTGTTTTGCACCATCGCCATGTGTTGTTCCAATAAGGTTATTATAATACTGAAAACCTTTTCTATGTGCAATTGAGCAGTCAAATGTGATATTTTCACAATTCTTAAAATATGTTTCAATTACTTGCGCTAAAAAAAAGCCATTAGTGTAATCGTGGTTGGAAGGATTGAAGGTAAAATGAACATCAGCAACTCCGATTAATAGTTCTAAAACATCAACATATAATTGTTTTGCTATTAAAAAATTATCAAACCACATTCCATCTGTATCTTGTGAAGTTCCACTTGTTGTTGTCCTATTTGGATTGTCAATGTGTAAAATGTCGTTACCTCCAATAAATAATATTTTATCAATGTTAAATGAACTAACCTTTTGCAATATTCCTTTAACTCCTTCAAGTACCCTTTGAACCGCAACCTGGTTATTGTAAGTTTCGCCACTTTCGAATGCACTGCAAAGTTTACCTATGTGTATATCGGCAGGATCTAAAACCAATAAATAAGAGTCTTTATTTTCAATCCTTTCTAACTTAGGAAACTTAGGCGAATATTGTTTTAAATCTTCAATTAATTCTGCCTTAAAATCGGTTTGTTGTGCATGGTTTTCTGCGATAAAGTTTGGATTTTTTACAAATAAACTCGCAGTTTTATTTTTAACCCATAAGTGTTTAACTGTTGTATTATCAATATCTAAGCCATCGGTAATTTCTTTAACCCCATTGAATACCTTAGCTGCCTTTTCTGCCCTGAATAATTGTAGGATTTGCCACTCTTCTTCTGTTACTCGTGGGCGAAACTTTGACATTATTTCATTTTGAATAAATTCATAAGAAATTCAACATCTTTATCGGGCTTTGTGATGTCATCAATTTCGATAAAGTGTAATCTATCGTTAATTTGCTTTTTTGCATCCTCAACATTTTTAGCACGAACAATAGTGTACATTTTCCTTCCATTAAATTCGTAATATATTTTATAATCTTTCATACATTATCGGGTATAATTGGGTTTAATGAGTGGTATTTAATACAATATCGGGTATGTACGAATCAGCTAATTCTACTATATGATTATCAATTGTTGAATTGCTCCATGTTAATCCAATTAATAAGGATTTAAATGAGTTAAACAAGTCATCAATTCCAGCATCAAATGGAAGTTCAATCGTGTGTTTAATTGTGCCATTGCTCGCAGTTAATATTATCTTATCCATTGTTTAATAATTTATGAAAGTATTTTATTGATAAAAAGATTAAAAATATAATTGGTAAAATATACCAATAATCAGCACCCAGTTGTTTATACCATATTAATTTTGGATTAATGCAAGGTATTTTTTGAAATATTGTTTTAGTATAATATATCGTATCGCCTTTACATTTCCCTTGCAAATAAACAACACCATTGCGCTTTAAATATCGAATTTCAATTTTATTTTTAGTAACAAAAACCGAGTCAATGTTTTCGCTAAAAAATGTATCAACTTGAATAGAATCGACAATGATTGTATCATGTATTATAGTTTCAATTAGGAGTGTATCTTTAACGCAAAATTTCTTAATTGCGCTTTTTTGGGTATATAAGCACGATTGAAAGAGCATACATGACAATAATAAGTAAAATAAGTTTTTCATTTGCGTTTCTTTTTTAATTTATATAAAACTAATAATTTTAAATCATTGTTTTTTTTAAGTAACCATTCAATGTCAATTGAAATAATATTTTTCATTTTTTTTTGGTTTTAAGTCTTGGTGTTTCATTTTTTTTTAGTTCTTTAACTATATATTTTTGTTTTATAATTTCAACTAATCTCGCTCTCTCAATATCTACTTCATCAAGTTTTTTTTCCATAAAATAAGATAAATGTTATTTGATAAATAAAAAATCCTGCAATGCCTATCTCCCAACTTCCATAAAATCCAACCATGGTAAAAAATAATAAAATCATTACTAACTTACTAAAATGCCAAGCATCTAAAAACATTACTAAAAATTGATTTATAAACCACTTTGGTATTTTCGTGTGTTTATTTGCAAATACATATTTAGCACCATAATAAGCATTCTTTGACCACCAATAACCCCACCTATTGTATTTGTCATAATGGGCAATTCCATCCATTATACAATTACATATTGCTGCTAAAAAAGATAGTATTATAATCATTATTTTATTACTAAAATTTGTTTACGATTGCCAGTCTTTTTAAGTGAAATATGCAACCATGTATAATCGTATTCATTTATCAGTTGGTCGTATTCTAAGCCACTTGTTTTAATAAAATCAAATAGCTTTTTATTTTCTATTTTATTGCCACCACTAATATCAATACTATTGCCTAATACATGACCGCTTGTTAAACTTCCCTTAACCGCTTTATTTAAAACCACACACCTAAAGAATGAGTTTATTTTTATCGGCTTTTCATACCATTCTCTAATAGGTTCAAATAAGTTTTCTGCAACATACTTCATTGCTTCCAATTCAAGTTCATTAGGTACGTTCTTAATGCCCATTCTCAAGGCAGTTGCACTCTCGGTTGCTTCTTGTAAAGTTATGTGTTTACTTATATTTGTCATTTGTCAAGTTATGGATTTACTTTCGTGTTCAATTTAGTCATGTACCCACCCACTGCAATTAGTGCGCTTAAAATCAATTTTGGATATTCTTTTTGTATGTCGAATGATGTCCAATCAATAGTTATCCATGCAGTTGAAATCGCAACTATAAACCCCATTATAGTGCTTAGTTTTGATTGCCAATTTTCTTTAATTTTTTTCATGCCAATTTTTTATAATTCTAATAATTGATAAAACCGAAAATATAAACGCTGCTAACCCTGCAATAACTTGTACTAATGGAAGTATAG
>NZ_JBMOGV010000067.1:0-11975 GCF_049318185.1 Flavobacterium sp. | reverse complement strand
TTTATAAAAGTTTGTATATGCTTCTGAAAACTTGTCTTTCGTGGCGAAAGGTAAAAAAGGTTTAGCTGAAGATTCTATAAATTTTGTTAAACTTGGCGAGACATTTTCTGAGGCAATTATTATAGCATCTGAATGATTTATAGATGCCATGATGAGATTTTCATAATTGGGCATCTCTAATTCTTTAATGGAATCATGGGGCACATTATCAAATTTTATTTTATTAATCATTTCAACATCTAAAGAACCTTCAAAAGATTGTCCATAAACTGAAGTAACTATTTTTGTTTCTGAAAACAATGCTTCGTCTTTGTAATAATGCTTCATATAGATTGGCAACAAACTCGCCATCCAACCATGAACATGAATAATATCTGGCACCCAATTTAATTTTTTTACAGTTTCAACTACACCTTTGGCAAAGAAAATAGCTCTTTCATCATTATCTGGATACATAACGCCATCTTCATCACTAAATGTAGCTTTGCGTTTAAAATATTCGTCATTATCAATAAAATAAACTTGAATTCTTTCTTTTGGAATTGAAGCTACTTTTATAATTAAAGGCATATCTAAATCGTTTACCACTAAATTCATTCCCGATAAACGAATAACTTCATGTAATTGATGTCTTCTCTCGTTAATGTTTCCATACCTAGGCATAAAAATTCTAATCTGTCCGCCTTGATCATTAATCATTTTTGGAACGTCATAAGACATCAAAGAAACCTCATTCTCAGCCAAATACGGCACCACTTCAGATGATACATATAATATCCTCTTATCTTCCATAATCTATCAAACTTTATTTATTGGCAATAAAAAACAAGCAAAAGTACAAAAATTTATGCAGTTATTTATGAAAATGCTAAGTTTGCAACTCATTTACTGAAAGCTAATGCTTATTTTCTATACTAAAATTGACCTTGTTTCTCATTTAAAATCAATCTCAAATCAAGAAAAATCCATTGGTTTTGTCCCTACCATGGGAGCACTTCACGAAGGCCATTTGTCGTTAATGAAAGAAGCTCTTCTTCACAATACAGTTGTCGTGGTAAGTATTTTTGTAAATCCAACACAGTTTAACAATGCTGAAGATTTAGCAAAATATCCCAGAACCTTAGAACAAGATGTTGAAAGAATAAAAACAATTTCTGATACAATAATTGTTTTTTCACCAAGTATAAAAGACATGTACGAAGGCAATGCCGTTTCCGAACATTTTGACTTTGATGGTTTAGAAAATCAAATGGAAGGAAAATTTAGACCAGGTCATTTTGATGGTGTTGGGACAATAGTGAAACAACTATTTGAAATTGTTAAGCCTACTAATTCTTATTTTGGCGAAAAAGATTTTCAGCAATTGCAAATCATTAAAAAAATGGTTGCTAAATTAAAAATGCCTGTTAAAGTTATTGGCTGTCCCATTCATAGGGAGCCAAATGGCTTAGCCATGAGCTCAAGAAATGAGAGGCTTTCTGAAGACGATCGGAAAGAAGCTGCTATCATTTATAAAACCATTCAAGAGTCTAAATTACTTTTTGCAACTAAATCAGCCAAAGAAGTAACTAAATTTGTAGCCGAAAAATTTAAAAAAAATTCAAAATTTGAATTAGAATATTTTCAAATTGCGGACGAAAAAACACTATTTCCTTGTATTAGAAAAAGTAAGCATAAAAAATACCGGGCTTTTATAGCGGTTTTTGTTAACAATATTCGATTGATAGATACCATTTCATTAAATTAATTTACTTTTGACCCATGCAAATTCAAGTAGTAAAATCAAAAATTCACAGAGTAAAAGTTACTGGAGCTGATTTAAATTATATCGGCAGTATTACAATTGACGAAACCCTGATGGAAGCCTCAAACTTAATTGAAGGCGAAAAAGTTTCTATTGTAAATGTTAATAATGGCGAACGTTTTGAAACTTATGTAATAAAAGGAATTAAAAATTCTGGAGACATTACTCTTAATGGACCAGCAGCAAGAAAGGTTCATACAGGTGACATTATTATTATTATGTCCTATGCTACAATGGATTTTGAAGAGGCTAAAACTTTTAAACCGTGGATGATTTTTCCGAATGAAAAAAATAATTCTTTAATCTAATATCGTTGAAAAATCAGATTGGCAAATGGTTAACTATTATTATTCCTTTTTTAATAGGAGTTGGAATAATATATTATCAATTCAACACTTTAACCTCGGAAGAAATTAAAGAAATAAAAATTAGTTTTCAAAAAGCTAATTACTACTACATTCTTCTAACATTAATCATAGCTATTATTGGCTATTGGTCAAGAGCTTATCGTTGGAAATTTGCTTTAAATCATTTAGGATATCAAACAAAATTTTCAAATAATTTCTTAACTGTTAGTGTTTCCTATTTAGTGAATTTAACCGTTCCTCGTTCAGGAGAAGTTTCTAGAGCTGCATTATTAAAAAAATATGAAGGCGTTCCTTTTGATAAAGCCCTTGGAACCATCGTTGCTGAGAGAATTGTAGATTTACTTATCTTTTTCTTATTTATTATCTTTGGATTTATTTCGCAATTTGATGAGATTTATAAATTTTTGCTCAGCAAAAACATTACACTTTATTCACTAATAACAACCGGAATTATTGGATTACTGTTGTTTGTGATTTTCATATTTATTTGGATTTATGCTGAGTGGAAAATTATTTTAAAATTGAAAGAAAAACTATCTGGTCTGTTAGAAGGCATGTCAACTGTTTACAAAATGGATAAAAAATGGGCGTATATATTTCATTCATTTTTCATATGGTTTAGCTATTTTATGATGTTTTATGTGGCTATTTTTGCATTACCAGAAACGGCTACTATTAGTTTCGATGTTGTAATAATGGGTTTTATTTTTGGCAGTCTTGCCGTTGGTTTTTCAAATGGAGGATTAGGAGCTTATCCATTTTCAATAGCATTGATTTTTTCTCTTTATGGCATATCCAATACTATTGGAACAGCATTTGGGTGGTTAGTTTGGACTTCTCAAACCATTTTAGCTATTCTTGTTGGATTGATTTCCTATGTTTTACTTCCGGTGTTAAATAGAAATAAATAATTTACTATATTGCTAATTAATTTTAGCCAATAAATTACTATTCTTTAAACCAACTATTCATGAGAAAAATATTTTTCTTTTTGCTGCTTGTTTTCGCCAATACTGTATTTTCTCAAAAAAGGGTAACTGATACCATTTCCTCACAAAAATTAGGTGAAAACAGAGAAATTACAATTGGCTTACCGCCATCCTATGAAAAAAATTCTGCAAAAAAATATCCTATTTTATTATTACTTGATAGTGACTTTCTTTTTGACCCATTTCAAGGAGCGCTAAGCTATGGATATTATTGGGATGATCTACCAGAAGTAATTATCGTTGGCATTAATCAAAACAAAAACAACGAACGCGAAACAGATTGTACTGTTGATGAAAAAACGGGATTGCCTTCAGAAAAAGGGGGAAATTTCTTTGAATTTATCGGAATGGAATTATTGCCCTATATTCAAAAAAAATACAGAACTGCACCCTTTAAAATGATTGCAGGATTAGATACAACAGCTGGATTTTTGAATTCATATTTATACAAAGAAAACCCAGTTTTTGATGCTTATATTTCCATGAGTCCTGAACTCCCTACAGGTATGGAAGAACTATTACCCGATAGACTGGCAACCATTCAAAAACCAATTTTTTATTATCAATCTTCAGCTATTGGTGATTTAAAAAAAATGAGGGACAGAATACAAATACTTGATGAATCCTTAAAAAAAGTTAGTAGTCCAACCTTGAATTATAAATATGATGATTTCAAAGATGCATCACATTATTCATTGGTTTTAAGTTCAATTCCAAGTGCTTTGTATCAAATATTTTCTGTATACCAAACTATTTCAACTACTGAATTTCAAAAGAAAATTGTAACATTACCCTCAGGATATGTAGACTATTTGATTTATAAATATACTGTTTTAGAAAAATCATTTAACCTAAAATTACAAATAAGATTTAATGATTTTAAAGCCATTGAAGCTGCTATTTTAAAAAACAAAGCGTACGATGAGTTTGATAAATTATCACAATTAGCTAGAAAAAATTATCCTAAATCGATGCTTGCTGATTACGAATTGGGACAGATGTATGAGAAAAAAGGAGATAATGCCAAGGCGTTAAAATCATATCAAAGCGCTTTTCAAAAAGAAGAAATTGGTGATTTGACAAAAGAAATGATGATTGATAGAGCTGATGAATTAAAAAAATTATTACCAAAAAAAGGAGACAAAGGGAAGAAAGGAAATGATGAACCTGCAGTTGATGAAACCCCTACAACTGTTGTCCCCACTGAAACTCTACCGTTAGAAAGCCCAACAGAAGAGAAAAAACCCCAATAACACTGAAATAAATCCAACGTAAATGTCCAAATTAAAAACTACTTTCTTTTGTCAAAATTGTGGTGCTCAATATGCCAAATGGCAAGGGCAATGTAATTCCTGTAAAGAGTGGAATACTGTTGCCGAAGAAATAATTCAAAAAGAAGAAAAAACCAGTTGGAAACCATCAACTTCTGAGTCGAAAAGAGTTTCCAAACCGCTCAAAATTAAAGAAATCGATTCCTCGCAGGAAGTGCGAATGGACACTACTGATGGCGAATTGAATCGTGTGCTTGGTGGCGGGATTGTTCCTGGTTCTTTAGTTCTTTTGGGTGGAGAACCTGGCATTGGAAAAAGCACTTTACTACTCCAAATTTCTTTAAAATTACCATATAAAACATTATATGTTTCAGGCGAAGAAAGTCAGAAACAAATAAAAATGCGTGCAGAACGCATCAATCCCAATAGTGATAATTGTTATATTTTGACCGAAACCAAAACTCAAAATATATTCCGTCATATTGTAGAAACCGAACCGGATATTGTTATTATCGATTCCATTCAAACCTTACATACCGATTATATTGAGGCTACAGCGGGAAGTATTTCTCAAATTAGAGAAACCACAGCCGAGTTGATAAAATTTGCAAAAGAAACCAACATTCCTGTTATTTTGATTGGACATATTACCAAAGATGGCAACATCGCTGGGCCAAAAATTTTAGAGCACATGGTGGATACTGTTTTACAGTTTGAAGGTGACCGCAATCATGTGTATAGAATTCTTCGTTCACACAAAAACCGTTTTGGTTCCACAGCCGAATTGGGAATATATGAAATGCAAGGTTCCGGTTTACGTGAGGTTTCTAATCCTTCTGAAATTTTACTTTCGCATCGTGAAGAAGAATTATCAGGAACTGCTATTGCTTCTACACTGGAAGGAATGCGCCCATTAATGCTTGAAATTCAAGCATTGGTTTCTACAGCTGTTTATGGAACACCGCAACGAAGCACTACTGGTTACAATGCCAAAAGATTAAATATGATTTTAGCAGTTCTAGAAAAACGTGCTGGTTTTCGTCTTGGAACAAAAGATGTTTTCTTAAATGTAACTGGTGGGATTTCCGTAGATGATCCTGCAATTGATTTGGCAGTTGTTGCAGCAATTTTGTCTTCTAATGAAGATATTGCCGTGGGCAAAGATGTTTGCTTTGCTGCTGAAGTGGGCTTGTCTGGTGAAATTCGCCCTGTAAATAGAGTAGAACAACGTATTCAAGAAGCAGAAAAGCTAGGTTTTTCTACCATTTTTGTTTCAAAATACAATAAAATTTCAGCTAAATATCCAGGAATAAAGGTGGTATTAGTTTCTAAAATTGAAGAAGTTCTTGAGCAATTATTTGGATAAATACTATCTACTAACGAGTCTAATTTCCAAAAACTAAAAAAACTACTGTTGATATAAATAGGGCTGCAATCGAAGAGTTTTAATAATACACTATATTAAGGTGCAGGATCAGGATATAGCGCTTGGATTTTGTTAATTTCAGAGATAATGTCGGAGCTCAATTTTAGTTCAAAAGCAGCCATGTTTTCTTTGAGTTGTTGCATCGAAGTAGCTCCAATAATTGTAGCAGTTACAAATGATTGATGATTAACAAATGCTAAGGCCATTTGGGTTAATGTCAAATTATTTGCCTTTGCTAATTCTTGATAAAGCAGTGTAGCTTTTCGGCAATTTTCGCTAGAATATCTTGAAAACTGTGGAAATAATGCCAATCTTGATGTAGGTTGTATCCCGTTCAAATGCTTGCCTGTTAAAAAACTGAAAGCCAAGGGAGAATAAGCTAATAAACCTACATTTTCTCTCATTCCAATCTCGGATAATCCAACTTCATATAATCTGTTAAGCAAGGAATACGGATTTTGAATAGTGACAATTCTGGGTAAATTGTTTTTTTCACTTTCACTAATGAATTTCATCACACCATAGGGATTCTCATTTGAAACACCTATATGTTTAATTTTTCCTTCTTTAATTAGGCCATCAAAAACGGTAAGCACTTCCATAAAATTATGTTGCCATTGGTTATCAATAGTGGCAATTCCTCGTTGCCCAAACATATTCATAACACGTTCTGGCCAGTGCAACTGATACAAATCAATATAATCTGTTTGTAGATTTTTTAAGCTTAAATTTACTGCTTCATGAATGCTTTTTTTAGAAAACTCTAATGGCTTACGAATATATTCTAAACCGCGATTTGGACCAGCAATTTTAGTAGCAATTACTAAATTCTCTCGCTTTGATGATTTTTTTAACCAAGTTCCAATAAATTTTTCAGTTAAGCCAAGCGTTGTTTGTTTTGCTGCAATCGGATACATTTCGGCAGTATCAATGAAATTCACACCATGTTCTGTCGCATGATCTAGTTGAGCATGTGCTTCACTTTCAGTGTTTTGTTCCCCAAAAGTCATGGTGCCCAAACAAATTTTGCTGACTTTTATATCTGTATTTGGTAAGGCATTGTAATTCATTAGTGTCGCTTATTTTGCTATACAAAAATATATTATTGTAATCGTTTATAATATTCGATTAACAGATTTTTTAGAAACATTTACACAAAAAAAGGCTCAAAGAAGAACTTTAAACCTTTTATAAACTTTAATTACTTGTTCTTTTAAAACTCATTCAACATTTTAGAAATTTCATCTAATTTTGGTGTCAAAATAATTTCTATTCTTCTATTTTTAGCCTTCCCTTCTGGAGTATCGTTACTCATTATTGGTGCATATTCCCCGCGTCCAGCAGCTGTCAAATTTTGTTTTTTAATTCCTGTATTTTCACCTAAAATATTTACGATGGCCGTAGCTCTTTTGGTAGATAAATCCCAATTGTCTTCAATGCCTCCGCCAATATTTCCAAGTATTTTATCATTATCGGTGTGACCCTCTATTAAAACTGTAATGTCTGGATTTTGTGCTAAAACTTTGCCTACTTCTACCACTGCTTTTCTTCCCTCAGAACCAACTGCCCAACTTCCTGTTTGAAACAGTAACTTGTTTTCCATAGAAACATAAACTTTTCCATTCTTTTGTTCAACTGTTAATCCTTTGCCTTCAAAAGCATTTAGGGCTTTGGAAAGGGTTTCTTTTAGTTTTTTCATGCTTGCATCTTTTGCTGCAATCATACTTTCTAGTTCATTCAAACGCTTAGTGTTTGAGGCTAATTCGTTTTTCAATTTGTTTAATCTATCTTGCTCCGATGCTAATGCTTTTTCTTTAGCTTCTATTTGTGATAATAATTCACGGTTTTTTTTCATGTTAACTTCTAGAGCATCATTGCTGTTTTTTTCTAGAGCCGCATATGATTCTTGCAGTGTTTTTAAATTATTATTGGTCGCAGTATAATCAGCCTGTAGTTTGTCTCTATCTGCTTTTAATTTTGCTAATTCTGAAGTCAATGATTTATTTACAGAATCAAATTCAGCATTTGCTTTATGCAATTCATCTACTTCGTCAGCCAAAAATCTATTTTCTTTTTTCAAATCGGTGTATTTGTTTTCCAAATCATTGTATATCTTTTTTGACACACAAGAAGTCATCAAAATCATCAATCCAGTTACTAAAGCTGTTTTCTTTATCATGTTCATATTTTTACTTTTTTAATTTATTTCTACTACTATCGGGCAGTGATCAGAATGTTTTGCTTCTGGTAAAATCACGGCTCTTGATAATCTATTTTTTAAGGGTTCACTTGCTAAACAGTAATCAATTCTCCAACCTTTATTATTGGCTCTAGCATTTGCTCTATAACTCCACCAACTATAATTATCGGGTTCTTTATTAAAAAATCTAAAGGTGTCTATGAAACCACTTTTCATGAATTTATCCAGCCAATTTCGTTCTTCAGGTAAAAAACCTGAAACTGTTTTATTGCGAATTGGATCGTGAATATCAATAGATTCGTGACAAATGTTATAATCTCCACAAATAATCAAATTTGGAATTTCTTTTTTCAATTCATTAATATAATTTTGGAAATCATCCATATACTTGAATTTGTGGTCTAATCGGTCAATATTTGTTCCCGAGGGCAAATATAAACTCATCACAGAAAAATCATCAAAATCAACGCGAAGATTTCTTCCTTCAAAATCCATGTGGTCAATTCCGGTTCCAAAAACTATATTATTCGGTTTTGTTTTTGATAAAATTGCCACGCCACTATATCCTTTCTTTTGAGCTGGAAACCAATAATGATAGGGATAACCCGAAATTTCAACGTCTATTAATGGGATTTGATCAGGTGTTGCTTTTATTTCCTGAAGGCAAATCACATCAGGATTAGCTTGTTGCAACCAGTTCAAAAAACCTTTAGAAATAGCGGCTCTAATACCATTTACATTGTAAGAAATAATTCTCATGAACTTACATCTTTTGTTTTTTAACTTTGTTTTGTTGTCCAAAACAATTCACGTCAAAAGTATACAAAAACATAAACATATGAAACTCAAAATTGATAATAAAATAAAATCTCTTTATTGTGATTTATGCATTTTCTGAAAGCTATTTCAGTAGAATTACTATCTTTGTTTCTTACTCAAAATTTTAGGTATACATGGGTTTAGTTACTGCTAAAGAAGTTGCAAAAGCAATAAATGCCGATAAATATGGGGTTTTTGGGACTTTTTGTGGCTGGTTACTAATGAAGGCTTTAAAAATTTCTACATTAAACAAAATCTATGATAGAAACAAGCATCTTAGTGATGTAAACTTTCTAAACGCTATTTTGGATGAATTACAAATTAAATTTGAAATCCCAGAAGACGATTTAAAACGATTGCCAAAAGATGGCGCTTATATTACTATTTCCAATCATCCGTTAGGTGGAATTGATGGTGTTTTATTGTTGAAATTAATGCTTGAAAGAGAGTCAAATTTCAAAATTATCGCCAACTTTCTTTTGCATCGTATCGAACCAATGAAAAAATATATCATGCCTGTAAATCCTTTTGAAAATCATAAGGATGCTAAATCAAGCGTGATAGGAATCAAAGAAACGCTTCGCCATTTGAGCGATGGAAAACCATTAGGAATGTTTCCTGCAGGAGAAGTTTCTACTTATAAAGATGGCAGATTAGTAGTTGATAAAGCTTGGGAAGAAGGAGCAATAAAAGTCATAAGAAAAGCTCAAGTTCCTGTGGTTCCAATTTATTTTCATGCAAAAAATAGTAGATTTTTCTATTTTTTATCTAAAATAAATCCAATTCTAAGAACCGCGAAGTTACCTTCTGAATTATTCACTCAAAAAGATAGAGTTATTAAGGTTAGAATTGGTAAACCAATTTCAGTAGCAGAACAAAATGAACACAAAACTATTGAAGAATATTCAGAATTTCTTCGTCGTAAGACTTATATGTTAGCCAATTCTTTTAATAAGGAATCGAAGCTATTAAGTTCTCAAAATCTAAATTTAAAACTTCCAAAAAGCCCAAAGCAGATTGTAAAACCTGCTAATCATGATAAAATATTGGAAGAAATAGAAATTTTAAAAAACGGCGATTACAGACTTTTACAAAGTAAAAACTATTTAGTTTTTCTGGTTCAAGCCGATGTAATTCCAAATATTATTCACGAAATTGGACGATTGCGCGAAATTACTTTTAGAGCCGTTGGCGAAGGAACTAATGAGTCCATCGATTTAGATCAATACGACAATTATTACCATCATATGTTTTTATGGGATGCAGATGCACAACAAATTGCTGGTGCTTACCGTATGGGATTAGGTTCTCAAATTTTTCCAAATTATGGCATCGAAGGTTTTTATCTTCACGATTTGTTTAGGTTTGAACATGAGCTTCATGATATGATGTCTAAATCCATTGAAATGGGTAGGGCGTTTATTGTTAGTCATTACCAACAAAAACCAATGCCCTTATTCCTGCTTTGGAAAGGAATTGTTCACACTACTTTGCGCTTTCCGGAACACAAATATTTGATTGGTGGTGTAAGTATTAGTAATCAATTTACTGAATTCTCCAAATCATTGATGATTGAATTTATGAAGTCTCATTATTATGATCCTTATGTTGCGCAATATATTCACCCAAAAAAAGAATTTAAAGTAAAACTAAAAGATGCTGATAAAGATTTCGTTTTCAATGAAACAGAATCTGATTTGAATAAATTTGATAAAATTATTGACGAAGTAGAGCCTGGAACTTTACGTTTACCTGTATTGATAAAAAAATATATTAAACAAAATGCTCGGGTTGTAGCTTTTAACGTTGACCCAATGTTCAATAATGCCGTAGATGGATTAATGTATATCCGAATTGCAGACTTACCCGAAAGTACTGTAAAGCCAGTTATGGAAGAATTTCAGGCAGAACTTGAACGGAAAGAAAAGAATTATAAATAATACATTCCGTGTAATAAATAAATGGTGTAAAAAAGTTGCTTTTTGAAGTTAAAATTAAACTCAATTGGAAAAAATATCCGTCTAACCCTCTCAATAACAAAAAACTATTTCGTTACTTCTATAGTCAATAAAGGGCTTACCTTCGTTTGACTAACTGCTGTAAATAGATTTTAAAAACTAATTAAACCATTTGGTTATAAATAAAAAAAGGGTGCTTTATAAAAGCACCCTTTTTAATTAATAATTAGTCTAACTATTCTTTAATCAATTTTTTGGTAATGATTTCATTGTTTGTTGGATTATTAAATCTAACAAAATAAATTCCATTAGCTAATGAAGAGATGTCTTCATTAATAACATTATTACCTTCTGATAATTGAATGTTTTTAGTTCTAACAGTTGCTCCGTTCATGCTGTAAATTGTCATTGACATTTCACTTGCTACTGAAGTTGTTAATTCTAAATTAAAATTGTCTCTAGCAGGATTTGGATAAATTGAAACTTCAGAAACCATTACTGGTGAAGCCATTTCAGCTTTTGCTTGTGGACATGTTGCAACTTTTGTTAAAGTTATTGCTTTTGCAGTAGTGGCAGGCCCAAATACATTTCCAGATCTAATACTTAACGTTTTATCTGTTGCTGGGAATGCAGCAGTTCCTGAATAAACAACTTTGAACGTTAAATCTGTTGTAGTTAATATATTATTTGAAACTCCTTGAACACCGTTAAGTGAACTAACCGTTGATCCTACTGGAGCTGTAATTGTATAAGATGTTGCTCCAGCTGGCGCTGTAATTGTATATTCATAACCTTGACTTCTATTACATACTGAAACTAATCCAGAAACTGTAGCAACAGCAGAAGGAAGACCTGCAGTAACTGTTAATGGCTTAGTTGAAGAAGATCCAACGCCATTTACTGCTTTCACACCAAACACTAAAGAAATCGTTGTGTTTTCATGAGGTACATTTTCAAAATTAACAAAAATAAATGGTTCAGTACTAGTTAAACCTTGTACAGAATCTCCATTTGCGTCAGTTCTATTTACTCCTGTAGGCAATTCCCATAAATAACTGTTGGCCAAAACAGAAGCTACCGCAGTTAATTTAAATGTAGTATCTGTACCTATAAATTTACTTACAACTGTTATAGCTGTAG
>NZ_JBMOGV010000066.1:0-12101 GCF_049318185.1 Flavobacterium sp. | reverse complement strand
AGATTTTAAATAGTAAAATTCTAACATCAGTAAATTCTTAACGTCCTTTATTTTAGGGTATTCTTGCGAAATGTTGTTTTGTAAAAAGTTAATAATCAATATTTTAAATTAAACCCCTACTACGTCCCAAAATCTCCATTTTGTTAAAAACTGTAGCTTATTGTGAATAAGTTTGTCTTTTATTATTGGTTGTAAATAGTAATCTTTGTAATAGCAGTAAGACGCTCATTAGCAGTGTACTTAGCTAAATATATTTTATTAATTTAATACATTAAAAATTATGAGTATTAAGTTTAAATCGCAGTCCAGAAAGAATCCTCAGGACATGACTGCACCTGAAAAATTTTATGCCGCTGCAATAGGCAACGGTGAAACTGATATGGAAGCTCTTTCAGAGATGATTGCCTATCAGAGTACTTTAACAGATACTGACTGTTATGCAGTATTGAGATCGTTGGAACACAACATCATCAATGAGCTTAACCAAGGTAGAATTGTTAAATTGGGTAGCTTGGGTAATTTCCAAGTAAGTATTAGTTCTGAAGGTAAAGCAACAGCCGAAGAGGTTTCTGCTGCCGACGTAACTAAAAGCAGAATTCTTTTCCGTCCAGGAAAAAAATTACGCAAATTATTAGGTAATTTATCTTACCAAAAAGCGAGCTAGTAACCCGCCACATCTTAAGGGTCAGATTTAGATGTCCGAAAGCCTCGAGTGTTCCTGCACTCGAGGTTTTTTTTTACCCATTTGTTACGAAAATTTTCGTCAATTCGTCTTGATAAAACTTTTGGTTCGTCCTGACGAACTTAAACACTCGTCCTAACGAGTCAAAAGAACGGTCAGGACGAACTGGAAGAAACCTCTTGAGAAAGAAAAAAGAGAGTAAAATGGCTATTTTATTCCTAAAAAAAGCTCTTTTTTCTATAAAAAAGAATCCATTTTTTGCACAATTTTGAGCTTTTTGGGCATAAAAAAAGCTCAAAAAAAGCAGCTAGTAACCCGTCTTTTTGAGCAAATTTAGATCTTCGAAAGCCTCGAATAGTTCCTGCTATTCGTATCGAATTATGTTGTAAATATAAAAGATTATGGCATTAGTTGTATTTCTTATGTTGAAAAGTCATTAAAATCGCTGCTATCATTGACTTTAGAAGCCATAAGTTTTAAACAAACGGTAAAATTATCAAGGAAAATTAATATGTCTTTACTCCTATTTTCTACTTGAAAATATTTTTTTTGTTGGAGATTATTGATAAGTTTGGTAAAATTATAGTTGCCCCATGAAATACAAAAGCATTAGAGAAGAAGAACTAAAAAACAAAGTAGGTGCTGATTGGTTCAAAACCTTTGACACTACCGAAATCATTGGCAACATCGATTTTACTGTTTTCCCGCAACAAGACAACCTGTTTGGCAGAACGCCGTTGCTCTGGGCAGAAGCCAAAACGGGCAATTTTGATGTGCCGTCTATGTTTGTGCAATTGATACTCACCATTGGCAAGGCGCGCACGTTTGACAAAACGTTACCGCCAGCGTTTTTAGGTGCGTTTGATTTCAAGAAAATAGCTTTTGTGCCTTACATTAATATTCAAGATATTTTTTACATCAACGATTTTAACTGGAATGTAACACCAAGCAACCACGAAACCAAGGAGTTTAAACTAATTAAAGAGCGCATCGAAGCCATTCTTAAAGCCAATACTTTTGAGTTTGATTATTTGGATGACGACAAAGAACTTAACGCTTTTATCAAAAATAATGTTGCCAAAGCCACCACGGCAAACAAACTGAAGATTGACAAAAACAATTTTATCCCGATTTATTTGCGTTGGCTCGAAATAGTAAAACCCATTATCGATGTCAACTGGGACGACCTTAAAAAAGCCAACATCTTTGACAACGATTTTTATCTTGCCGACCTTTTTGTAGACGATAGAGATACCCAAGGCATAGATGATGACCTCTCAATAAGAGACAATCTATTTGTGGTTTTTCAAAACCAAGGTTATCGCATTGCCAAAGAAAACATCAGGCAAATGTTTGATGCCACCATAAATTTAAAAAACAAAGAAACCTATTTGCAGTTTTGGAAACGCTACAAACGTCCGCCAATAAAGGAGTTTCAAGATTATGTCATAGAACGCCGAGATTTATTAGTCTCGCAAGACATTCGCGAACGCAAAGGAGCATTTTTTACGCCACGAAAATGGGTAGAACTTTCTCAAAAATACCTTACCGACTATTTGGGCGAAAACTGGCAAGACGACTATTATATTTGGGATTGTGCGGCAGGCACGGGCAACTTATTAGCAGGATTGACCAATAAATATAATATTTATGCCAGCACGCTAGACCAAGCCGACATCAACGTAATGCACGAACGCATCGACCACGGTGCCAATTTATTGAAAAAAAATGTATTTCAGTTTGATTTCTTGAACGACGAATTTTTCCCCTCCACTGGAGGGGTGTCCGAAGGACGGGGTGGTTCAAAACTGCCACAAAGTCTGCAAGACATTATCAACGACGACGCCAAACGCAAGAAATTGGTGATTTATATTAATCCGCCTTATGCGGAGGCAACTACTGCAAAAACAGTAACTGGCACAGGAGAAAACAAAAGTGGTGTAACAACAAATTTTAAAATAAACGACCAATTAAAACCTAAAATTGGGAATGCTTCCAACGAAATTTTTGCCTTGTTTATGGCAAATATTTATGAAAAAATGCCAGGGTGTATTTTAGGACAATTTTCAACATTGAAATTTGTAAATGGTTCTAATTTCAAAAAATTCAAAGACTATTTTTTAGCCGATTATTGTGGTGGGTTTATAGTTCCAGCAGATACTTTTGATAACGTTAAAGGTAAATTTCCAATTGGTTTTACGATTTGGAACACGACATTCAAATCAAAAATAAAGGAAATTGCTACGGATATTTATGATAAAAATGGTAATTATAATTCCACCAAAAAATTTTATGGAGAATTACCAAATACTATCAATAAATGGATAGTGATGCATCAATCAAAAAAAGAATTATCTGTTGGAACATTATTCTACAGAGGTAATGATTTCCAAAATCAAAATTTTATTTACATTGATTTTGGTAGCACACAAGCACATGATTCCGAACTTTATATAAATGATAAGAATTTAATTTTATGTTGTATTTACTTAACAATTCGTCATTGTATTGAAGCAACATGGCTGAATGACCGCGACCAATTTCTTTACCCAAATGATGATTGGCAAACTGATACAGAGTTTCAAAATGATTGTTTAACTTTTGCATTATTTCATGGCCAAAATAAAATTTCAAATAGCGAAAGCATCAACCATTGGCTTCCATTTACCGAGCAAGAGGTCAATGCGCAAGAAAAGTTTGCGAGCCACTTTATGACTGATTTTATTAAAGGGAAAATAAAAATAGAAGTTCAAAACGAAGATTTGTTTACTAATGAAGTTGTCATTCCGACGAAGGAGGAATCTCATAACATAAGTAACAAATGCGATTCCTCCGTTGTCGGAATGACAAATCAACCATTACTGTTTTCCGAAGAAGCCACCGCCGTTTTTGATGCTGGTCGCGAATTATGGAAATACTATCATGCACAACACGACATCAATGTTAATGCCAGTTTATATGATATTCGTGCCCACTTTCAAGGCCGCAACGAAAAAGGCAGAATGAACACCAAAAGCGATGATGCACACTACATGACCCTCATCGGCGATTTAAGAAAAAGCCTTGTCATCCTCGCCGATAAAATAAAACCAAAGGTGTATGTGTACGAGTTTTTGAAGGAGTAAAAGGGATATTGGTTTTTAAGTTAGCTACTAGGCAGAATTTGTGATAATACCTATCCAATTAAAACAAACCACAAAACACCTTATGGCAAAATTCAACAATAAATATAGAATAGAATCTGCACGATTAGAAAATTGGGATTATTCCCAAGCAGCTGCTTATTTTATAACGATATGCACCGCAAACCGGGAATATTTTTTTGGAACGGTACAAAATAACGCAATGGTTTATTCAGATATTGGGACGATTGTTACCCAAGAATGGGTCAAAACACCCCAAATTAGACCCGATATGAATTTAGATTTGGGCGAATTTATGGTTATGCCCGACCATTTTCATGGGATTATTTTTATTGGGAATAATGATTTTAATTCAAATATCCGTAGAGGCGCCATGCATGGCGCCTCTACGGATGGTATTTACAAAAACGAATTTGGTCCACAATCCAAAAATTTGTCGTCCATAATTCGTGGATTTAAATCGGCGGTGACGGTTCAGGCAAAAAAAATAAATCCCGATTTTGGTTGGCAGGCGCGGTTTCATGATTCAATTATTAGAAATCAGCGATCGTATGATACCATTTCGCAATATATCATTGATAACCCCAAAAAATGGGGCAAGGATGAATTTCATAAATAAAAATATTATTTTTTTTAATAGAAACCATTAATTTATAGACGCCAAGCATGGTGTCTCGACGGAAGATTTCATTATCTTTAGACCACATTAAAAAAAACACAAAACGGTTGTTAATCCTACTATAATTTCATGGAAAATAAGATACTCTTCACCGAAACACAACAATTTAGACAATGGTGGGTTTGGCTTTTAATTTTCCTGCTAAACGGATTATTTTTATATGGCATCTACCAACAAGTGGTGCTCAAAATACCCTTTGGTACTAATCCAACTAGTAATGAAGGATTATATATTGGTTTTGCCCTAATGCTTGCTCTAACGCTATTGTTTTGGGTGATGCAACTACAAACCATAGTAAAAGAAGATGGCATTTATGTGAAGTTCTTTCCTATTCACTTTCGCTATAAAAAATATGCTTGGGACAATTTATCTAAAGTATATGTAAGAGAATATAGTCCACTTACTGAATATGGAGGTTGGGGCATTCGTTTAGGATTATTTGGCAAAGGCAATGCCTATAACGTGAAAGGTAACCAAGGTTTACAATTAGAAATACCAGGAAAAACGAATCTACTCATAGGTACCCAACAACCGGAGGCACTCAAAGCTATTTTAACCCAATTGGGACAATACAAGGCATAACACCTATGCGTAAAAGTGCTATAAAAATCTCAAAGCTATGTAACGAGTTTTTTGAAAGTGAAAAGTCAGGCGGTTTACTTTTGATTGTTTGTACTTTGTTTTCATTGGTATTAACCAATTCATTATTTGGCACTTCCTATCATCATTTATGGACCACGCTACTAGCAGGACATCCTATAGAATTTTGGATAAACGATGGTCTGATGACTATCTTTTTTCTACTCATTGGTTTAGAACTAGAGCGCGAAGTGTATCAAGGTGAATTATCAAACCTCAAAGATGCGTTATTCCCTATTTTTGGAGCTTTGGGTGGGATGATAGTCCCTACACTACTCTATTTGTATTTTAATTTTGGTTCGCCTACCCAATCGGGATTGGGTATTCCAATGGCTACTGATATTGCTTTTGCTTTGGGGATATTATCATTATTAGGCAAAAGAGTGCCCACTTCATTAAAAGTCTTTTTAACGGCCTTGGCCGTGATTGATGATTTAGGCGCTATTCTAGTGATTGCAGTTTTTTATACCAAATCGATAGTAGTGCTGAATTTATTTATTTCCTTGGGTATTTTTGCTTTCCTCTTACTCCTTAATAGATTACGAGTTAGCAACGCTATTCCCTATTTGGTTGGTGGCGTGTTAATGTGGTATTTTATGTTGCATTCGGGCGTTCATGCTAGTATAACGGGTGTTTTATTGGCTTTTGCTATTCCTTTTGGCAATGGTGACAAACAATCTACCTCCTATTGGTTACAACATTGGTTACACAAGCCCGTGGCTTTTGTAGTTCTGCCTTTATTTGCATTAGCCAATACCGCTATTTTCATGAATGGTGATATTAGCGAAATACTTTCACAACCCTATAGCATTGGGATAGCGCTTGGACTTATAGTTGGGAAACCGTTGGGGATTTTTCTATTTACTTATATGGCAGTGTTACTTGGAATTTGTAAACTTCCAAATGATATATCTTGGAAAACTATTGTAAGTGTTGGTTTTTTGGGTGGTATAGGTTTTACAATGTCAATTTTTATTACTCTTTTAGCATTTGACAATGAAAACATCATTAATCATGCAAAATTGATGATATTGCTATCTTCTTTAGTCGCAGGTCTTATAGGCTATTTTAGTTTGAAGCAAACGTTGAAAACAAAGGATTTAGATTAAAAAAATATAGCATTTTATAACATGCCGTTATACTTTCTGATGAACCATTCTGCAGCTAAAGAAAGAACTAATAACACCAATAACCAAATCCAATCTATCAACGGTGACTTCTTAACTATGGTTTTTTGAATGGCTTTATAGCTCTCGTCTTCTAGGAGTTGTTTTACCAAAATACCTACTTTACTAGGCAAATAAGCTCTACCATGCGTTTGATTAGCTAGTTGATTGAGTTTATTCCAATCAGCATTTACGAATTGTTTTTCAATATCAAAGTCTAATACTTCAAAACTACTGCTGTAAACCGAATTAGAGTTCAATTCTTTGACCGTAAACTTATAATTTCCTGCTGCTAAACCATCCAAATTAGCTTGAAACGCATTCGTAGTTCTCAGTAAATCGAAGTTTTTTACTTGTTTGGTTTTGGTATTTGTAACCGCTATTGTCAACCTCGCCTTTTCATCGAGTTCATAATTCTTGTTGAAATATTGTGCCGTAATCTCAATTCCTTCTCCTGAGTTATAAAATCGTTCATGAGTTACTACCATAGATTTACGTGCATTGTTTGATGCTAAATACTGAATGGTTTTGTCTAAGAAAATATCAAAATCAGTAAAGTTCTTCTTGTTGACATAATTCTCAGCGCGCCATTTCCAGATGTTTTCTCCAAATAAGTAAGCCCCTCTTACACCTTGATTCTCAGTAAAGGTTAACAAAGGTTGGTTGGTCGCAATATTTCTAATCGAAGAAGACAATAAAGTATTGATATTCCCTTGAGTTGTTATGGTTCCGAAAGGATTTTCTAAAGGAGGAAATTGTTCAAACCCGATATTATCTAAAGCAAATAAATTGAATTGACTATCAAAGGAAGCCAAATAATCTTCTTTTTGACCACTCGATTTGAAGGTAAAACTATTTTGATTTTGGTTTAAGAAATTAAAATCGGTATCATTTCCTGTGATAATCCAAGTGTTTATTTTAGCCTTAGCATTCTGTTCGAATATGCTTTTGAACGCTACCGTTGGTTGATACAATATCAAAACATTATAATCTGTTAACAATTTGATTTCATTTGGTTTAAGTATCGTTACCTTTCTTTGTACATTAGTCTCAATGCTACGTTTGATAGCTCCTAAATCAGGATGAGCAAAATCGGCAATTAAGGCTACTTCTGTTTTTTGATCAATTACTTCAACGGCAAAATTTTTAGTATTGTTATAAGTGTTTTTTTCCTGTGCTTTGGAACTAATAGTGGCTTTCAAAATTTGCAGTCCTACCCTATCCGCAGGTAATAAAATAGAAATCGTAGCTGATTTTTTAGTAGGAGAAAAAGCAACAGTTTGTTCGGTTAATAAGGTATTGCCTTGCGTTATTTTAAAAGAAGCATTGATAGCTTTTGTTCCAGCATAATTCAAGAATACTTCTACAGGAAATTTATTTTTGTGAAAGGCATACTTGTTTACGTTGAGTTGGGTAATCTTTAAATCCAAATAGGTAATAGTATCGCCAACTACTAGAGGATAGACTTTATTAGCAGGAGTAAACCCAAACACATAATCTTCTCCCGAAGTTTGATTTCCATCTGATAACAAAATCGTCGGAAACGATTGGTTTTTATAGATTTCTTTTAAGCTTTTAGCCACTACATCAATGTTGGATTGTTTACCTTTAAAATCTATAGTATCCGAAGGTGAAAAATCAGTATCAAATTGATAGGTTTGTAAATCAAACTTATCGGAGAGAGCTGTGTTTTCTTTTAGCTTCTCAAACAATTCTAAAGCTATTTTGTTTGCTTTTAGATCGGCTATAGAGGCTGAGTTATCGATAACTATTGGCAATGGGGTTTTAATGGTTTCAATGGTTCTGCGAGAGATTATTGGATTTATCAACAACACTAACAATCCCAACACACTGAAAAAACGCAAAAAAGCCAAAAGCAAAGTGACTTTAGATTTGCTTTTGACTTTATAAATATAATGGTAAAATGAAACACTAGCAGCAATTAGTATTGATACGAGTAATAACAGGATTGTTGATGTGTTCATAGTTTAAGTGTTCAGTATTCAGTTATTAGTGTTCAGTTTTACTGGCTTTCTGCCAACTAATTTCTGAACACTGCTTACTGTTTTAAGTTAGCATTCCACCACACACATTCAATACTTGTCCAGATACATATGCACTCATATCAGAAGCAAAATATAAACATGCATTGGCCACATCTTCTGGAGTACCGCCACGTTTTAACGGAATTGAATCTCTCCAACCTTGTACCACATCATCATTTAGTTTGGCAGTCATTTCTGTTTCAATAAATCCAGGAGCAATGGCATTACAACGAATATTTCTAGAACCTAATTCTAGGGCTACTGATTTAGTAAACCCAATCATTCCAGCTTTTGAAGCCGCATAATTGGCCTGACCAGCATTGCCTTTTACACCCACAACTGAACTCATATTCACGATAGAACCTTTGCGGTTTTTTAGCATAATTTTCTGAACCGCTTTGGTCATATTGAAAACGGATTTTAAGTTGATTTCAATTACTTTATCAAAATCTTCTTCAGACATACGCATTAAAAGGTTGTCTTTGGTAATTCCCGCATTATTTATTAATACATCTACATTTCCAAACTCAGCCATAACATCATCAACTAATTTTTGCGCTTCATTAAAATCAGCGGCGTTTGATTTATATCCTTTGGCTTTGATTCCCATAGCTGATAATTCATTTTCTAAAGCCATAGCACTTTCGGCAGAAGAGCTATAAGTAAAGGCAACATTAGCGCCATGTTGTGCAAAAACTTTAGCAATACCGCTACCAATTCCTCTACTTGCGCCAGTAATAATGGCTACTTTTCCTTCTAATAATTTCATTTGTATAAAAGTTAGTTTTGAATTTTTAATTGAAAGGTCAAATATAGAATAATTTATACTTAGTAAAAAATTACATTTACAATTACTCTGATAGTACAGTTGTTATTCAAATTCCCATGGCCGTTAATGATAGGAATGTTTATTTAATAAATGAATTAGGTCAAACCGTAAAATCAAGTAAAATTTTTCAAGGAAGTACATTATCAGTTATCGAAACAGAAACAATATATAATGGTGTTTATTTTGTAAAAGTTACGGATGGAAAAAATGATAAAACTGTAAAGGTTATAATCAATAAGTAGTTTTTAAAAACAGTATATACAAAAAAAAGCTCCAAAATATTTTGGAGCTTTTATATAATTGAAATGGAAATTATCCCATCACTTCTTTTACTTTCTTACCAATCTCTGCGGGAGAATCCACAACGTGAATACCACATTCTCTCATGATGCGTTTTTTGGCTTCAGCTGTATCGTCAGAACCACCAACAATTGCACCAGCATGTCCCATAGTTCTCCCTTTTGGTGCGGTTTCTCCCGCTATAAAACCAATCACGGGTTTACGATTACCATCAGCTTTTATCCATTTGGCAGCATCTGCTTCTAGTTGGCCACCAATTTCACCAATCATAATGATACATTCCGTTTCTGAGTCATTCATTAATAACTCAACGGCTTCTTTAGTTGTAGTTCCAATAATTGGATCACCCCCAATTCCAATGGCAGTAGTTATTCCCAACCCTTGCTTGACAACTTGATCAGCAGCTTCATAAGTTAATGTTCCAGATTTAGATACAATTCCAACATTTCCTTTTTTGAAAACAAAACCAGGCATGATACCCACTTTTGCTTCACCTGGTGTAATTACTCCAGGGCAATTAGGACCTATTAGTCTACAATTTTTATTTTTAACATAGCCATACGCTTTAATCATATCAGCTACAGGGATACCTTCAGTAATCGTGATAATTACTTTAATTCCTGCATCAGCAGCTTCCATAATGGCATCAGCAGCAAAAGCTGGCGGAACGAAAATAATTGTAGTATCAGCTCCAGCTTGTTCCACAGCGTCTTTTACGGTATTAAATACAGGTCTGTCTAAATGAGTTGTCCCTCCCTTTCCTGGAGTAACACCACCCACCACATTTGTTCCATATTCAATCATTTGAGAGGCATGAAAAGTTCCTTCACTTCCTGTAAATCCTTGTACAATTATTTTTGAATTTTTATTAACTAAAACGCTCATGTTTTTGTATGTTTATTTGTTTTTATTTTAAGTGCTGCAAAAGTAGAAAATAGTAATTAGTAATTAGTGATATGTGATTAGTTTTTTTCGAAATTACTGGTGTTGGCTTATTTGACAACCTCTGCATAATCTTTAAATTCCGTTATAACTATGAAATGTGTCCATAAAATCTATTCTCTAGACTATTTTAATTTATTTAAAATTTCAGGGATTTTTTTAAGATTAGCAAATTGCTTCATTTTCTCACGGGCTTCATCTATAGGGGTTCCATAATAGGTCTTTCCTCCTTCTATGGATTTACTAACTCCAGTTTGACCCAGTACTACAGCTTTGGCTCCAATAGTGATTCCGCTTGTTGTACCTACTTGTCCCCAAAGTGTTACTTCATCCTCAATAATTACACAACCAGCAATCCCTGTTTGAGCGGCAATTAAACATTTTTTTCCAATTATGGTATCATGTCCTACGTGGACTTGATTATCAATCTTTGTTCCAGCACCTATGGTAGTATCACCGGTAACTCCTTTATCAATAGTACACAAAGCACCTATTCCAACATTATCTTCAATGATAACTCTTCCACCCGAAAGTAATTGGTCAAATCCTTCGGGACGTTTTTTATAATAAAAGGCATCAGCACCAAGAATGCTTCCTGAATGAATAATTACATTGTCTCCAATAATGGTATTATCATATACAATTACATTGGCATGCAACAAACAGCTTTTTCCAATAGTTACATTGTTACCTATAAAACAATTTGGTTGAATAACCGTTCCGTCTCCTATTTTGGCGGAAGCCGAAACACTTGCTGTAGCAGCAACAAAGGGTCTGAAATATTTAGTAAGTGTATTAAAATCTCTAAAAGGATCATCAGAAATCAACAACGCTTTTCCAATTGGACAATCTACTTCTTTGTTAATTAAGATAATAGTCGCTGCTGATTTTAATGCTTTATCATAATACTTTGGATGATCAACAAAAACAATATCACCTGGTGCTACTACATGAATTTCATTCATGCCATGAACTTCAAAATCATCCGAACCAACAAATTGGCAACCGATAATAGTAGCGATTTCTTTTAGTGTATGTATTCTTGAAAATTTCATTTTTTATAATGTTCAGTTTTTAGTGTTCAGTTTTATCTGCTAACTAAACACAGCGTACTGATTACTATTCTTTAACTCTTTCCATATAAGAACCAGTAGCGGTATCAATTTTGATTTTATCACCTTCGTTGATAAATAAAGGAACGTTAACCGAGGCTCCAGTTTCTACTTTAGCAGGTTTAGTAGCATTGGTTGCTGTATTTCCTTTTACTCCTGGTTCTGCATAAGTAACTTCTAAAACAATAGAAGCTGGCATATCTACAGAAAGTGGTAATTCTGTTTCTGTATTAATTTGAACCATAACGTTTGTTCCTTCTTTCAATAAATCGGGAGCATCTAATATATCTTTATTTAAAGTTATTTGCTCATAGGATTCAGTGTTCATAAAATGAAATTGATCACCTTCGGCATATAAGTATTGAAAATTTTGAGTTTCAACCCTAACCGTATCAATTTTATGTCCAGCTGAAAATGTATTGTCTAATACTTTTCCATTGGTTAAACTTTTTAATTTAGTTCTTACAAAAGCGGGACCTTTCCCCGGTTTTACGTGAAGAAATTCAATGATTTTATAAATATCGTGATTGAACTTGATGCATAATCCGTTTCTAATATCTGATG
>NZ_JBMOGV010000065.1:0-12115 GCF_049318185.1 Flavobacterium sp. | reverse complement strand
AAATCTGAACTCTTTATTTTAGTTATTGTGGTATGTTTAATTTTTATATCTGAATACATTTATTTAGTTGAGAATAACTTCAAAAAAGCAATTTTTATAGGTCTGTGGCCACCTACAATTGTTGGGTTATTAATTTTCTTTAATCTCAAACTCAAAAAATAAATGAAAAATTTAGACATTTTAATTTTCACCTCAGTTGTAGTTTTTTGTTTCATTGCTTTTTTTGTTTCGACATTCAGGGCTTTTGAAAATAATGCTATCAACAAGGATTATTTAGCTAATAAAAGGGGAATAATTTCTCGTTTTCTTGCTTATTTAGAAAGTTTAGTTTCTGAATAATATCTAAGCAGATTTTTAATTTTAATAATTTATTTCACTACCAATTAAAATCAATATTTAATAAAAACTTTTAACGTAAAAACTTCAAGATGAATTTTATACCAGAAGAATTCCAAATTACAAATGTATTACATCAAAATACTTATCTCGTTAATGGCGAACTAAAAAAATGGACAGGCGAAACCTCCGAAGTTTTTTCCACAATATCCTCGACTGAGATTTATGCTCCAACATTACTTGGCACCATACCAACAATGGGCGAAGCTGCTGCCGATGAAGTTATCAAATCTGCTGTTGATGCTTATGATAAAGGACAAGGAACATGGCCAACAATGAAAGTGAGTGAACGAATTAGATGCATGGAGCAATTTGTCACTCAAATGAAAACCACTCGTAGCGAAGTAGTCAAATATTTGATGTGGGAAATAGGAAAATCACTTGGAGACTCAGAGAAAGAATTTGACAGAACGGTCGAATATATTTACGACACCATAGAAGATTACAAACAATTGGATAGAAGATCTGCTCGTTTTTCCAAAAGTCAAGGTGTAAATGCTATGGTACGTCGAGGTCCGTTAGGTGTTGTATTGTGTCTTGGCCCTTATAATTATCCGTTGAATGAAACTTTTTCGTTATTAATTCCTGCCATTATTATGGGTAATACTGTGATTTTTAAACCTGCTAAACACGGAGTACTATTGATTTCTCCGCTACTTGAAGCGTTCAGAAGTAGTTTTCCCAAAGGTGTTATTAATATTGTATATGGTAGAGGTAGAGATGTGGCATCACCAATAATGAAATCTGGAAAAATAGATATTTTGGCTTTGATTGGCAATAGTAAGTCTGCTATTGCTCTGCAAGACCAGCATCCCAATAAAAATCGTTTGCGTTTGATTTTAGGATTGGAAGCAAAAAATCCTGCGATTATTCTTCCTGATGCCGATTTGGATTTGGCTATTCAGGAATGTGTAATGGGAACACTTTCTTTTAATGGACAGCGTTGCACGGCGTTGAAAATTCTATATGTTCACGAGTCAATTGCAGAAGAATTCAACCGAAGATTTGTGGAGAAAGTAGATGCGTTACCTTTTGGAAATCCATGGGAGAAAGGCGTGTCCTTGACTCCATTACCCGAAGTCGAAAAACCAAATTACATTCAAGAATTAATAGATGATGCTACTACCAAAGGCGCAAAAGTTATTAATACCAAAGGTGGCGAGCGCTCCGAAAATTATATTTTCCCAGCCGTTTTGTTTCCTATAAATAAAGAAATGCGAGTGTACCATGAAGAACAATTTGGTCCAGTAATTCCTATATTGACGTTCAAAGACATACAAGAACCTTTGAATGATATGGCTGAGTCAAACTATGGACAACAAGTGAGTTTGTTTGGTCGAGATATTAAAACCATTGCGCCACTAATAGATACATTGGTGAACTTGGTTTGTCGTGTAAATTTGAATAGTTCATGCCAGCGCGGACCAGATGTGTATCCGTTTACCGGAAGAAAAGACTCCGCCGTAGGAACTTTGAGTATTCATGATGCGTTACGTTCTTTCTCTATTCGAACTTTTGTAGCCTCTAAAGACAATGCTTATAACAATGAAATATTGCAAGCGTTATTGAACAGTAAAGAATCGAATTTTATTAATACAGATTATATACTATAATAAAAATGCCCCGATTTTTCGGGGCATTTTTATTATTATTTCTTTTTCAATCTATCTTTAAAAACTTTTTCGAATTTTTCAAGCTTCGGTTGAATAACCATTTGGCAATAGGGTTGGTTTTTATTATTTTGATAATACCCTTGATGATAGGATTCCGCTTTATAGAATTTCTGCAATGCTTCGAGTGTGGTTACAATTTTGTTAGAAAAAACTTTTTCATTTAACGCTGCAATTAAACTCTCAGCTACTTTCTTCTCATTTTCATTTTTATAAAAAATGGCAGAACGGTATTGCGTTCCGGCATCTGCGCCTTGACGGTTTAGTGTTGTTGGGTCGTGAACAGTAAAAAACACTTGGAATATCTCGTCTAAGTTTGTTTTGGATTTGTCATACGTAATTTCAACGACTTCTGCAGCACCTGTTCTGCCTGTGCAAACTTCTTCATAACTAGGATTTTCAACTGTTCCGCCTGCATAACCAGAATAGACACTTTTTACACCCTCCAGGTTTTCGTAAACGGCTTCCACACACCAAAAACATCCACCACCAAGTACAATAGTTTCCAAATTTCCTGTAGTTGAGGTAACTCCATCTGGAACAAAATCTAATGAAATGGCATTCATGCAATAGCGTTTTCCGGTTGGCTCAGGGCCATCGTCAAAAAGATGCCCCAAATGGCTGTTGCATCTTCCACAAAGTGCTTCGGTACGTTTCATACCATAAGAATTATCATCTTTGAAAACGACGCTATTTTTGTTTTCTTGTTCAAAAAAACTTGGCCAACCACAACTACTCACAAATTTTTGTTCTGATTTGAAAAGTTTCAATCCACAAGCAGCACAATAATAGGTGCCTTTGGTTTCAGATTGCCACATTTTTCCAGTGAATGCTCTTTCGGTATCTGCTTCTCGGGCTACAGCATACAAATCGGCTGATAGAACTTTTTTCCATTCAGTATCTGATACATTTAACTTTGTATTGTCTGTATTTGAATAATAAGGATTTTCGGGTTTTGAAATCACGTTTTCCATAGTAGTAGTTTTTTTTATTGAGTTTTGGTTGCTGTTAATTTGCCCACAAGCATTCAACATGAATAGTGGTGTCAAAAGTATGAAGTTAAAAAAGTATTTTTTCATAGTAATTGATTTAAATCAAGTACAAATTTACATTACAATTACCACTCAAAATGTCAGTTAGATTGCAAATTGTTATGATTTAAGGAAAGTTTAACGGTTGTTCGAGGTTTGTAATTATTAAGCCTTATTTTTTTTCGTATTTTTGAAAGATTATTTAAAATTATGGTGGAAGAAAAAGTAATCTTGGTGAATGAACAAGATGAACCTATCGGGTTAATGAATAAATTAGAAGCACATAAAAAAGCAATTTTGCACCGTGCTTTTTCGGTTTTTGTGTTAAATAAAAATAATGAAATTATGCTACAACAGCGTGCTCATCATAAATACCATTCACCATTACTTTGGACCAATACTTGTTGCAGTCATCAGCGTGAAGCAGAAACTAATATACAAGCAGGAAAACGAAGATTATTTGAAGAAATGGGATTCAAAACAGAACTTAAAGAATTGTTTCATTTTATCTACAAAGCACCATTTGATAATGGTTTGACGGAACATGAATTGGACCATGTTATGATTGGTTATTATGATGATGAACCTATCATCAATCCTGATGAAGTAGCAAGCTGGAAATGGATGAAAATCGAAGATGTGAAAACAGACATGTTTATAAATCCTGACATCTATACGGTTTGGTTTAAAATTATTTTCGATAAATTTTATCATTTCTTAGAAGAACATAAGATTTAAGAATGCTGATTTTTGAATTGAGATTTCAGAAAGGTAAAAATCAACAATCTTAATCCGTTAATCAACAATCATAAATCAATAATCATAAAATCAACAATATAAAATCACTATGAAAGTTACAGTATCAAGAAAAGCCCATTTCAACGCGGCACATCGATTGTATCGCAAAGATTGGTCTGTAGAAAAAAATGATGCCATTTTTGGCAAGTGCAATAACCCCAATTTTCATGGTCATAATTATGAACTCATCGTTTCTGTTACTGGAGAAATTGACCAAGAAACAGGTTTTGTAATGGATGTAAAAATTTTAGCCGATTTAATCAAAGAACATGTTGAAAATGCTTTCGACCATAAAAATCTAAACCTAGATGTTTCCGATTTTGCTGATTTAAATCCTACTGCCGAGAACATAGCAGTGGTTATTTGGCAGAAACTTAGAAAATATATTGATACAAATAAAGATTTAGAGATAGTGTTATATGAAACACCTCGAAATTTTGTAACTTATAAAGGAGCATAATGGCTTTACAAGTAGGTGATAAGATTCCTTTTTTTACCTCCATAGATGGTGAAGGAAAATCTTTTGAGATTAGAGATTATATTGGTAAACCGTTAGTTATTTACTTTTATCCTAAAGATGATACACCAGGTTGCACCATTCAAGCCTGTGCCTTTCGTGACCAATATGAAGATTTTAAAGCATTAGGTGCTGAGGTAATAGGAATTAGTAGCGATAGTTTGCAATCCCACCAAAAATTTGCTTCTCGTTACAAACTTCCGTTTATATTGCTTTCTGATTTTGATAAAAAGATTAGAACACAATTTGGCGTTCCCAATGATTTTTTGGGTTTGCTTCCAGGAAGAGCCACTTATGTTATTGATAAAAACGGAGTTGTTCAATTAATTTTTGATAACATATCAGCAAAAATTCACATTCAAAAAGCACTCGAAATTCTGAAAAGAATGTAAGTTTGTTTAAAATCTTGTCGATGAAATTATATCCGTTACAATTTGAACCCATTTTGAAGGAAAGGATTTGGGGTGGAACCAAATTAAAAAATTATCTCAACAAACCTATAATGTCCAATAGTACTGGGGAAAGTTGGGAAATTTCAACCGTTGAAAATGATGTTAGTGTTGTTTCCAATGGAGTTTATAAAGGAAAATCACTAAACGATTTGATTAATGAATTTCCCGAAGCTATTTTAGGAACTACTGTTTACGCAAAATTCGGAAAACAATTTCCATTACTTTTCAAATACCTTGATGCTCGTGACGATTTGTCTATTCAGGTACATCCTAATGATAAACTAGCAAAAGAGCGTCACAATTCGTTTGGAAAAACAGAAATGTGGTATGTCATGCAAGCTGATGAAAATGCCCGATTGATTTTAGGTTTCAAAAAAAAATCTTCAGCAGAGGAATATGTTCAAAACCTAAAGAATAAAACATTACTCACTATTTTAGATACCAAAACAGTAAAACAAGGCGAGGTTTACTTTTTGGAAACTGGAACTGTTCATGCTATTGGTGCTGGAACTCTGATTGCAGAAATTCAACAAAATTCGGATATTACTTATCGTCTGTATGACTTTGATAGAGTGGATGCTAATGGAAATTTGCGCGATTTGCATATTGATTTAGCTTTAGAAGCCATAAATTATGAAACCGTTGAAGCCCAAAAAGACTATTTAAAAAAAGAAAATGTTTCTAATTCATTAGTTGATTGTCGCTTTTTCACCACTAATATAATTCCTTTGAATGGAGAAGTAAAAGTGAATAAAAGCCAAAACTCTTTTACTGTTTATATGTGTGTTGATGGAAGTTTTGAAATGACAATTAATAAAGAAACTTTTCAATATTGTAAAGGCGACACCCTTTTAATCCCTGCTTCATTGACTGATTTTCAATTCAATGGACAAGCTTCCATACTAGAAATTTATATTTCGTAGTTTGTAATCTAAAGAAATAATGTAATTTTGCGCCAAATTTAAAATTTACAAAAAAATGGGAAGTGTTAAAAATTTAAAAAAAGACATCAATTTTGTTTTAGGAGATATTATTGAAGCAGTATACATTTATGAAATGACTTCTTCAGGAAAACCTTCTGATAAAACAAATGCTATTATTGATGAAGCAATTGCGTCTTTTGATGGTTTAATTACAAAAGTGAATGCTAAAAATGTAGAAAATAAAAAAGCACACTTCAAACAAATCAATGTTGAATTAGAACAAACTGCAAATCAATTGGTTGAAAAAATCAATGCTTTGTAATTAGAAAAAACAATAAAAAAATGTAAAAATATTTTGGTGAATTAAATTTGACTTTTATATTTGCATACACATTGAGACGCCAGCGTAGCTCAGTTGGCTAGAGCAGCTGATTTGTAATCAGCAGGTCGTGGGTTCGAGTCCCTCCGCCGGCTCAATAATAAAACCATTACTTTACAGTGATGGTTTTTTGTTTTAAATTACTTCTCTATAAACAGTTTCTATTCTATATCTTTATTCGCTTTTTAAAAAAGAAAATTATGTTTGGAAATAAAGCATTAAAAGGAGTTTTTCTTGTTGGACTAGGAGCTACAAGCTATGGAATGTTAGCTACTTTTGTAAAATTGGCTTATGCCGATACTAGCTCCCAAGGACTTCATTATACGACAGCAGAAGTGATTACGGCTCAATTTATAATTGGAATTTTTTTGATACTACTTATTACTCTATTTCAAAAAAATAAAAAAATAAATACTAGCATAAAAGCCTCTTCAATAGATATTAAAAAGTTAATGCTAGTTGGAACTTCAACAGGGTTAACAAGTATTTTTTATTATTTGGCCGTAAAATACATTCCAGTATCGATTGGAATTGTTTTGTTGATGCAAACAGTTTGGATGGGAGTTTTATTAGAAATGTTCTTAGATAAAAAAGTTCCTTCAAAAATTAAAATAGTTTCAGTAGTTATTGTTCTATTGGGAACAGCATTGGCAACCAATCTTTTTTATAACAAGATAGCACTTAATTTTAAAGGAGTTGTTTTAGGCCTATTAGCGGCAGTTTCCTTCACAACGACAATGTTTGCTGCAAATAAAGTAGCTACATCAATATCTCCTGCTCAACGAAGCTTATATATGCTTTTAGGTGGTGGAGTTATTGTGTTTATTTTTGCAATATTTACTCAGCATACACCATTTAATTATGATATTTTCTTTAAATGGGGAATACTAATTGCGCTCTTCGGAACAGTCATTCCACCCATGTTATTAAATGCTGGTTTTCCATTAACTGGAATTGGTTTGGGCAGCATAGTTTCCTCTCTCGAATTACCTGTTTCTGTTACAATGGCTTTTTTTATTCTAAACGAAAATGTAATTTTATCCCAATGGATTGGAATAATGTTGATTATTTTAGCTATTGTAATTATGAATATTAATTTTAAGAAGCATTAATTTTGAATTCTCTTTTTCCTACAGATAAAATAAACTTTGATCTTCCTGATGCAGATATAACCTACTATTCTAATTTCTTTCCTAATAATCGCTCCAATGAATTATTTGAAAAATTACAAAACGAAATTCCATGGCAACAAGATGATATAACTGTTTTCGGAAAAACTTATCCTCAACCAAGATTGACAGCACTTTTTGGGAATGAAGGAAAACCTTACGCTTATTCAAATATTGTCATGCACCCCAAACCATGGAATCCATTATTGCTATTTATCAAAAACGAAATTGAATCGGTTTGTGATGAAATTTTCACCACAGTTTTACTAAATCAGTATCGCGACGGAAAAGACAGCAATGGCTGGCATGCTGATAATGAAAAGGAATTAGGTAGCAATCCAGTTATTGCTTCTGTTAGTTTTGGAGCAGAGCGATTTTTTCATTTGCAACATAATACTTTGAAAGACCAAAGACTAAAAATAAATCTAGAACACGGGAGTTTATTGTTGATGAAAGGCACCACACAACATTTTTGGAAACATCAAATTCCTAAAACTTCTAAAATAATTGGGCCAAGAATAAATCTCACTTTCCGAAGTATCAAATAATACTATATTATTACATTTGAAATAAATTTACAAATATGAACGAAATAATCAATTATTTTTCGTGTATTCCATCTTCACATAGAGCTATGATTTTAGCAGGAGGAATTGCTTTTTTTTGGTTGATAGAAACTGCCGTGCCCTTTTTTAAATTTAAGTATAACAAATGGCAACATGCTGGTATCAATATTTTTTTTACTGTAACAACGATTATAGTCAATTTTTTCTTAGCTATAATTTTGCTAAAAACTGCTAATTGGACAACTGAAAATCACTTTGGCATATTGAACTGGTTATCAGGTTTTAATCTTTGGATTTATACTATTGTTGGATTGTTACTTTTAGATTTAATTGGTGCTTATACGGTGCATCTTATAGAGCATAAAGTAAAATTTCTTTGGCGTTTTCATTTGATACATCATACGGACACATTTATTGACACTACTTCCGCCAATCGTCATCATCCTGGGGAAAGTGTTTTGCGATTTATTTTTACAACGCTAGGTGTTTTAATTGTTGGATGTCCAATGTGGATGGTTTTTTTATACCAAACACTTTCAGTAGTTGCTACTCAATTCAATCATGCTAACATTGTTTTACCTAAAAAAGTAGATAATTTTCTAAGTTATTTTATAGTTTCTCCTGATATGCATAAAGTGCATCATCATTATGTTTTGCCCTACACAGATAGTAATTACGGTAATATTTTTTCCGTTTGGGATAGATTATTTGGAACCTTCAAAACTCTAGATAGAGATAAACTTATTTATGGGGTTGACACACACATGAATCCAGGGCAGAACAACAAACTTGGTAATTTATTAGCCATCCCTTTTCAAAAATATCGCTCTCCAAATACATAATTATAAAAAAAAATATATGCTTTTGAAAACTAATTATTTTTTTTATTAATATTGGGTTAGAATTAATCAACGGAAATCTATTTAAAAAATACTTTTACAGCAATGAAAAAAAGTAAATTATCAGAATTTAATAACGAACAAATCGAAAGAGTTGTCAGTATGGCTCAAGAGGAAAGAAAGCCTTTTGAAGTAATTAAAGAAGAATTTGGGCTTACAGAAAATGAAGTAACCGAATTAATGCGTAAACGTCTTACCAAAGATAAATTTGAACTTTGGAAAAAGAAAGCTGCAGGAAGTAAACCAAAACCAAAACCAATTATCGATGATTTCGATGATGATTTAGACAGTAAATACTACATCAAAAATAAATTTGATTAATTAAAAAAAACTCTTGTTTATCAAGAGTTTTTTTATGATAATTTGTTAATCAAATCTAAAAGTTTAAAAACAATTGTTACTAATGTTTACTTTTGATGACTTATTAAAAAAATAATTTATTTGAATATGAAAAAACTAATTCTAAGCGCCGTTTTGGCACTGTCAGTCCTCACATTTAATGCAACGGCACAAAAAAAATCTTCCGCTAATTCAGTAGTAAAAGAGCAAGTAAAAGTGACTATAGATTTAAATCAAGTGAAAGATGATAAAGTAATGGTAACGATTACTCCGCCAAAATTCACTTCAAATGAAATAGTTTTTCATATTCCAAAAACAGTTCCTGGAACTTATTCTACAGACAATTATGGAAAACTGATTGATGATTTGAAAGCTTTTGACAATGCAGGAAAAGAAATTCTGACCTCAAAAACTGATGACAATTCATGGAGAATTAGTAATGCAAAAGCACTTTCAAAAATTACCTATTGGGTTAATGATACCTATGATACCGAAAAAGGAAGCGGATTTGGCAAAGAAGACATTTTCTCACCAGCAGGAAGTAATATTTTGGAAGGGAAAATTTTTATGCTAAATACGCATTGTTTTATAGGTTATTTTGACGGAAAAAAAGATATTCAACAAAATGTCACTGTTTTGCATCCAGCAACACTTTTTGGTGCTACCTCTATGATAGATATTGATAAAAGCGATACAGTAGATAATTTTATTACTTCACGTTATTTTGAATTAGGAGACAATCCAATAATGTATTCAAAACCTGACTATGAAACCTTCATAGTGGATGGAATGCAAATTCTTTTTAGTGTCTATTCTCCTTCTGGAACGCATACTGCCAAATCATTGTTGCCCGATTTAGAGAAAACAATGCGCGCACAAAAAGCTTTTTTAGGTTCAATTAATACCAACAAACGATACACAGTTTTATTATATCTTTCAGATATGCAAGGCAATGACGCCAAGGGTTTTGGAGCATTAGAACACCACACTTCCACAACAGTATGTTTTCCAGATATGATGCCTACAGAAGCTTTGGGCGAACAAATTAAAGATGTTGTATCTCACGAATTTTTCCATACAGTAACTCCACTAAGCATTCATTCTAAAGAAATTCAATATTTCGATTACAACGACCCAAAAATGTCAAAGCACCTTTGGATGTATGAAGGCGTTACTGAATATTTTGCGAATCTATTCCAAGTAAATCAGGGATTAATTGACTCTGATGAGTTCTACCAAAGGATGTCAGGCAAAATAAATAATGCATCCAATCTAAATGACACGATGTCTTTCACTGAAATGAGTGCTAATGTTTTGGTTGAACCTTATAAAGACCAATACTTAAATGTTTACGAAAAAGGAGCATTGATAGGAATGTGTATTGATATTATTATTCGCGAAAAAAGTAATGGCGAAAGAGGCATTTTAGATTTGATGAAAAAATTATCCAAAGAATATGGTCCAATAAAGCCATTTAATGACGAGGAACTTTTTGCTAAAATAGTATCATTGACCTATCCAGAAGTGGGCGAGTTTTTAAATACCTATGTAGCAGGAAAAACTCCAATTCCTTATGAAGTGTACTTTGCGAAAGTTGGCGTTACTAAAGCTAAAATTCAAACACCCGTAAATCCCTTTTTGAAAGATCAGTCAACACCTTTTATTACTGTAAATCCTACGACTAAAGAAATAATGGTAATTTCTAGTGATGATTTAAACGGCTTTATGACGAATCTAGGTTTGAAAGGTGATGATATTATTGAGTCCATCAATAACAAATCATATAATCTTGATAACATCTATGATTTGATAATAGAAAGTCAAAACTGGAAATCAGGAGATGCTATCACTCTAAAAATCAAAAGAGACGGAGTAGAACAAACTATCAAAGGTGAAGTGAAATTAGACACAGAAGAAGAAGAAGGGTACAAAATGACGGATACTTCCAAAGAAAAACTAAACACGGCTTGGTTAAAAGGATAATTTTTAGTTTGCAGTTTTCTGTCTCAGTTTATTTGGTGCTGAAAACTTAAACTACTTTTTTTATTGAATATTGTGGTTGATTTAAGTTTTTGTTTTTATGAAGAATATGATAATTAAAAAATATAATAATGAAATTAATTAACGTCATTTATTTGCTAGTTTTTTTTAAATCTTCATTATCGTTTGCTCAAGTAAAAGCAGATAATTTTATTAAAAAAGAAGAAATAAAAAGTAGTTTTACTGTAGAAGGTAATCCGACAGATAATCAAGTACGTAGTATTTTGAATAATAAATCTGATCAATCAAAAGTTTATGTGTTTTTTGAAAATAAATTTCATACAATAGATACCTTAAAAAAAATCAAGAATGTTAATGATTACAATATGGAAATTATAAAATTTCCAGACAGTATATCAAAAGATATTAAAAGTTTACTTGTACTAAAGAAGAAAGCAAATTAATTTTTTTCATTATTCCCCACGCTTGCGTGAGCATCTTGCTCGTGAACTATACAAAAAGTTTAACTAAAAACTAAACTACTCTTCAAAAAAGGGGAATACAAATTCGATGAAGAAGTAATCATTACCATAAAAGAGGATTAAACCAAAATCCCAAGTTAATAGCTTGGGATTTTTTTGTTTTAAGACAAACCGTTACATTTGTTCGTTACCTAAAAAATAAATGAAAGACCTTCTTCTTATAACTCCACCATTCACCCAACTCAACACGCCCTACCCCGCAACGGCCTATTTGAAAGGGTTTTTGAATACCAAAAACATTTCCAGCTTCCAAATGGATTTGGGCATAGAAGTGATTTTAGAATTATTCTCAAAAGAAGGATTGAATTCTATTTTCAATGCTTCCAGCTTCCAGCTCCCAACTTCCAACCTACAACGAATTTATTCTCTAAAACAAGATTACATCAACACCATAGATGCCGTTATACAATTCCTTCAAGGAAAAAACCAAACCCTAGCCCGACAAATTTGCTCT
>NZ_JBMOGV010000064.1:0-12938 GCF_049318185.1 Flavobacterium sp. | reverse complement strand
GAAGGACTTTTTGTTTTATAGGTGCAGCACAGTCAATGCGTTACTGTCCATGCCTTTTTCTAGTAACTCTGACCAAAACGGGAAGGGTTATTTTATGTACAAGCATTTGTAGTCAAGTTATTAATGATATTTTATTTCAACACAAATCCTATTTTTTTTATTATATCCTAAAACTTACTATTTATAGAACTTTAATTATTTATCCCCTAATGAGAAAACAGCTTTAGATCAAATACAATAAATGTTATCAATACTTTAATTATTGATAGAGATTTTACGGACTTACTTATTATTAGTAATTGAATTATATAATTATTAATCTTAAAGATTATGTAACTTTGACTTTAAAATATTGTAATCATGAAAAAAGGAATTTTATTATCAGTTATTTGTTTTGCAGTTTTAGTTTTTTCTTGCGCTAAAAATCCATTCACAGGTAAAAACACTATGGCATTAGTTCCTAATAGCGAAATTTTGCCTTCCGCATTCCAGCAATATGGAGCATTTTTAAAGGAGAACAAAGTAGTTTCTGGAACCACTGATGCTAAAAGAGTAGAATCTATCGGGATAAAAATTAAAATGGCTGCCGAAAAATGGCTGAATGCCAATGGATACCAAGGTTATCTCAAAGATTACCAATGGGAATATAAATTAGTTGAAAGTAAAGAAGTGAATGCTTGGTGCATGCCAGGGGGTAAAATTGTTGTATATTCTGGTATTTTGCCCATTACAAAAGACGATGAAGGACTAGCTACTGTTTTAGGACATGAAGTTTCACACGCTTTAGCCAATCATGGACAACAACGAATGAGTGCTGGAATGTTGCAACAATTAGGAGCAGTAGGTGTTGGTGCAGCAGTAGGATCAAATTCAGCACAAACACAGCAAATAGCAATGACAGCATATGGTGCAGCAACTCAAATAGGAGGAATGCTACCATTTAGTAGAAGTCATGAAAGCGAAGCTGATAAGATAGGATTAACTTTAATGGCTATTGCCGGTTATAATCCTGAAAAAGCAGTTGAATTTTGGGGAAGAATGTCTGCTAGTTCTGGAGGTAAAAAACCTGAAGAATTCATGAGTACACATCCTTCTGATCAAACAAGAATTGCAAACCTTAGAAGATTAATTCCCGAGGCAAAAGCTGAGGCATTAAAATTTGGAGTGGTTTTTAAATAATAAAAAATATACTATCTTCGAGCTGTTCAATTTGAGCAGCTTTTATTATTTTAAATACTATTTATGACAAATCTCCAAAAAGGAAGTAAAAAGTTATTAAACGCATGGGCTTTCTATGATTGGGCTAATTCAGTTTATAGTTTGGTAATTGCTTCAGCGGTTTTCCCTATTTTTTATAATGCTCTTTTTACTAAAGAAAACCCTTATATCAATGTTTTTGGACATAGTTTTAAAAATTCAGCATTAATTAGTTTTGTAACAGCTACCGCATTTTTATGCGTTGCTATACTTTCACCATTATTATCAGGTATTGCAGATTTTATTGGGAATAAAAAAATATTTATGCGTTTTTTTAATTATGTAGGTGCTTTGTCTTGTATAGGTTTATTTTTTTTTGACTTAAATAATATATTATTGGGGCTAACTTTTTACTTTTTTGGATTAATTGGTTTTTGGGGAAGTTTGGTTTTTTATAATTCCTATCTACCCGACATCGCTTTTCCAGATCAGCAAGATAAAATTAGTGCAAAAGGATATTCGTTAGGTTATATCGGAAGTGTTTTACTATTAATTGTAAATTTAGCAATGATAATGAAACCCGATTTTTTTCATATTTCAGGAACTTCTGGGCAAGCATCTGTCAAAGCTATGAGATATTCTTTTGCTATGGTTGGAATTTGGTGGATACTTTTTAGTCAATACACTTACTATTACTTACCAAAAGGAAATTCGAATAATGAGAAAATTAATTTTTCAATAATTTTTAATGGATTTAAAGAATTAAAAAAAGTCTGGCAAATATTAGAAACTGAAATACCATTGAAGCGTTATTTATTGAGTTTTTTTGTGTTTAGTATGGCAGTACAAACAGTTATGCTTGTTGCAACCTATTTTGGTGCGCAAGAAATACTTTGGAAGGATGCAGAGGAAAGTCAAATTGGTCTAATAACTTGTATTCTTTTAATTCAAATTATAGCTATTGTTGGTGCAGTTTTAACTTCTAAAGCATCATCAAAATTTGGAAATATTAAAGTGTTAATTTTTCTCAATGCCTTTTGGGTATTGTTATGTGGATTTGCCTATTTCATTACCACACCAAAAGAGTTTTATATTATGGCTTCTTTAGTAGGATTAGTAATGGGTGGAATTCAAGCTTTAGGTCGCTCAACTTATTCCAAGTTTTTACCAGAAACAAAAGATACAGCTTCTTTCTTTAGTTTTTATGATGTTTCAGAAAAAGTGGGAATTGTAATTGGGATGCTGGTTTATGGTTTGATTGACCAAATAACAGGGAGTCCAAGATTTGCAATTGTTTTCTTAGCCATATTTTTTATTTCAGGATTGTTATTATTACTAAGAATTCCAAAAAAAGTCTTGTTATAATTTCAAATAAAATTATATTTGAGCAATATTTATAAAACAGTTATGAAACGAATAAAACTTGTTGTTGGTATATTTTTATTGATAGGTAATTTTACATTGATTTCTTGTAATAATGAGCCAATAGATAGCGCTATTAATTTAGATGATTTTGGAGGAGGAAATAACGGACCATCAGTTTTTAAAGCTGATTTTACAGGTACTACTTGGACAGCAACAACAGCTCAGGCACTTATTTCAGGTAATTTAATAAGCATTTCAGGGGTTAAAGCTAATGGTGAAGGATTTGGTTTCTTAGTTGAAGGTAATACCACAGGAACTTACCCAGCAAATACAAATTTGTTGGCATATACACCAGCTGGTTCAGATTATGGATATTGGTCTACTAATTTTGATAATCCACAGGAAAACACGGGTTCAATTACTGTTACAAATATCAATACAACAAATAAAACCATTTCTGGAACTTTTAATTTTAAAGGGTATTGGTCTGATACGTCTGTGACTTCTATTTTACCTGTTCAATTCACAAATGGTATTTTTCAAAATATTCCATATATAACTCAAGCTCAAACTGGTGATACATTTTTTGCTAAAGTTGGCGGGACAGAATTTGTAGATGTTGATATTTTATCTACTACCATTTCTGTCGGAAGTCAAGAATTTATTAGTATTGGAGCTCAAAATGCAGCTTTAAATTCTATAACAGTATCTGTTAAAAGTTCTCTAGGAACTGGAACATATCCTATAACTGGCAACGCTACCACAGACGGTGTCCAAGCAATTTATGACTTTAATGATACCAATTACAATGCCACTACTGGCTCAATCACTGTTACCTTAAAAACGGCAACTAGATTAAAAGGAACTTTTAATTTTGTAACTACTGGTGCAACTCCTTTTATTGTAACAGAAGGTGCATTTGATGTAGAATATTAACATTCAATTATAATATGGAATCCGTCAATTTGGCGGATTTTTTTTTGGCATAATGATTGACTTATCAAGTTGCTAAAAACCATATTTTAAGTATATATAGATTTTAGCGCAATTCAAATGTAAAATATCGATTTTGATTTATTTCTATATATGGATTACCTAAATTTTTTTAGCAATATTAATTACAAATGTCAATTTGACTAAATTAAATACCACATGTCAAACCAAAATATACTCTCATTTGACAATATGTCACTTCAAGAATTTGATTCAGAAACCGATTTAATTCCTTTATTAACACCAGAGGATGAAGAGGAAATGAATAATGAAGAACTGCCGAGTTCGCTACCTATTTTACCTCTACGAAATACTGTTTTATTTCCTGGTGTTGTTATTCCTATTTCTGCAGGGAGAGATAAATCAATCAAACTAATTAATGATGCTAATGCAGGCAATAAAATAATTGGTGTTGTTGCTCAGAAAAATGAAGAGGATGAAGATCCAACAAAAAATGACATATACAGCATTGGAACTGTTGCACAAATACTTCGTGTTTTAAAAATGCCTGATGGCAATATTACAGTTATTCTTCAAGGAAAAAAACGTTTTGCTATTGACACGGTAACTACTGAAAATCCTTATCTAAAAGCAACAATTAAAGAAGTTGAAGAGAAGCGACCAGGAAAAAACGATAAAGAATTTCAAGCTATTGTTGATTCAATCAGAGAATTAGCTATTGAAATCATAAAAGAAAGTCCAAACATTCCAACTGAAGCTACTTTTGCTATTAAAAATATTGAAAGTCAATCTTTCTTAATCAATTTTGTTTCTTCCAATATGAATCTTTCGGTTAAAGAAAAACAAGATTTATTAATGATTAATGCTTTGAAAGAAAGAGCTCTGGAGACTTTGCGCTTTATGAATGTGGAACTACAAAAATTGGAATTGAAAAATGACATTCAATCTAAAGTTCGCTTTGATTTAGACCAACAACAACGAGAATATTTCTTGCACCAACAAATGAAAACCATCCAAGAAGAATTAGGTGGCGTTTCGAATGAGCAAGAAATTGAAGACATGCGCCAAAAGGCAAAAGCTAAGTCCTGGGATGGTAAAACAGCAAAACATTTTGAGAAAGAAATTTCTAAAATGCAGCGAATGAACCCACAAGCACCAGAATTTGGTATTCAAAGAAATTATTTAGAATTATTTTTAGAACTGCCTTGGGAAAAATATTCTAAAGATAATTTTGATTTAAAACGCGCTCAAAAAATTTTAGATAGAGATCATTTTGGACTTGAGGATGTTAAAAAACGAATTATTGAACATTTAGCAGTTCTAAAATTGCGAAATGACATGAAATCACCTATAATTTGTTTAACGGGTCCCCCAGGTGTTGGTAAAACGTCTATTGGTAAGTCTATTGCAGAAGCTTTAGGAAGAGAATATGTTAGAATTTCTCTAGGTGGTTTACGAGATGAAGCTGAAATACGTGGCCATAGAAAAACCTATATTGGTGCTATGCCTGGAAGAATTATTCAGAGCTTAAAAAAAGCAGGAACTTCAAATCCTGTTTTTGTTTTAGATGAAATAGATAAATTGTCGAATAGTCATCAAGGTGATCCTTCATCAGCATTATTGGAAGTACTTGATCCAGAACAAAATAATGATTTCTATGATAATTTCTTAGAAATGGGTTATGATTTATCCAAAGTTATGTTTATTGCTACTTCAAATAATATGTCAGCCATTCAACCAGCATTGCAAGACAGAATGGAAATTATCAGAATGACAGGATATATTATTGAGGAAAAAGTAGAAATTGCTCGTCAGCATTTATTTCCAAAACAATTAAAAGAACATGGACTAACTCCCAAAGATTTAATAATTGGAAAAAAACAATTAGAAAAAATAGTAGAAGGATATACACGTGAATCAGGAGTTAGAAACTTAGAAAATAAAATTGCTCAAGTGATTAGAAATGCTGCTAAATCAGTAGCCATGGAAGAAGAATATAATAAAAAAGTTACAGATGAAGATATTCTAAAGATACTTGGAGCGCCAAAATTAGCTAGAGACAAATCAGAAAGTAATGAAGTGGCTGGAGTAGTGACAGGTTTAGCTTGGACATCTGTTGGTGGAGATATTTTATTTATAGAATCTCTAATTTCTCCTGGAAAAGGAACCTTAACATTGACTGGAAATTTAGGAACAGTTATGAAGGAATCTGCAACTATTGCTTTAGAATATATAAAGTCTAATGCGGGTATTTTTGGTATTGATTCTGAAATAGTATCCAAATATAATATTCACTTACATGTGCCTGAAGGCGCAACTCCAAAAGACGGTCCAAGTGCTGGAATTGCTATGCTTACCTCACTAGTTTCTTTATTAACACAAACCAAAGTAAAGAAAAATTTAGCCATGACAGGAGAAATTACCCTTCGAGGGAAAGTATTGCCAGTTGGAGGTATAAAGGAAAAAATTTTAGCAGCCAAAAGAGCCAATATCAAAGAAATAATTTTATGTTATGAAAATAAAAGTGACATTGAAGAAATTAAATCTGACTATATTGACGGATTGACTTTTCATTATGTAAAAGAGATGAGTGAAGTTATTGATTTTGCATTAACAGGTCAAAAAGTTAAAAATCCTAAAAAACTATAATTCATTGTTGCAGTTTATCGTAAAAGGCATAAGTAAATAACCCTTATGCCTTTTTTTAACTTTTTTTCATACCATATAAAATAATATCTTCGCATTTCCGTTTTAGTATGTAGTATAAGTATTTTTAATGTTTAGAAAAGTAATTTGTATTGGATTTTGTTTAGCTAATTTGATGTCTTTTGGTCAAATTGGTGGTAAATCAATATACCAATTTCTAAATCTGGTTACGTCTCCAAGACAAGCTGCATTAGGAGGGAAAGTTTTAACTTTTTATGATAGCGATGTAAATCAAGCACACTTTAATCCAGCTACCATAAATCAAGAAATGGACAACAAATTGGCTTTAAATTATGGGAGTTATTTTGGTGAAGTGACCTATGGAACAGCATCTTATGCCTATACCTACGACAGACACGTTCAAACTTTTTTTGCAGGTGTAAATTATGTAAACTATGGAAACTTTGATGGCTATGACGAAAATGGTCAACAAACATCTAATTTCACGGGAAGTGAAATGGCGCTGAGTTTTGGTTATGCTTATAATATTCCAAATTCAGATTTTTATGTTGGTGCCAACGCTAAATTAATTTCCTCTACATTGGAGTCTTACAATTCCTATGGTGCAGCAATTGATATTGGAGTTTTGTTTATCGACTCGCGCAACGATGTAAATTGGGCATTATCTATTAGAAATCTTGGAACTCAAATAACTCCTTTTGCTGAAACTAGAGAAAAAATACCTTTAGAAGTATTAATAGGAGTATCGCAATTAATGGAAAATGTTCCGATAAGATGGCATTTAACCTTAGAAAATATGCAGCAATGGCAATTGGCTTTTGCTAATCCTAATAGAGCACAAGGCTCATTAGATGGTGGTTCAACACCAGAAAAAGTTTCTGTTTTTGGTAACGCTTTGCGTCATGTTATTATGGGTGCTGAATTATTTCCTAACAAAGGATTTAATATTCGATTGGGATATAATTTTAGAAGAGCCGAAGAATTACGTATCTTAGAACAGCGAAATTTTTCTGGAATTTCAGTTGGATTTGGGTTAAAAGTGAATAATTTAAAATTCAATTATTCTTATTCTAGATATACATTAGCTGCAAATACTAGTTTGTTTGGACTAATTATCGATTTTGGTAATAATAAATATTAACAACACTATCCATTGAAAAAAATTACTATTGCCATCGACGGATTTTCTTCTACAGGAAAAAGCACATTAGCCAAGCAGCTAGCCAAACATTTAGGATACATATATGTAGATACCGGAGCTATGTATCGTGCGGTTGCATTTTTTGCGATGCAAAATGGCTACATAGGAACCGACTTTTTTGACAAACAAACTTTAATTAATAGTTTACCTTTCATAAAACTTCATTTTCAATTTAATTCTGAATTGGGTTTTGCAGAAATTTATTTAAATGAAGTAAATGTTGAAAAAGAAATTAGAACCATTGAAGTATCTAATTTTGTTAGTAAAGTAGCTGAAATTTCTGAAGTGAGAGTAAAGCTTGTTGAACAACAACAGACAATGGGTAAAGGAAAAGGAATTGTTATGGATGGAAGAGATATAGGGACAGTTGTATTTCCTTCTGCAGAACTAAAAATATTTATGAATGCAAGCCCAAAAACTCGCGCGCTAAGACGTTATGATGAATTACAAGCTAAAGGGCAAAATGTTTCATTTGAAGCAGTTTTGAATAATGTGGAAGAAAGAGATTTCATAGATACTCATCGAGATGATTCTCCATTAGTTAAAGCTGAAGATGCTATTGAAATTGATAATTCTTCATTAACCAAAGAAGAACAATTTGAAAAAGTTTTATTATTAGTTCGAAATATTACGAAATCAATTTGATTTTTTGTTTATCACGATTTAAATAGTAGATTTACTTCCTATTTTTTAAAAACCAAAAACTATTTTTATGAGTATTAAATTGAGATTAACTATCATGAGTTTTCTCCAATTCTTTGTTTGGGGCGCATGGTTGATTACTGTAGGGAACTATTGGTTTGGAACCAAGCAATGGAGTGGTGAACAATTTGGAGCCATTTTTTCAACTTTAGGTTTATCTTCTATAATAATGCCAGCTGTAACAGGTATAATAGCTGACAAATGGATAAATGCTGAAAAGCTTTATGGTGTTTTACATATACTTGGTGGAATTGCTCTTATTTATATTCCGCAAGTTGATAATCCAATAACTTTTTATTGGGTTATTTTTGCAGCAATGCTTTGTTATATGCCAACAATTTCCCTTTCAAATTCTGTTGCCTATAATATTTTAAAAAATAATAATTTTGACGTAGTTAAAGTTTTTCCGCCAATTAGAGTTTGGGGAACTATTGGGTTTATTGCCGCTATGTGGTTGACCAATTTAACAGGGAATAAAGCTTCTTCAAATATGTTTTACATATCGGCAATTTCTGCAGTAATTCTAGGAATTTACTCATTTACTTTACCAAAATGTCCGCCACAAAAGTTAATTTCAGAACATGCATCTTTGGCCCAAAAATTTGGTGTAGATGCCTTCAAATTGTTTGGAACTTATAAAATGGCATTATTCTTTTTGTTTTCAATGTGTTTAGGGGGTGCTTTACAATTAACTAACATGTATGGAGACGTTTTTTTATCAGAATTTGGGAAAGTGCCAGCATATGCCAATAGTATTATTGTAAAAAAATCAACATTGATAATGTCTATTTCTCAAATATCAGAAACTTTATTCATTTTAGTCATTCCGTTTTTCTTGAAAAGATTTGGAATTAAACAAGTTATGCTAATTTCCATGTTCGCTTGGGTTTTGCGTTTCGGATTGTTTGCCTATGGAAATCCATCTGATGGACTTTGGATGATTATAATGTCTTGTATTGTATATGGAATGGCATTCGATTTTTTCAATATTTCAGGGTCATTATTTGTAGAAACTTCTACGGATTCTAAAATTCGTTCTTCTGCTCAAGGATTATTTATGATGATGTCTAATGGTTTCGGAGCTTTGTTTGGGGGTTTACTAAGTGGATATATTATTGATGAATATTTTACTCATAATGGTTCAAGAGATTGGCATAACATTTGGCTTTCTTTTGCTGGTTATTCATTAATAATTGCAATTTTATTTGCTTTAATGTTTAAGCACAAACACAATCCGAAAGAAGTAGAGAGTTTTAGTCATTAAATGATTTACTAGTTAAACAGTTAGACCTGATAAATTTTTAAAACTGTTAGGTCTTTTTTGTTTCTGTAATTTCAATTTTTTTGTTCATGTTTGAATACTTAATTCTGTTAAAATTTAAGAGTTTTGAATCTAGTATTTTATACATAACAAAAAAGAGATACTTTTGCATGTTCAGAGTGACAAACTACTTTATTTGAATATTAAAAACAAATAAGACCTAATGGTTAACAATTACTTTTTAGTCAATTAAACTTCAATAGCAAACTGTGAATCATATAATTTTTTATAGTAACCTTCTGCTTTGTTAACTAATTCTTGATGGGTTCCTTCTTCAACAATTTGTCCTTTATCCATTACAATTATTTTATTTGCCTTGACAATAGTTGCCAATCGATGCGCTATTACGATAGAGGTTCTTCCTTGTGTTATTTTTTCGGTTGCTTTTTGAATTAATTCCTCACTATAAGTATCAATAGAAGAAGTAGCTTCATCTAGTATCAAAATACTTGGATTGCTAACATATGCTCGAAGAAAAGCTATCAATTGGCGTTGACCAGAAGAGAGCATTACTCCTCGTTCTTTTACATCATAATCATAACCACCAGGTAAGCTTTTTATGAACTTATGAACTCCAATTTTTTTAGCCGCGGTTATTACATCTTCTTTTGAGATGTTTAGATTATTTAAAGTAATATTATTATGAATTGTATCTGCAAAAAGAAAAACATCTTGAAGCACTATGGCAATTTGGTTGCGAAGACTTTCGAGTTTAAATTCGTTGATGTTTTGGTCGTCAATATAAATTGTACCAGAATTAATTTCGTAAAAACGATTTAGAAGATTAATTATAGTAGATTTTCCTGCGCCAGTTGCACCCACTATAGCTATGGTCTCTCCAGATTTTACATTTAAATTAATGCCTTTTAATACTTCTTCATCAGCAATATAACTGAAACGCACATTTTCAAAACGAATGTTTCCATGAAAATGATTAGCAATTTTAGTTCCATTCAGTTGCACATCACTATCTGAATCCAAAATATCAAAAACACGATTGGCTGCAATCATACCCATTTGCATTTCATTAAATTTATCTGCAATTTGGCGCAAAGGATTAAAGAGCATTCCGATGAACATAGTATAGGAAAACAAATCACCAAAGGTGGTAAATTTATCACCATCAAGTATATGAATACCTCCATACAACACTACGGCACCAAGTGTTAACGATGAAATAATATCTGCAATAGGGAAGAAGATGGAGTTATAAAAAATTGTTTTAATCCAAGCATTGTTATGTTTACCGTTTATTTCTTTAAACTTTTGATATTCAATATCTTCACGGTTAAAAAGTTGCACTATTTTCATTCCAGTAACTCGTTCTTGAACGAAAGTATTCATGTTGGCTACTTGATTTCGTACTTCTTCAAAAGCCACTTGCATTTTCTTTTGAAATATTCTAGTGATATAAACTAATACAGGCATAGCAATAATAACAATCCAAGTCAATCGCCAGTTCATATAAAACATAAAAACTAAAACCACTAACATTTTCATTAAATCACTCATGATCATGAATAATCCCTGACTGAAAATACGAGCTATTTGTTCAATGTCTGAAACTGAGCGCGTAACTAACATTCCCACAGGTGAATTGTCATAATATTTCATTCTAAAACTCAACATGTGTTTGAAAAGTTTTACTCTGATATCTTTGATAATGTCTTGACCTAAAATATTAGCCCAATACACAAAAAAGAATTGCGACAACACTTCGGCTAGCAAAACAAAACCCATAATAGTTACATAAAACAACAATCCGTGTTCGTCTCTTGGTTTTATGTAAGCATCAACCGTTTGTTTTAATAAATAGGGACGAAGTGCCGCAAAAACAGAAAGCGAAACAGCAAATAAAATCACACCATAATATCTTAACTTATAGGGTTGTGTATATTTTAAAATTCGTTTAAATAAGTTAGTGTCGAATGCTTTAGCTTTCATGTATTATTTGATGTATTCGTAGGCTATTTGGGTTAAATATAAGCCATGAGCAGGTGCTGAAAATCCAGCTTGACTTCTGTTTTTGCTTTCAATTATTTTTTCAAAATCAGTTAAACTTATTTTGTTTAAACCAATATTTATCATGGTGCCAACAATAGCTCTAACCATATTACGTAAAAATCTGTCGGCTGCAATGGTAAAAACTACTTTACTTCCTATTTGTTTCCAATTTGCTTCAAAAACAACACAATTAAAGGTTCTAACATCGGTATTCGTTTTAGAAAAACATTCAAAATCATTGTGCTTGAAAAGAATTTGACAAGCTTCATTCATTTTGTCTATATCTATGGGCAATTGATGCAACCAACTCCCTTCGTTTTCAAATACATCTTTGAACGTGTGAATATGATATTCATAGGTTCGTTTGGTAGCGTCAAATCGAGCATGAGCTTCGTTTGAAACTTTAATAATAGAATAAACAACAATGTCTTTGGGTAAAAAAGAATTCAATTTATGCACTAATTGATTAGTATTGATTTCTTTTTCAAAATCAAAATGCGCATACATTTGTTTGGCGTGAACTCCTGTATCCGTTCTTCCAGCACCAACAACGTCAATATCGGTTTTTAGTAAAACAGAGAGAGCTTTGTTGAGCGTTTCTTGTACAGAATTAGCTTCTGGCTGGTATTGCCAACCATGATAATTTGTTCCTTTATAAGCTAATTCAATAAAATATCTCAACGTATTTCTTCTAGTTTTTCAAGTTACAAAGTTACAAAGATTTTATGTTGGTAAACCGTTAAAGTTTTTACTATAAATTTGCCTTTCATAATTTTTAAAAATGAAAAAAATCCTTTTAATTTCTGATACACATAGTCATATTGATGATGCTATTCTAAAATATGTCAATCAAGCTGATGAAGTTTGGCATGCTGGTGATATTGGCAATTTAATGGTTACAGATACTATTAAAAAAATTAAACCTTTGCGCTCTGTTTATGGTAATATAGATGATGACAAAGCGAGGGTGGAGTTTCCTTTGAAAAATCGTTTTTTTTGTGAAGATGTTGATGTTTGGATTACGCATATTGGCGGTTATCCTGGTAAATATAATCAAGCGATTAGAAATGAAATTCAAACTAATCCTCCAAAACTTTTCATCTGTGGTCATTCGCACATTTTAAAAGTGCAGTTTGATAAAAAACTAAATCTATTGCATATGAATCCAGGTGCTTGTGGTGTTTATGGCTTTCATCAAGTTAGAACCATGTTACGTTTTGAAATAGATGGTGATAAAATTCAGAATTTAGAGATTATTGAATTGGGGAAGAATTAGAGAATCTGATATAAATTCGGATTAAATAAAAAACCCAAACTTTCGTTCGGGTTTTTCGCAGCACTAAAAAAAACTAAGTTTATAGGTTTATCGTAATCGATCAACAGATTTCACGAGATCTTCATCCTTTTTGATGGCTTTGTTGGCCAAAACCAAAAGTACGATAGAAAAAATAGGTAAGAACATCCCAACACCTTTCTCAGAAATAGCTGTTTCTCCAGATGCAGTTAGTGTTCGATACACAAATAATC
>NZ_JBMOGV010000063.1:0-13125 GCF_049318185.1 Flavobacterium sp. | reverse complement strand
AGGATTACAAGTTTTTCTATTTTTTCTGCTTTTTTATTCGATAAAGTTGACTTTACAGTCAGTTTATAGACATAAACTCCCTTGCCAATTCGGTCTCCAAAATCATCTTTGCCATCCCAAGTAATGTTTCTAGAAAGAAACCCATCGGTTGTTACTATTTGGTTTTTGGTCCATACAATTTTGCCAGTAATGGTCATCACTTGCACTTGTACTTCTAAGGGTTCAAATGGTCTATTATGTGAGAACCAAAACTCGGTGTAACTTACAAAAGGATTTGGATAATTTAAGACATGATCAAGTGCGATATTCTCATCTCCTACAACAACAAATTGTATGTCTTCAGTAACTTTATTGTTGTACACATCCCATGCAATAAATGTTAAGGTATGTAAACCAACCGCTAAATTTCTGAATGGAAAGTAAACTCTTCCTTTGGTATAATCATCTAATTCTGTTTGGTAATAATCATTCATAATATAGGGCTTTGTTTCATCACCATCAAGAATGCCTATAATATCATGACCTATTCCGCTAGCGGTATTTATCCCATGTTCGTCTTCTAGTTGGGCTAATAAAAAAGGCGCTGCATTCGTTATTCCGCCATTGACAAAAGTTTCGTCATTCATGTATAATTTTAGTTTTGGACCTATGTTGTCTGCTACTGCGTTGGTATTTATGCCGCCAATTTTAATATCGGTATTGTATCCTGTTTTATCTAAAAGCATTTGATTTTTTTTAGAATAAAAACTAATTCTTCCCTTTTCAACTGGTATTCGAATATCTCTTGGCACTACAAAACCAAATTCAAATCTTCCATTAGTTACGGAAGCATTTCCTCTGAAAATAGTTTCTCCTAAAATGTTAAATGACATATTCGTAGCTGTTTGTCCTGTTTCGTTTATTGCGTCTGCACCATCATTTCTTAATGTGGTTAATGTAATTTTTTTGTCAAAAATATTTACTGTTAAATCACCGTTGTATTGAGTAAACAAATTATTGTTTTCATCTAAAACTTCTCCAGAAAGTTTAACATAAGCCAAAGATTTAAAATCATCTATTGGGCCGGTTACAGGCATTTCGTTTACTTTTGTAAGTACTATTTTGGGTCTTGGTATAGCTAGCATTACAGCAGGATCACCAAGATAAAAAACCACATTTGTTGCTGTGTTTGGGCTAGTGTTTTTTGCAAGTCTCAGCGCATCTGCCATTGAGTAATATTGATCACTTCCAAAGGAGAAAAGAAATTGCGCTAGTGTGTCATTAAAATTCTGTGCAGCACCTTGATTTATGGATCGAATGGTGGTTATCATTGAGATAGCGCCACCCTTAGGATTCCAGAAAGTGAATTCGCCTGCAGTGGGTCTGTAAGGATTATCAAATCTTGAAAAGTCACAGGTTATAGTAATAAACAATGGGTATTTATACCTATTATTTAAATTTTGTCCATCTGAATTTTCCCATATTCTTTCCTCTGCCAGTTCTTCTGGACCACCATGCCCTAAATAGTTAAAAACCAAAGCTCCCTTTTCAAAAGCTGTAAAAATTTCTTCTCTTGCTTTAGGGTAACGTTTTCCACCAGCAGAGGTTTCTTGTTGATAGGAGTCTAAAAGTATTTTTTTTAGGTTGATGAATGGTTTTTCGGTAGCTATTTTATTGGCTAATCTGTTTTGATAATATTGTAAAAATTTATCAGCTGGTTTTTCCGTTGAAGGATCATCTGCAATACAAACATAGTTGTTTCTCCAGCTTCCATAAGATTTAATATCATGGTATTCTATAACTTTATTTACCATTTCCTCGGCTTGCTGTGTAGTACTAACAATCATTCTGCCAACGGCAATATCTATTCCGCCCAAGTCAAAATTTGTGTATAAACCACTGTTGGAAGTAAATGTTCCAAAATCCATTCTGCCTTCATCATTATCCATCATGCCGTAAAAATCATCAGAAGCAAAAGACACTTCATCTTCTGTAAAACTATTTAAAGCTTGGTATATTGGAACAATATTAGTGTTATTGGAAACTCTATCTTTAAAATCATAAGAGGCATCTCCAAAAGCATTCAAATATTTAATGCGTTTGTCTGTTGAAGACGCATTAAAGTAAACATACTTAGCAAAGTTTCTAATAGCGCCAATATCTTGTTTTCCTGAAGAAAATTCTTGATATATGTCTTCTAAATTTACAACTTTCACACTCATGTTAGAATTATTTCTATGAAAGTTGGCTAGTTTTTCTGCCTGCGCATTTAAGAATTTGGGCGTTATAATTAAATAATCAATATCTTGAAATTGTCCTTGTGAATTAGTAAAGATGTTGCCTTTTAAGTTTTGGTTAACCACTTTTGATTTGGATTCTTTGGATGGATATAAATAATCGCCATTACTAATGGCAATATATTTTCGGATTTCACCAAGTGTAGATTTGAATGAAAAAACACTTTGATTATTATTTTCTACTTTTGATACATTATAGATGTCTGTGATGTCCCAAACTTGGGTAATATTTGAAGCATTTGAAATTTGGTACTCTCCAATTTCAAAATTTGAAATTGCCTGGTCATATTGAAATCTAAATTGTTTGTCAAATCCTTTTAAGTTACAAGTCGATTTGATGTTGATAAAATCTAAATATCCTTTTGCACTTGGAAAACCCAGATTGTCAAAAGTTATTTTTACTGTTACATCTTCGGTGGAAGAAGTAATAGTAGAAATTAGTATTTTCTCCCCAATTTTTGCAGTAGAAGTACCACTATTTACATTAATATTTATATTTCCAGCTAATTGACTATTAGTTTCAATTTTAAATTTAGAATTTGTTCTTGCTACTGAAGCAACATGAACAGATAACTGTATTGGAGATGAAGTAACTAAATTGGGAATTTTGAATTTAAATTCTTGTTCGTTATTGTAACTAAAATCTTCTCCAAACCAAATTCTTCCTAATTTTTCTAGGTTTATTTTATCTTTTTCATAAAATTGGTAATTATCAAAAGTTGTTATGGTGGTAGTAGGATTATCTGTTGGCTGAAACATATCAGTAATCCTTTTACCAGCATCGCCAGTCGTTGTTACGTAATAATAAGATTTGTCAGCATATATATTTAGGTTTGATTTATAATCATCATTCCAATTGTCAAGTCCTTCAGCATAAAAAAGAATGTAATCCGAACTATCAAAAACACCATCATTTTCCCCTATAAATTGAATAGCATTTTCTTCTAAGTCTGAAGGATAAGATGATGAATTTAAAAGCGGTAACATTCTTCCACCGTTTCCGTATATTTTAATTTTTCTAGGGTCAACATTAGTGTCCAATCCTAAACTTTGAAGAAACCCTTTGGTAATTTTATAGACACCAGAAGTTTCAATATAAAAACGGTACCACTTTCCGGTGCTTAAAACTGAATTTTCAACACTGCTAACATTATTAGAAGATTTTTGAACGCTATTAGGAGGTTTTTGCGATATAGAATAACTAAATGAAATTAATTTTTTAAATGAATTTCCTTCTTTAATTATAGGAGATATTGTAATTTGTCCGAAATATATATCACGAGCAATGATGTTTTTGAAGGAATATTTTAAGGAAGTTGGAATTTCTTTTACTGCTAAATCACCAAGTTGACTTTCTAGAATTGGTTCATAAATAATATTGGATAATTGTAAACCATTTTCATTTGCAAGGCCATTAAGTTTTACTCTCGAGCAATATTTTAAAGTTCTAGCATAACTATCAAACTGGAGGTTTAAAATGTCAAACTGAGGAATGTTGTAAGAGGTTTTCCCATAAGCCAATTCTTTTTTTTCAGTCCAATTCAATGTTACGCTTGCTTGGTCTTGAGAAAAAACAAAGAGTATATTAAAAACAAAAAAGTAAATTGTAATAATCTTTTTCATGGTGAACAGTAAACGTAAATTTCTTTAAATTAGTATAAAAATGCAAAAAAAATTTTTTTTTGAAGCAAAATACAATAAAACTATTATTTTTGCGTTATATATCAAATTAGCCATAAGACGGCAAATTTACTATTAATTTAAAAAAATGTTGCAGTTTAAGGGTTAATTCTTATATTGCGCAACTAATTTATTACCTACTAAAAAGTATGAAAGTAAACAAAATTATTGCTGTAAAATTAGTACTAACATTAGTTATAATGATTGGTTTTACTAATTGTAGTAAAAAGTCCAGTTCAAAAGGGGGTTCTCAAGCCACTGGATGGAAGATCAATGATAAAAAAGGAGGATTTCAGTATGCTTCAAATTTCAAAAAACAAGCCACTGGACCAGGACTAGTTATGGTTGAAGGAGGAACATTTACTATGGGTAAAGTAGCTGACGATGTAATGCATGATTGGAATAATACTCCAAATCAACAACATGTGATGTCATTCTACATGGACGAAACAGAAGTTACTAACATGATGTATATGGAGTACCTTAATTGGTTAAAAACAGTTTTTCCTCCAGATCAAGAGAATTACAAGAACATCTATGAAGGAGCTTCTCCAGATACTTTAGTATGGAGAAACAGATTGGGTTATAATGAAACAATGACAGAATACTATTTAAGACATCCTGCCTATGCAGAATATCCTGTAGTCGGTGTAAATTGGATTCAGGCAACCGAGTTTGCCAAATGGAGAACAGATCGTGTAAATGAGAATGTCCTTGAGACACAAAAATATTTGAAAAAAGACGCTAAAGTTACAGATATGACTGCTGATAAAGTTTTTAGCACAAATGCCTATCTTGCTTCTCCTTCTACTGCAAAAGGTGGAGACGAAAAACTTGTTTTGAAAAGAGGTCAAAAACCGGGTGCAGCTCCTAAAACAGCAGGGTCTACTAATACACAAGGGAATAGTCCTAAGAATGTTTACGCTCAAATAAGTTCTGGTTTAATTTTGCCAGAATACAGATTGCCAACAGAAGCAGAGTGGGAATATGCAGCAGCATCTGATGTAGGTCAGAGAGAGTATAATTCATATAAAGGGCAAAAGAAATATCCTTGGTCTGGAAGTTACACCCGATCAGGGAAAAGACAATTTAGAGGAGATCAATTGGCTAACTTCAAGCAAGGAAAAGGTGATTACGGTGGAATTGCTGGTTGGTCTGATGACGGTGCTGATATTACTAATAAAGTAAAATCATATCCACCAAATGATTTCGGATTATATGATATGGCAGGAAATGTAGCCGAATGGGTTGCGGATGTTTACAGACCGATTGTGGATGATGAAGCAAATGATTTCAATTATTACAGAGGTAATGTTTACATGAAAGATAAAATTGGGGAAGATGGTAAAGTAGAATTAGTTACTAGTGAAACACAAAAATTTGAAACTTTACCTAATGGAAAAATTGTAGCAAGAAACTTGCCAGGAGAAATAGCTCAAGTTCCTGTTGATGATAAAGAAACTTATTTAAGACAAAACTTTGATAAATCTGACAATAGAAATTATCGTGATGGTGACAAACAATCAACTAGATATTTCAAATTTGGTGCTTCAGAAGAAGGTGATGAAAAAGGAAAATTAAGAGATGACCAAAGAATGTATGACTCTCCTAAACATAACGTTTCTATAGATAGTTTAGGTAACATGGTTAAGAAATATGACGAATCAAACAAAAGAACTACTTTAGTCAATAATGATGTAAGAGTATATAAAGGGGGCTCTTGGAGAGACAGAGCCTATTGGTTAGACCCAGCACAAAGAAGGTATTTTCCACAAGATATAGCTACTGATTTTATTGGATTTAGATGTGCAATGTCTAGAGTTGGACCAAAAGCGGATAAGAAAAAAAGAGCTAGAAACTAATTTTAGTTTTTAAATAATACCAAAAAGCCCTAATTTTAAGGGCTTTTTTATTTTAAACTTACTGAAGATGACAATTCAAAACATACATCATTTATTTTTAAAGTGCAATAAAGTTTCCATAGATACCAGAAACATTCAGCTCAATTCTTTTTTTGTTGCCATAAAAGGGGAACGTTTTGATGCGAATACATTTGCCAAAGAAGCATTAGGAAAAGGGGCAAGTTATGTAGTAATTGATAATCCAAAATATTATATAGATGATAGAACCATCTTAGTAGAAGACAGTTTGAAAGCACTTCAAGAGTTGGCAAAGTATCATCGACAATTTTTGAAACTTCCAATTATTGCTTTGACAGGAAGTAATGGTAAAACAACTACTAAAGAACTAATTAATGTTGTTTTGTCAAAAAAGTTCAGAACTATCGCTACCGTTGGCAATTTGAATAACCATATTGGTGTTCCTTTAACTTTATTATCGTTCACAAAAGAAACAGAATTAGGAATTGTTGAGATGGGGGCTAATCATCAAAAAGAAATTGAATTTTTGTGTGTAATAGCACAGCCAGATTATGGATATATAACTAATTTTGGTAAAGCCCATCTTGAAGGTTTTGGCGGAGTAGAGGGAGTGATTAAAGGTAAAAGTGAAATGTACACTTTTCTAAAAGAAAACCATAAATCAGTTTTTGTAAATCTGGACGACGAAATCCAAAACACTAAAACTATTAATGTTAAAAGAATCACATTTAGCCAAAACGAGACCACTGCAAATGTTTACATAGATAGCATTGTTGCAAATCCATTTGTAAAAATTGTTACGATGGATGTTGAAATTAATTCACGTTTAATTGGGCTTTATAATGCTAATAATATTAACGCAGCAATAACAATTGGAAATTATTTTGATATTTCTACTAATGATATTAAAACAGCTATTGAGAGTTATGTCCCCGAAAACAATCGGTCACAATTATTGATGAAAAGTACAAATGAAATTATTTTAGATGCTTATAATGCTAATCCAAGTAGTATGAAAGTAGCCCTAGAAAACTTTATCCAGTTGGATAAAGACAATAAAATCGTAATCATTGGAGATATGTATGAGTTAGGCCTAGAAAGCTTAGAAGAACACAAAGCCATCGTCTATTTTTTAAAGGATAATAGTTCCTTTGAATGTCACTTTGTTGGAAAAGATTTTTTTTCAAATAAAATTCAAAATGCCAACTTCCATTTTTACAACACTTTTGATGAATTTACTCAGTTTTTAACTTCAATAAAATTAGAAAACAAAACCTTACTAATAAAAGGTTCTAGAGGAATGGCTTTAGAACGAACTTTGGAATATTTATAAATAAAAAGCTCCTCAATTTTCTTGTGAAGTTTTTTTATTAAACTTCAAGCCAAACCTTAGAAATTTCAATTAATTTGGTTAAAAAATACCCAGAAATTATATCTAATTTGATGAAAATATTTATTACTAAATAGTCAATTAATTTAATCTTTACTTATTTTTAAATATTTAGAAACGACTGAATTTATAGTAAAAATCAAAAAAACAAATGAAATAATTTTTTAATTTTCTTATCAATATTTATAATCTTACTTTATTTAAGTTTACCTATTCAAAAATTATATTTTTTGTAATACATTAACTCTTTGTAATACTCAATAATAAATGCAAATAATGTATTAATAATAATTTGGGCATCCCCAACATCTATCGCTTTTATCAAATTCATATGAAATTGAAATTTCATATACTCCTCCTGTTTTTCCAATTTTACTAGTATTAAAATCGTAGGAATAACCAAATTTAAATCCTTCATATTTAAATCCTGCATAGGCATTAATCGAGGTTAAAAAATGGCTATTTGGATTTCTTCTAATTGGGTTTGTGGCTGCCAATAAACCAACAGAAAAATTTCCATTTACATATTGAGGACCAAAATCAATTCTATTGTATTCACCCTGTTTCATGAAATTGGTAAGTAAATAAATACTGTCTTCATTATCAAACCTGCCATACAATGTATTCAATGGAATTTCTATGGAGGAATGAACCGATACAAACATATCGATTTGGTTATTACCATTGTATGCCATTGAAATATTTGGCCTGTTAAGATGTTTTAGTGTAATACCAATCCAGGATTTTTCATTATTAAAAAGCATAGACGTACTAATATCAAAAAAATTAATTTTTTCATTTAATAATAATGGATCTATACTTGTTGAATAAATAATCCCATTGTTAATATCTATCTGATCTCCTAATAACAAGTCCTGAAAACCAAAATCCTTACTACCATAACCAAAAGATAAACTGGGTCTAAAATACCAATCATCATTAATTTGAACTTTTAAAGAATAATTTAAATTTACTTGAGTGAAATTATATCTTGTAGTACTTTCTTTATGATTTAAAATACTTATTCCAAGACCACTATTAATTTCTTCAAACCAATTATCAACATAAGCATATTGAGTATTGATACTAAAATCAATTCCAGGCCATTGCGTTCTGTGAATAATACCAGCTTTTGCACCCTCTTTTGCACCAGCAAATGAAGAATTAATAGTCTCGGGCATCATAAAATACTGAGTGAATATTGGATCTTGTGCTTTAACTTTTCCGAAAGTAAACAAGAGAAAAATTAGTATTATTGATTTTTTCATAATTAAAAAATTATTTTAATAAAGTAAATGGTCCATTATAATTAATCTCTGCACCAAATAATGTAGTTGCTCTTACAACAATTATATAGTTTCCGTTTTCACTCTCACGGCCATTTATTTTTCCGTCCCAGCCAATTAAGGATGTTCCAGACTCTACATATAAAAGAGATCCCCAAGTATCATAAACCTTCATTTCTACTACACCCATACAGTTAAATTCTGGTTTAATAGTGTCATTAATAGCATCATAATTACCTGGAGTAAACCCAGTAGGGACAACCATATCGTATCCTTTTGTTATAGCTATCGTTTCAGAAACAGTGTAGGTACAGGTCACACCACCTATGGCATAATTAACCAAAAGTGTTATGGTATGATCTCCTATGGTAGTGAAATTATGAATGATTGAATCGGTAGATCCTATCGGAATGCCGTCTACTGACCATTGGATACTTGTATAATTTCCTGTAGAAATATTAGTCAGAGTAATTGGGTCGTTCACTGCAAAATTACCACAAATAGTGCCAGAATTTGAAGCAATATTCATCAATGCATCTCCAATAACTGGCAAATTCACATTAATTGGAACTTGAACAGGAATACATCCAAGAGTATTTCCTTCAACATCATTTACATCTACAATATAAGCTCCATTTACTGATGTTGTCATACATTGTGGGTTAACTGGGACACAAGCATTTCCTCCAGACCAACTAAAAGTATATCCTGGAACTCCACCATTTGCAAACACATAATTAGTTTGACTTACTTCTTTTATAGGACAATTAACATTAACGTTAGACGTTGCAAATGCTGTTAATGGGGTTGGTCTTGTTAAAGTAATTGGTTGACTGGTAGCTGGACAATTATTAATGTCAGAGATTGAAATTGTGTAGGAACCAGCGCTTAACCCAGAGCGGCACCATTCATCTGGATTTGTTATAGATTGAACCCAGCCTGTACCTATCGGGAATGGTGATGTTCCTCCAGAAATTTTAATACAAATCGACCCATTATCATATAACCTATTAGGAAAACAATTTGGATTGGTAACACTTTTAATTGTAAATGCTAATAATCCAGGTTGTGTAACAGTAATAGTTGTAGTTGATGAACAATTATTAGCATCTACAACTGTATAAGAATAAATACCCGCCATGACAGTATAATTACCTACTACAGTATATGGCGCAACTCCTCCAGTTGCAGAAACAGTAACCACAGCAGTTCCTCCATTGCATAATATTGGAGATGTTATAGTAGCAGTAGCAACCAATAATGGTGGTTCTGGTACTGTTATAGTTACATTGGATACACAATTATTAGAATCTTTTACTATGTAAGTATAGGTTCCTGCAAGAACGCCTGTATAAATTCCTATATCACCAGTATATCCTGTTCCAACTACTCCGCCAGTTGCACTAACGTTGATAGTAGCAGTACCTCCATGACATAAAATAGGTGAGGTAATTGTGGCAGTAGCAACTACAAGAGAAGGTTCGTTTACTGTAAATGGTGGTGTTATAGCTGTACATCCATTTGCATCGCTAATTGTATAAGTTCCAGTTCCTGCATTTACAGTTATTGGTCCTGTTCCGTTATATAAAGGAAGCGGTATAGTAAAAGGAGTTCCTCCTGAGCCAGAAATTGTAATCACTCCCGTAGTTCCATTACATAATATTGGTGATGTAACTGATGCAGTGGCGACCAAAAGAGACGGTTGTGTGATATTGATAAAAACTGTTTTAGAACAACCATTGGAATCAGTAACTGTGAATGGAATGTTAACTCCAGCAGGAACCAAGAATGACCCTGTTCCTGTATATCCTGGCACACCGCCAATTGCAGTTACTGTTACTGTTGCATTTCCTCCAAAACAGGCAACAGGTGTTGTTATAACTGCTGTTACCTGCAATAGAGGTGGCTCTGGAACAACAATCGAAACGGATGTTTGACAATCATTAAAATCTTTTACGACATAAGTAGGCGACATTCCTGCGTTAATACCTGTAAATACTCCTGTTCCAGTGTATGGTTCTGTTCCCCCTATTGCAGTTACCGTTATTGAAGCGGTTCCTCCGAAGCATAAAATTGGAGAAGATACTGAGGCTACTGCTTGTAATGCTGTTGGCTCAATTATTGCACCAGATTTTGTAATGGTACAACCGTTAACATCAGTAATTAAACAACTATAAGGCCCTGCGGGTAAATTAGTAGCAATTGAAATAGTCTCACCACTTGGTGACCAAATATAGCTATAAGGAGAAGTGCCTCCAGTTGGTATTGCTTCATAAGTTGCCTTTCCTGTATTACAAAGTATTGGGGTAATAATGTTAATACTTGATTGTAAAAGAGTTGGTTCTGTTAGTTGATATTGTAATACAATATCATAAGGACATGCTGAATCTTGAATAGTTAATGTATAATTACCAGCAGGGATATTATCAATATTTAAAGCCGTATTTAATGGAGGAATTACTCCGCCGGCACTTAAACTACCGCTGCTTACAATTACTAAAGGTGTTACATCATTTGTTAAAGTATACGTATATAATCCAGAACCGCCTGAAATTAAATCATGAATAAAACCATTTGAATCTCCTTTACATTTTACGGAAGACCCATTATAATCAGAAACGGATTCAACAACACTAATTGGAACAAATAATTTTAATATAGCCTGTATTTGAGACCAGTAAATACAACCATTAGCATCAGTAACCTTTAGTCTATAATTACCCTCGCAAGCATTTGGTAAAATTGGTCTGCCAGTGGAAACTAAATAATCGAATAAACCAGAAATAGTTGCAGATTCTTTATACCATTCAAAATAATAATTATATCCATAAACTGTTGGAGTTAATAAAGGAGTTCCTCCTGAAATTGCCAATTCTACATAGCCATCACATGGTGGTATTGCAGTATTATTACATGAAATATCCTGATGAATAATTAATGTTTCTGTTATAGGAGTAGGAGGTGCAATAGTATAAGTAAACGAATAGGTACAATTGTAGCCATCGGTAATTTCTACTTTATAATCTCCTGGACATAAATTAAATTGATCTCTATCACTTGGATTACCAAGTGGATTTGCAGGAGTACTCAAAGAAGTCCAGAGATAAATAAATGGTGCTCCTCCTGTAGGATTTAGAGTAATACTGCCAGCACATAAAGGAACTGAATCATGACACAATACATTAGTGATAACTTCGTTTGGCGTAACTTTTGGGTTAACCGTTACAATAATTTCAAAAGGATCACCAGCACATTGCACAACATTAGGATTAGATGCTACATAATACGATGGTGTGACTTGGAAAGTAACGGTTTGAATAAATGGCGTTGGATTGTCTAATATTCCGCTATTAAAAAATAACGCGTCTGTTCCGGTTGCCCAACCTGTTACTCCTCCTGTTACTGTTGGAGCCCCCCAAGTATATTTAGTAATATTTGGAACAATCGTTGTAGGAGTCGGAAGTTGAGCATTGATTGGGGCTAATGTAAATGCTGTTTGATTACATATTGTTCTTAATACGGTTGGGATAAATGGCTTAGGTTCTATCCAAATTTTAACATCAAATGGTAGTCCAACACAAGTTCCTGAACTAGGTGTAACCGTATAAATAATTGATTGAATAGCATTAGTTGGGTTAATTAACACTTGGCTAATAGTAGTTAAACCTGATAAAGAGGAAGAAGTAGCCCCTAAATTGTTGAGCGGAACTGTCCAAGTAAATGTTGTGCCAGTTGGCACAATTGTAAACGCATCAGGAATTCCATTTTGAGGAATAATAGTAAATGCCTCTCCGCTACAACGGGTGTCGGTTAATTGAGGCACTGAAAATATCGCTGGGGTTGGATTTACAGTAACTACTATTTCAAAAGTAGTCCCTTGACAACCATCAGAAATCGGCGTTACATAATAAATAAGTTCTTGCGCAATATTTGAACTATTTAAAAGAACTTGACTAATAGAAGTTTGTAGAATGGTTTGATCCGAATATCCGGTTAAAAATATATTAGTATTTGTTGTCCAAATATATTTTGTATTTGCTGGAACAATAGTATTTATGTCTGGAAGACCATTTTGTGGGATTACAATAAACGAATTACCACTACAAACTTCAACTGCGTAATCAAAAATAGTTGATTTAGGACTCATAGCTACATTTACTGTGAATGGATTTCCAGCACAACCCATTGAAATTGGAGTCACTTCATATTCTACAATTTGGGTAATATTACTTTGATTTACTAATGTTTGACTAAAAATTGTAGTTGGTCCACCATTTGCTTCACCTAATACATTCGGATTATCAATATAAGTCCACGTATAAGTAGTTGCGGATGGAACAATCTGATTAGGTAAATTTGTAATTGGAGATAATGTAATTAAATCCCCACTACAACCGCCAATATTCTGAGTAATTAGTTTTGGTTTAGGTAATACGGTTACGTTAACATTAAAATCAGGTCCATTACAAAATCCTTGTGCACCAGAAACAGGAGTTACCGTATAAGTTACAATTTGTGTTTGATCACTCGTATTCTCTAATAGTTGTGAAATAGTAATCTGATTCACTTCATTGGATTCGCCAATTATAAATGAATTTGGAATTACTGACCAA
>NZ_JBMOGV010000062.1:0-13155 GCF_049318185.1 Flavobacterium sp. | reverse complement strand
AGGATTACTTAATTAAAAATTAATTTGATTTTACAAAAACAATTTGTTGATTTGTGAATTATATATTTCAAAAAATTACTCAATTAAATTGATATGAAATTCAAACTAAACTATATTATTTTAGCTATCCTAGCTTATGCAACCATCAGCAATGCACAAACTTCTGCAAAAGAAGCAGAGGCCAGGGCTTGGATACTATCAAATGAAAAGTCTTTAGAAATAAATCCTGAAGATAGTTTTTCTTTGAAAATGGTAAGAAAAACCCAAGCAGGTGAAACTTTGCGTTTCCAACAAGTAAAGAATGGAATTCCGGTTTTTGACTCTGAAATCCTTATTCACTTTTCGCCTGACAATGAAATTACTAGCACTGCATCTACCTATGATAAATGGGTAGCTAATATTAATGTACAACCTTCGTTTACTAAAGAAAATGCAATTGCTATTTCAAATCAAACATTAAAAATCGATAGCGATATTATTTTTCAAGAATGTAAATTGTTTGTATATAACAAATTAGAATGCACAAAATTAGTATACAGAGTTTTAACAGATTCATATGCAAAAACAGGAAGTTGGGAAACCATTATTGATGCGCAATCGGGTGATGTATTGAGCACAAAGGATGTGGCTTATTATTATGGTAAACATGATAAAAAAGAGAAAAAACAATCACCTCCAATGGCACCTTTAGCTTTAGTAACAGGCACTGCCAAAGTATTTAATCCTGATCCATTATCTAAAGCTGGTGTTGCTTATGGCGGAAGTTATGTAGATGGAGCTGGAATTGGTGATGTAACCAATACGGCTTTGGATAATGCTAGAGTTGATGTGATATTACCAGAAATAGATTTAACGGGAACTACTTATAAACTAAAAAGTACTTATGCAGAAATCAAAGAACTTGGTAGCCCTAATAAAGGAATGTTTACGCAAACAACCCCAAACTTTATTTTTAACAGAAATCAAGATGGGTTTGAAGCAGTAAATGCTTTTTATCACATAGATAAAAGTTTAAGATACATTAATCAAACATTAGGAATTACATGCGTTCCCTATCAATCAGCCAATGCTGGCGCAGTATTTTTTGACCCACATGGAGCCAATTCAGACGACAACTCATTTTATGCTAACGGGCAATTGCAATTTGGAGAAGGTGGAGTTGATGATGCAGAAGATGCCGATGTAGTTTTACACGAATTAGGACACGGTATTCATGATTGGATTACTGGTGGTGGACTTTCACAAGTTAATGGGCTTAGCGAAGGTTGTGGTGATTATTGGGCGGTGTCTTACAGTAGAAGTTTAAATCAATGGGCAAATACAACAGCAGAATACGATTATGTTTTTAGTTGGGATGGACATAATACTTTTTGGGATGGAAGAATTACAAATTATGACGCTTCTTATAGTGGAGGTTTAGTAAATCAAATTCATACTGATGGACAAATCTGGTCAACAGCATTAATGAAGATTTGGGATGCTATAGGTAGAACTAAAACGGATAAAGCTTTCCTAAATGGATTAGATTTAACAGTAAGTTCCACTAACCAACAAAATGCTGCAATAGCAGTTAGGACTGCAGCTGTCAATATGAATTATCCTTGTGTAGATATAGCTAAAATTACAGAAAAATTTATAGAAGCAGGATACACAATGCCAACGTTGGCTTTAACAATGGCTTCAATTCCAAATCAAACGGTTCAAGCAGATGTAAACAATACTTATACTTTACCAAGTTATGCTACTTTAGCCAATCCAATTACTGCAAACTGTAATGCAATATTGACACAGTCCCCTGTAATTGGGGCAGTACTAGCTCCAGGAGATTACACTATTACTATAACTGCAACAAGTGGATCTTCTAGTAGAGTGAGAACATTTACTCTTACTGTAACATCTAACCTAGGGATTGAAGATGCAACAAAAAATAATTTTGTTTTATATCCAAACCCAGCAAACAATGTAGTAAACATCAAAGGTGAATTTGACTCAAACGAAAGTATAACTATTTATAATATGCTAGGACAAGTAGTATTGAAAAAAGCAGTGATCTCAAATGAAGAAGCTATTGATATTACAACATTAGCCACTGGAGTTTATACTATGTCATTCAACAATGCTAAAGTATCTCGCAAGTTTGTTAAGAACTAACAAAAGCTAAAACATATATACAAGACCACAGAGAGCCATCTTTGCGGTTTTTTTTATGCAAACACATCAAAAAAACTGTACCACTTTGTACCTTTGCCACTTTCATACTTTAAAAAATGACAAAACAACAAATCATTGATTCTTTTGACCCATCGCAACCTGGTTTAGCAGATGCTACCGTTTTTGGGTTACCATTCTCAGCCGAACAATCAGAAATCATAATCATTCCGGTGCCATGGGAAGTAACAGTAAGTTACGGCTCTGGCGCTTCAGAAGGACCAGAAGCAATACTTGAGGCTTCTTTTCAGGTCGATTTAAACCACCAAGATTTCCCCGAACTATGGAAATTGGGTATCTATCTTGACGAAGCACCAGCACATTGGAAAATCAACTCCGATAAATACAAAGCATTAGCGCAACCTATAATCGAAATGCTTGAAAGTGGGGAAGCCATCGAAACCTATCCTGCCTTGCAAGCCAATTTATATAAAATCAACAAAGCCTGTCGTGACTTCCATTCAGAGGTAAAAGAGAAAGTCTTGTTTTGGATGAAACAAGGCAAAAAAGTAGCACTTTTGGGCGGCGATCATTCCACACCATTAGGCTATTATGAAGCTTTGGCAACGATTCATGATAATTATGGAATTTTGCATCTTGATGCTCACATGGATTTGCGTATTGCCTACGAAGGCTTTACATATTCTCATGCGTCTATCATGTATAATGCGTTAAAAATACCTCAGATAACCAAAATTTCCCAAATTGGAATTCGCGATTTCTGTGAACAAGAAGTAGACGTGGTCCACGAAGCCAAGGGAAGAGTTTTAGTAAAAACCGATGCCGATATGAAAGCCGAAACCTTCCAAGGCAAAACTTGGGAAGAACAATGTGAGGATATTATAACAACATTGCCACAAAAAGTCTGCATCAGTTTCGATATCGATGGCATGTATCAATGGTATGCCCCATCCACAGGAACACCAGTTCCAGGAGGTTTTTCATTTGAGCAAGCTACTTATTTGTTCAACAAATTAGCAGCTAGCGGCAAAGAAATCATAGGATTTGATTTGGTAGAAGTAGCACCAGGCGAAACCGATTGGGATGGTAATGTTGGCGCACGTATGTTATTCCACATGTGTGGCGTTCTAGCAAAAAACAACGGACTAAACGTGGGACAAAAAATAAATTTTCTAAGAAAATAATAAGATGTTTTTTAGATAATAAGTTAGTATAATATTAATCAATAGGTTCCCAAAGTTCTATTTTGTTACCTTCAGCATCTTTATAAAAAGTAGTTATTATGCAAAAAGTTTGAGCATTGATTTCTTCATCGCTATAAATTTTTTTATTGTTAATTCTTTAGGATTTAAAGCTTCTACGTTTAATAACCTTATTAGGTATATAATTTCTAACAATAGTAAATAATTCCACAAATTACAAAACATCTTTTGAGTGTGAGCTATTGATAAAAAGTGTTTCAGCTAATCAAGTATCTAGAAAAAAACTGAACAATAACAATCTTAACACTGATATCTATTAATTACATTTGTCTAAACTCAATATCAAAATGAAACTATTAAAGAAAATCTTATTATCGCTTCTATTAGTATTAGCCATAATAACAATAGCCATTATAGGATATCTACAATATACCAAACCCCAGTACGAAGGGTCAGCAACCCTAAAAGGAATTAACCAGCAAACCACCGTCTATTTTGACAACTACGGCGTGCCACACATCTACGCTAATAACCAAAAAGACGCCATGACCACGCTGGGCTACGTACACGCACAAGACCGCCTTTGGCAAATGGAACTCATGCGTCGCATAGCCCCAGGAAGACTAGCAGAAATCTTCGGAACACCAGCCTTAAAAACAGATAAATTCTTCGTAGGCATAGGCATAGATGAAAACTCCGCAATAGCAGTAGCACAACTCGATAAAAACTCCCAAACCTTTATACTTGCCAATGCTTATCTTGATGGTATCAACCAATACCTAGAGGAAGGAAAAACCCCAGTTGAGTTCACATTACTAGGCATCAAAAAAGAAAAGTTCACATTAAAAGATGTTTATAATATATTTGGGTTTATGTCTTTTAGCTTTGCTATGGCACAAAAAACAGACCCGCTGCTAACAGACATCCGCGACCGTTTTGGCATGAAATACCTTAAAGACTTTAACATAACTGGATCACTAGGAACCAAACAATTAAAATCCTTTAAAGGAAAATATAAAGCCTATAGCGAAATATCCAAATCAGTAGCCACACTTTTAGAAACATCACCAGTACCAGCATTTATAGGAAGCAATAGTTGGGTAATAGGCGGTGCCAAAACCAAAAGCGGCAAAGTAATCCTAGCCAACGACCCACACATCATGTATTCTCAACCCGGTACTTGGTATGAAGCACACATCGTTTGCCCTGAATACGAAATGTATGGTTACTACATTGCAGGAACACCATTTCCACTTTTAGGACACAACAGAGACTATGCCTATGGACTAACAATGTTCGAAAACGACGACGTTGATTTCTTCCAAGAGGAAGAAAATCCAAAAAATATAAAACAATATATCACACCTGTAGGGTTTAAGAACTATACATTCAATCAAAAAACTATCAAAGTAAAAGACAGTACAGGGGTAAAAATAATAGTAAAAACTAGCCAACACGGACCCATCATCACAGGACTATTAGATGGTTTAGCAACTAACAAATCAGTAGCCATGTCATGGATATACACCCAACAAAAAAGCCAAATCCTCGATGCTGTTTATTCGTTATCACATGCTAAAAATCTTGAAGACTTTCATAAGAACATCGAACTCATCAAGGCACCAGGGTTGAACATTATGTATGGCGATGCCAAAGGCAACATAGCTTGGATAACTTCCGGCAAACTATACAAAGTAAATGAGTCTGTAAATACAAACTTTATCCTAAACGGTGCCAATGGCATTGACGATAAGAAAGAATGGATCCCTTTTAACAAACATCCTGCCGCTGTAAATCCATCATGGAATTATGTCTACACTAGTAACAATCAACCAGAACCTATTGATGGCTATCTTTATCCTGGCTACTATTTACCAAAAGACAGAGCATTAAGAATAGATGGATTATTATCCCCAAAAAGTGATTGGACCAAAGAAGATGTTTCGAAAATGATAGTAGATAATACGTCAGCTACCGCTCAAAATATTGTAGCAAACTTGACAGCAGTTTTAACCATGAGCAAAATGAGTTCTAATGAAAAACGAGCATTGACCATTTTAAAAGAATGGACAGGTGAAAATGATTTAAACGATGTTGCACCAACAGTATTTAATAAATGGCTCTATTGGTATTTGAAAGATACTTTCGAAGATGAATTTGGAAAAGACAACTTTACTATTTTATTAAATACACATATTATTAAACAAACCATAGAAGCGCAATCACAAAACGCCAACTCACCTTGGTGGGATAACATTACTACAAAAGACAGAAATGAAACCCAAAAAGAAATCTTAACCCAATCCTTCAAAGAAGCAATTACTTCCCTCGAAAAACAACTTGGAAAAGATGTAAGACAATGGCAATGGGCAAAAGTGCATAAAGTAACCTTTCAGCATCCCATAGGGAAAGTAAAACTATTTAGTAAATTTTTCAATGTTGGTTCCTACTCAATTGCAGGCACCAATGAAGTCATTAACAACCAACTCTTCATCTACACCGATGATGCTGAAATAAATACCAAAGGCGGACCATCTACCAGAAGAATAATTGACTTCTCAGATATCGAAAATAGTTTAAGTGTTCTTCCTACAGGGCAATCAGGAAATCCTATGAGTAAACATTATGATGATCAATCCGAGCTTTTTGTGAGCGGAAAATTCAGAAAAATGATGATGAATAAGAAAGAGATTGAAGCAGTGGCTACTAAATTAATTTTTATATCAAAAGAGTAATTTTATAAAATTATTCCAATTCCATTCGTGTATTCGTAGCTAATAATTAAATTTGCAAACCGTTTAGTATAATTTAATGCAAACTCCTCAAAAAATTGCTGTAGTCGGTTCTGGTTTAGTCGGGACTTTATTAGCAATATATCTCAGAAAACAAGGGCATACCGTTCACGTCTATGACAGAAGTCCAGACATTAGAACAGTCGAGTTTTCAGGGCGTTCTATAAATTTGGTAATGTCTAATCGTGGCTGGAAAGCCATGGCAGATGTAGGTCTAGAGAATGAAATCAGAAAAATTGGTATCCCGGTAGATAAAAGAACTATACATCTAAAAGATGGTAATCTCAATTATCAGTATTATGGTAAAGATGGCGAAGCTATTTTTTCTCTATCAAGAGGTGTTTTGAACAGAAGAATGATTGATTTGGCAGAAGCCGAAGGCGTAGCGTTTTTCTTTGAACACAAAATTTGGGATGTAACTTTGGCAACTTCAACTTTACACATTGGAGAATCTGAAAGAGGCGAGTGGACAGAACTACAATACGACAAAGTTTTTGGAGCCGACGGTGCTTTTTCTAGAATTCGTCACCGAATGCAACGTCAAAGCATGTTTGATTACTCCCAAGAGTTCATGAAGATTGGATATAAAGAATTACACATTCCTGCGAATGCTGATGGAACTCACAAAATAGATAAAAACTCTCTACATATTTGGCCTAGAGGAAATTTCATGTTGATGGCTTTAGCTAACTTAGATGGAAGTTTTACCTGTACTTTATTCATGCCTTTTGAAGGCGAAAACTCTTTTGAACAACTAATAGATGAAGCTACTTTGGTAGCTTTCTTTGCTAACTTTTTCCCAGATACTGCTGCAGTAATCCCTGATTTGGTAAATGATTTCTTTAAAAACCCAACGAGCTATTTAGCCATCATGAAATGTTATCCTTGGACCTATGAAGACAAAGTAGCCTTGATAGGTGATGCTTCACATGCCATAGTTCCTTTCTATGGACACGGAATGAATTCCGGTTTTGAGGATATCACTGTTTTAAGCGAAATGATGGCAAAATATGGTGATGACTGGAAAACAATATTTTCAGAATATCAAAAGTCACGTAAACCTAATGCAGATGCTATTGCAGAACTTTCATTGAGGAACTTCATAGAAATGAGTACTAAGACAGCCGATGTCAATTTTTTGTTACAAAAGAAAATAGAAAAATCGTTTTCAGACAAACACCCTGATAAATGGATTCCATTATATAGTAGAGTAACGTTTAGTCTACAACCCTACTCTGAAGCACTTGCCATAGGCGACTTTCAAAACAAGATTATGGAACAAGTGATGCAAATGCCAAATATTGAACAGATTTGGAATAGTGAGGAAGTAGAAAATAAAATCATTGATTTATTAAATTCCAATTAAAAAATTTCAAATCCCAACAATTAGATTTTTTAATCTTGGGTTTTATTAAAATTAAAGTCAATTTGATAAATGAAAGCATCATCAAACATATTGAGATATTCCACTCTTGTATTTTATCTATAAATTTCATGATTTTATTATACGAAAATCTCAGGATTATGAATTTGTATTATTGTTTTAATAATTTGTAAAGCTTTTAAAATATGAAATGAAAAAATCTTCACATAAAAATAATTTTTATAAAAATACTATTGGAATAAATTTTACGTTATACCTATAAATAACTATTTAAAGATTAAAAAAAACTCTAATAATTCATGTTTTAATCGATTATTATTCAAAAGTTACAAATGCTTTACAAAAAAGTTACAAAATCTTAACATCTTTTAAATTAAAAAAAGTTTTTTTATTACAAGTAAAAAATTAAATTTGCTGCCAATCAATTTTATTAATAACTAAAACTTATAAATTAATTAAAAATTAAAAATTAAAAAAATGGCAAACGTTAAAAAAGAAAGTGGTTCGAACGGAGGAAATATGTTCTCTGGAATTGTGATTGTAGCATGTATTTTCGTCGGAGTTCTAGTGTGGAATTTCATTATGGGTGCAGGTTCAAATTTTGAAGGTGGTGTAAACACTGGTCATCCACTTCCAGGAAATTATTTAGCAATGGTTTACAAAGGTGGACCAATTGTACCAGTTTTAATGGGATTATTATTAATGGTGGTAGTGTTTTCTATTGAGCGTTTTTCAGTAATATCAAAAGCATCAGGAAAAGGTAAATTAGAAGTTTTTATGAAAAATGTACAGGCAAGTATCAAACAAGGAAATATTGAGGATGCTATTGCTGCATGTGACAAACAAGAAGGTTCAGTTGCTAATGCGGTTAAAGCGGCTTTAGTTAAATACCAAGAAGTTAAAAAAGAAGGTTTTAATAGTGAAGAAGCATCTGAGACTATCCACAAAGAAATCGAAGAAGCAACAGCACTTGAAATGCCTATGCTAGAGCAAAATTTAACTATCCTTTCAACACTTGTTGCACTTGGAACTCTTGCTGGATTATTAGGAACAGTAACAGGGATGATTAAAGCGTTTGGTGCATTGGCCTCTGCAGGAACTCCAGACCAAGCTGCATTAGCAAATGGTATTTCTGAAGCACTTATTAACACGGCTACAGGTATCTCAACTTCTGCTTTAGCAATCGTAACTTATAATTTCTTTACTTCTAAAATCGATACTTTGACTTACTCAATTGATGAAGCAGGTTCAACTATCGTGAATACATACAGAAAATTTAGAGGAAGTTTAAAATCATAATTCAATTAGTAGCAACTCTATTAATTGTAGTTAAAAAAATAAAAAATGGCTAAAGTAAAAATGACCAAAAAAGCAACATCAATCGACATGACAGCGATGTGTGATGTGGCTTTCCTTTTACTAACATTCTTTATCCTAACGGCGACGGCAAAAGTACCCGAACCACTTCCAGTAGATACACCATCATCAACCGTACAGACCAAATTACCTGAAACAGGATTGGCTACCATTACAATTGGTAAAAGTGATGCAAAAGAACAAGTATTTTATGGAATGAAGGACAGAGATGTACGTTCAGGGGCTCTTGACTATATGGCTCAGAAATATAAATTAACTTTCACAGATGAAGAAAAAGCCCAGTTTGCTCTTATAGAAGAGTTTGGTGTGCCAATTGAAAGCTTAAAACAATTACTGGCGATGAAAGGAGCCGATAGAGCTAAAAAGGGTGTGCAACCAGGTATCCCATGTGATTCTATCAACAATCAATTACAAGATTGGATTCAATACGCTAGAAAAGCTCATATAGATGGAGGCGCTACAAAAGAGCTTCAATTTGCTATAAAAGGCGATGCTAAAGAAGAATATCCTCAGATTAAAAGAATCATGGATATTTTACAAGACCAAAAAATCAATAGCTTTAATTTAGTTACTGGTTTAAGAGGTAAAGACTATTAATTTAATAACACTATTATACAATGGCTGAATTAAATACCGGCGACGGTGGAGGCAAAAAAGGTGGTAAGGTAAGAAGTAAAAAATCCAATGCAAAGGTAGATTTAACTGCTATGGTGGATTTGGCATTCTTATTGATTACTTTTTTTATGTTGACAACCTCTTTATCTAAACCTCAATCTATGGATTTAGGGTTGCCAGATAAAGAAGATGATAAAACTAAAGACAAACCTATCAAAGTTGACCAAGTAAGAACGTTAACTTTCATCCTAGGAAAAGACAATAAAATTAAATGGTATCATGGATTACTTGAAGCACCGGAAACCGGAGGTGGACCATCAAATGGTGTTTATGGTAAAAATGGTATTCGTAAAGAAATTTTAAAAAGAATAACGTCAATTGTACAAGCTACAGGAGATAAGAAAAAAGGAATGATAGTAATTATCAAACCAACAAAAAAATCTACCTACAGAAACTTAGTTGATATTTTGGATGAAATGGCTATTTGTGACGTTCCAACTTATGCTATTGTAAATGACATTACTCCAGAAGAACAAAAACTAGTAGATGAAATGAACAAGTAATGCTCTTGTGCTAATCTTAAAAATATAAAAAATGAAATTAGACTTATTAACGAGACAATGGATTGACATCGTTTTTGAAGGGCGCAACAAATCATATGGTGCATATGAATTGCGTAAAGATAGCCCAAAAACAACGTTGCGCTCTATGTTGATTGGAGCATTAATTTTTTGTCTTGCTGTTGGAGCTCCGCTTATTGCAGATTTGATTCCAGATTTGTCAAGCGATGATGCTTCATTAGATAAAAAAATTGTAACTATAAAGTTGCCTCCAAAAGAAGAACAACCAAAAGACCTTCCACCACCTCCACCACCACCTCCAAAAGTAGATCAAGTGAAATTTGTGAAACCAGTTGTGGCGAAATCAGAAGAAATTGTAGAAGAGCCACCAAAAGTGGAAGAAATCAAGGATAAAAAACTTGGAAATGAAACAATAAAAGGTGATCCAGATGCTCCTTTAACTATTGAGCCAGTTGGAAACGGTCCAAGTGTAGTAGAAGAAGATAATAATATCTACAATACTGCGGGTATCGAGGTTAAACCTGATTTTCCTGGTGGATTAGAAAAATTCTACAAATTCATTGGTAAAAATTTTGTGGTGCCTGAAGAAGAAGGATTAAAAGGAAAAATATTTGTGACCTTCGTAGTAGAAAAAGATGGTTCGTTAACAGATATCAAAGTATTAAGAGATATTGGTTATGGAACAGGAAAAGAAGCCATGAGAGTTTTAAAATCATGTCCAAGATGGAATCCTGGAGAACAAAATGGAAAAAAAGTTAGAGTATTATACTCGCTACCAATTTCTATCCAATCTGCAGAATAAATGGTTTCAAAATTCATAGAAAACTTTCAGAAGAAATCGCTTAAAGAGCGATTTCTTCTCGTTATAGGAATAATGTTTTTTTTGATTTATTTAACATTTGGCTTAATCATCATTTTTTGGAAGTCACTTCCCTTAACATTACCCTATAATTATAGAATTGTATTCGGAATTTTATTGATTGTATATTCTTTTTTACGATTTTTGCGTTTCTTTAATAGAGATTAAATATAAAATGAATAAAATAACCAAAACAGTTATTGGGTTTTTATTAATTAGTTTGTTATTTGTATTGGCTTGTCAAAACAAATCAACAGATAAATTAGATACTATTATAAAAGGGAAAGCTACTATATATGTGGACGAGTCCATTTTACCAATAGTAGAAGATGAAGAAGCAGTTTTTGAAACACAATATGAAGCAAAACTGCATTTAGTTCCTCAATCAGAAAATGAAGTATTGAATGCATTGTTTAATGATACTGCTAAAATTGCTATTTTAACAAGAAAACTTTCAGACAAAGAATTAAAAAAATTCCAAGCGAAAAAAATTGTGCCAAGGATCACTCCATTTGCTACTGATGCTGTTGCGTTAATAAGAAATAAAACATCTAATGACACTTTAATAGCACTAAAAGATGTTATTGATTTTATTAATGGAAAAACAGTTCAGTCTATTAAAGGCCTTGTTTTTGACAATGCCAATTCAAGCACAGTGAGATATTTTAATGAAGTCACAGGTGAAACGATTACAAATAAAAAAAATATTTTTTCATTTAAAACTAATGAAGAAGTTATAAAATATGTAGCTAATAATGATGGTATGGTTGGTGTAATAGGCATAAATTGGATTTTTCAACCACCATTATCCTTACAAGAGACCGTTGATAAAGTAAATATTATGGGAATAAAAGGGTTGAATACAAATGATTATTTCTCTCCAACACAAGATAATCTTGCCTCAGGTAATTATTCTTTGGCACGTCATTTGTACATCATCAATTGTCAAGGATATTCAGGATTAGGGATGGGATTTGCTTCCTTCCTAGGTGGAGAAAGGGGACAACGTATTATTTTAAAATCGGGTTTAGTTCCTGAGCGTATTCCTACCAGAAAAATTAGAATAAGAAATACAATTACTAAGAATAATAATTAAAAATTGCAAAATGAACAAGTTTAAAATTTTCAGCTTAGCGCTAATAGCATCAACATTTGCGAAAGCACAAGATTTAGAGCCAGCAAAGAAAGCTATTGATGCTGAACAATTTGAAAAAGCAAAATCGTTGTTGAAATCATTTATTCAGGCAAAACCAACTAATGGAAAAGCAAGTTTTCTACTAGGAACTATATATTTGAAACAAAATATTGCTGACTCAGCATCTATCTGTTTTCAAAAAGGATTAGCTGCTAGCGAAGCTGCACGATTCAACAATATTGGGTTAGGTCAAATGGATTTAGATGCTAATAATAAAGCTGCAGCACAAGCAAAATTTGATTTGGTTACTAAAGATTTGAGAAAGAAAGATACAGAAGAGTATATTTATATAGCTCGTGCTTTTATGAATGCTGATAAGCCAGATTATCAAAGTGCTTTAGCTGTATTGACAAAAGCAGCTACTGTCAACCCAACCGATGCTCAAGTTCAATTGGCATTAGGAGATGCTTATTATGGGGAAAAAAAGCAAAACGAAGCCTATGTTGCTTATAGAAATGCATACCAAACAGACAGTTCCTTAATAAGAGCTAAGATGCAATTAGGTGTGTTGTTGAAAGGAGCAAAAGCCTACACTGAAGCAGAAAAAGCTTATAATGAAGTTATTTCTATCAATTCAAATTATGGTCCAGTATATAGAGAATTAGCTGAAACCTACTATTTATGGGGAAATAATGAGCCAAAAACCTATACGGAAAACATTCAAAAAGCGTTAAGTTTTTATGAAAAATACATGAGTTTAACAGATTATTCTATAACATCACGTATGCGTCATGCCGACTTTTTAATCTTAGCTAAAGATTATAAAGCCTTAGAACTTGAGGCTAATAAAATGAAAGAACTGGATGGTGTAAACCCCAGAATTCTTCGTTATCTTGGATATTCAGCCTATGAAAATGGCAACTTTGATGCTGCTTTAGATGCTTTGCAAAAATTTATTTCAAATCCTACCAGTAAAATCATTCCTAAAGATTATTTGTATTTAGGTCAAGCCAAAATAAAAAAAGGAACCAGTGCAGATGG
>NZ_JBMOGV010000061.1:0-13680 GCF_049318185.1 Flavobacterium sp. | reverse complement strand
AAACGCGATTTTCAATTAGGAAATGAAACTATTAATGTTTTAAAAGGAATTGATTTACAAATAAACAAAGGCGAATATGTGGCACTAATGGGGTCATCAGGCTCTGGAAAATCTACTTTAATGAACCTTTTAGGTTGCTTAGACACGCCTACTTCTGGAAGTTATATCTTGAATGAAAAGGATGTTAGTCAAATGCATGATGATGATTTAGCTGAAATCAGAAACAAAGAAATTGGTTTTGTTTTTCAAACTTTTAACCTGTTACCAAGAACAACTGCTCTTGACAATGTAGCATTACCTATGATTTACGCTGGTCACTCTAAATCAGAAAGAAATGAACGTGCTACTGAAGTATTAAAACAAGTAAATCTTTCCGACAGAATGGATCATCAGCCGAATCAACTTTCTGGAGGACAGCGTCAACGAGTGGCTATTGCAAGAGCAATGGTAAATAATCCATCTATTATATTAGCCGACGAGCCAACAGGAAATCTTGATAGTAAAACATCTGAAGAAATTATGAATTTATTCAATGATATTCATAAAAAGGGAAATACAATTATTATAGTAACACACGAAGAAGAAATTGCTCGCTATGCGCACAGAGTTATTCGTCTAAAAGACGGAATTATTGAAAGTGACACTATTAAAAACAAATAATTATCAATAAAATGAAAATCTATACCAAAACAGGAGACACAGGAACTACAGCGCTATTTGGTGGAACGCGTGTACCAAAACATCATATTCGAATTGAAAGCTATGGAACTGTTGATGAACTCAATTCTCATATAGGATTAATTCGAGATCAAGATATTAATCAATTATACAAAAATGTTTTAATTGAAGTGCAAGATAGATTATTTACTGTTGGAGCAATTCTAGCAACACCACCAGAAAATGAAATACTAAAAAATGGTCAGCCGCGATTAAATATAAATAGAATTTCTGATTCAGATATTTTGTTTCTTGAAAATGAAATTGACACTATGGATACCTCTTTGCCCCAAATGACACATTTTGTTTTACCTGGTGGGCATACAACTGTGTCATATTGTCATATCGCTCGCTGTGTATGCCGAAGAGCAGAACGTTTAGTTGTGCATTTACACGAATTAGAGCCAACAGATGAAGAAGTTATTAAATACTTAAACAGACTTTCCGACTATCTTTTTGTCTTGGCACGGAAGTTGTCATTTGAATTAGAAGCGAAAGAAGTAAAGTGGATTCCAAAAAACAACCAGTCAAAGTCTATAAATTAAACCAATAAAAGACTAAGGCAGACCGCTGAAATAAGACGTTCTTAACTTTTTTAAAAAATAAATTGATTTTTACTTGACTTTTTCAGTATAAAATTTATTTTTGCATAAACTAAAAATCGATAGAAGATGTATTGGACATTAGAATTAGCATCCTATTTAAGTGATGCGCCTTGGCCAGCTAATAAAGATGAGCTTATTGACTATGCTATAAGAACTGGGGCTCCACTAGAAGTAGTGGAGAATTTACAGTCCATAGAAGATGAAGGCGAAATTTATGAATCAATGGAAGAAATTTGGCCAGATTATCCAACAGACGAAGATTATCTTTGGAACGAGGATGAATATTAAAAAATAAATAATCACAACAGAAAAAGTCCATTTCGGGCTTTTTTTTTGTTTAAATTTACAGACTAAATCCGTTGTCTATTCTCCGTTTTAAAAGTTTTTTAATAATTTAAATTTATTAAAATCCTTCTTCAACGAAAGTAACTGAAAACCGAAAACTGATAAAATTAAAATATAAATATTAACCGAATTATGAGTTTCATAAATAGCATTATTAAAGCTTTTGTAGGTGACAAATCTCAAAAAGACGTCAAAGCTACTCAACCCTACATAACTAAAATTAAAGCATTAGAATCAGTATTAGCATCACTTTCTAATGATGAATTGAGAGCTAAAACAGCTGATTTTAAAGAAAAAATAAAACAAGCTCGTTCTAAACAAGATACTGAAATAGAATCTAAAAAAATTGAAGCAGAAAACACTTCTGACATTGATCAAAGAGAAGATATTTACAATGCTATTGATACGTTAGAAAAAGAAGCTTATGACATTTCTGAAAAAGTATTGATAGAAATACTTCCTGAAGCTTTTGCTGTGGTGAAAGAAACAGCACGTCGTTTCAAAGAAAATTCAACTGTTACAGTTACTGCCACTCCAAAAGACAGAGAACTTTCGGCAACTAAGACTTATATCACCCTAGATGGAGACAAAGCCAATTGGGCTAATCAATGGAATGCTGCAGGAAAGCAAATCACTTGGGATATGATTCACTATGATGTTCAATTAATTGGTGGTATTGTATTGCATGAAGGTAAAATTGCCGAAATGCAAACGGGTGAAGGAAAAACTTTAGTAGCCACATTGCCTTTATACCTTAATGCTTTAACTGGAAATGGTGTTCATCTTGTAACGGTGAATGATTATTTAGCAAAACGTGATAGCACATGGAAAGCTCCATTGTTTGAATTCCATGGTTTGACTGTTGATTGTATCGATAATCATTCTCCAAATTCTGATGCACGAAGAAAAGCATACGAAGCAGATATTACTTATGGAACCAATAACGAATTTGGTTTTGACTATTTGCGTGATAATATGGCTCATAATCCTGAAGATTTAGTGCAACGAAAACATAATTACGCTATAGTCGATGAGGTGGATTCGGTATTAATTGATGATGCGAGAACTCCTTTGATAATTTCTGGTCCAGTTCCTGATGGTGATAGACACGAATTCAATGAATTAAAACCTAAAGTTGAAAACTTATATAATTTGCAGCGTCAATTGGCAAATGGATTTTTAACCGAAGCAAAACGTTTGTTTAAAGAGGGGAATATGAAGGATGCAGGTTTTCAATTACTTAGAACTTATAGAGCATTACCAAAAAACAAAGCACTTATAAAGTTCCTAAGCGAAGAAGGTGTTAAGCAATTATTACAAAAAACCGAAAACGAATATATGGCAGACAATAACCGGAAGATGCCTGAGGTTGATGAAGCTTTATATTTTGTAATTGAAGAAAAAAATAATCAAGTAGAATTATCTGATAATGGTGTAAAATTCCTTTCAAAAGATACTGATGAAACTTTTTTTATCCTACCAGATATCGGAACTGAAATTGCTACTATTGATAAACAAAACTTAAACAAAGACGCTGAAGCTGAAGCCAAAGAAAAATTGTTTCAAGATTTTGGAATAAAATCTGAAAGAATTCACACACTTACCCAGTTGTTAAAAGCCTACACCTTGTTTGAAAAAGATGTAGAATATGTTATTATGGACAACAAAATTTTGATTGTTGATGAGCAAACAGGACGTATTATGGATGGGAGACGTTATTCTGACGGATTGCACCAAGCCATTGAAGCAAAAGAAAGCGTAACTATTGAAGCGGCTACACAAACATTTGCTACAATTACACTACAAAATTACTTCCGTATGTACAGCAAATTAGCGGGTATGACAGGAACTGCTGTAACAGAAGCAGGTGAACTTTGGGAAATTTACAAACTTGATGTTGTTGAAATTCCAACCAATAGAGGAATGTCACGTATTGATAAAGAAGATTTGATTTATCGCTCCGTTCGTGAGAAATTTAATGCTGTGATAGAAGACGTTACTCAATTGTCACAGGCGGGAAGACCCGTTTTAATTGGAACAACCTCGGTAGAAATTTCAGAATTATTAAGTCGAATGTTGAAAATTCGTGGTGTAGCCCACAACGTTTTGAATGCTAAAATGCATAAACAGGAAGCTCAAATTGTAGAAGAAGCAGGAAAATCGGGAGTGGTCACAATTGCTACAAACATGGCTGGACGTGGAACTGATATTAAATTAACTCCAGAAGTAAAAGCTGCTGGAGGTTTAGCCATCATTGGTACAGAACGTCACGACTCACGTCGTGTAGACCGTCAATTACGAGGTCGTGCTGGTCGTCAAGGAGACCCTGGAAGTTCACAGTTTTACGTGTCTTTAGAAGATAATTTAATGCGTTTGTTTGGTTCAGATAGAGTGGCAAAAATAATGGATAGAATGGGATTAAAAGAAGGTGAAGTAATTCAACATTCTATGATGACCAAGTCTATTGAGCGTGCACAAAAGAAAGTAGAAGAAAACAATTTTGGTACCCGTAAACGTTTATTAGAATATGATGACGTTATGAATGCACAAAGAGAAGTAGTTTACAAACGTCGTCGTCATGCCTTACATGGAGAACGTTTAAAACTAGATATTGCAAATATGATGTATGATACTTGCGAATTAATCGTTGGTGAAAATAAATCAAAAAATGATTTTAAAAACTTCGAGTTTGAATTGATTAGATATTTCTCCATTACTTCTCCAATTACTTCAAACGAGTTTGACAAATTATCAGAAATGGATATTACAGGTAAAGTATATAAAACTGTAATGGCATATTATACTGAGAAAACCGAAAGAAGTGCTCGAGAAGCTTTTCCTATTATTACTGATGTTTATCAAAAAGAAGGAAATAAATTTGAGCGCATCGTAGTGCCTTTTTCAGATGGAATTAAAACATTGAATGTAGTAACTGATTTGAAAAAAGCATTCGATAGTAATGGAACGCATCTTGTGGCTGATTTTGAAAAAAACATCACTCTAGCCATAGTTGACGAAGCATGGAAAAAACATTTACGCAAAATGGATGAATTGAAAACTTCGGTTCAATTAGCTGTTCATGAGCAAAAAGATCCTTTGCTAATCTATAAATTAGAAGCTTTTAACTTGTTTAGAACCATGTTAGATGGCGTGAATAAAGAAGTAATTTCATTTTTATTCAAAGGTGATTTGCCACAACAAAATCAAAACATTCAAGAAGCAAAACAAGTTCGCGAAAAACGCAACTATACCGAAACAAGAGATGAAATTACAAATAGCGAAAGTGCTAATCGTGAAGCGGGACAAACCCAACAACGACCTCAAGTAACGGAAACAATAGTTAGAGAAACTCCAAAAATAAATCGAAATGATACTGTTACTATCAAACAAGTAATTAGTGGTAAAACAGAGACGATGAAATTCAAAAAAGCAGAAAGTTTATTAGCTTCGGGCGAATGGATTTTAGTGCATGACTAAATCAATTTTCTTTATATTTACTATTATTTTTAATAAAAAAAATTAAACAACATATCATGGCAAAAGGAAAAGATGTTCAGAAAGCAGCAAAAAAAGAACCTTTGAAGACTGCAAAAGAAAAGAAAGAGGAAAAAAGAAATAAGAAAAACACTCCCAAGAGAGATTAAAAAAACACTCTCGTTTTGTATTAAAAGAAAATTTATTTTATAAATCATCAGGGAAAATCTTTCCAGGATTTAAAATATTATTGGGGTCAAAAACGTGTTTAATTCGTTCCATTAATTCCAAATGTATTTTAGAAAAAGCAATATCCATATAATTTTTTTGCACAAAACCAATACCGTGTTCGCCTGAAAGTGTTCCTTTTAAAGATACCGTTAATTCAAATATTTCACGAATTCCTTTAGGTACTTCTGTGTTCCAATTTTCGTCAGACAAGTCTCCTTTAATAATATTTACATGAAGATTTCCGTCACCTGCATGACCATAGCAAACCGATTTAAATCCGTATTTATTTCCTATATTTTTTATTCCAGATAACAATTCAGGAAGCATATATCTTGGCACTACGGTATCTTCTTCTTTATATATAGAGTTTGATTTCACAGCTTCGCCTACCGCACGGCGCATTTTCCATAACGCATTTTTTTGATCTTCGGTATCGGCAAATAAAACCTCATCAATATCAAATTGTTCTACAACAGTTAAAATTTTCTCAGCTTCTTGCATCAAAATATCTGGATAATTACCATCAACTTCTATTAACAAATGTGCTTGATGTTCAGGTTTAATAGTAACACTGATGCCTTCCACAAATCGTATAGTCCAATCGATGGCATCTCTTTCCATAAACTCTAGAGCACTTGGCGTAATTCCAGCCCTAAAAATAGCCGAAACTGCTTCACAAGCTTCGTGAGCTTTAAAAAATGGAACCAACATTAATACATTATGATTATTTTTTGGCAATAGCTTTAAAACGGCTTTGGTAATAACACCTAGAGTTCCTTCACTTCCAACCATTAATTGTGTCAGATTATAACCTGTTGAGTTTTTTAAAGTATTAGCACCAGTCCAAATGATTTCACCATTAGGTAAAACCACTTCAAGATTAAGTACATAATCTTTGGTTACTCCATATTTTAAAGCACGAGCACCACCAGCATTTTCTGCTATATTTCCCCCTATCCAACAACTTCCCATACTACTTGGATCAACAGGATAAAACAATCCTTTTTCATCAACAGCTTCTCGTAAAACCTGATTTATAACTGCAGGTTCAACTGTCACTTGAAGATTTTGCTCGTCAATTTCAATGATTTTATTTAAGCGTTCCATAGACAAACCGATGCCTTGATATATACATAAAGCACCACCACTCAATCCTGTTCTAGCTCCGATAGGTGTTGTTGGGATTTTGTAATCATTAGCCAGTTTCAATATGGCAGAAACCTCATTTGCATTGGCAGGTTTTACTACAACACTTGGCGGAAAAACATAGTCTTCGGTCTCATCATGTCCATAATGATTTCTAGTTTCTTGGTCTGTAAAGACATGTGTTTCACCTACTATTATTGCAAGTTTCTGAAGTATTTCGGGTTGTAATGACATTATTTTGAAAATTGAAAAGTAAAAGTAATAAATACAAACTTTATTTCTTCTTCAAATTAGGAAGAAAATAACATATAATTCCCATCAAAGGAAAAAATGAACAAATTTTATATACAAAAACTATTGAGGTGTGGTCTGCTAATATCCCTAACAAAGCTGAACCCAACGCACCCATTCCAAAAGCAAAACCATAGAAAAGTCCTGAAACCATTCCAAGTTTTTTAGGCACTAATTCTTGAGCATAAACAATAATAGCAGGAAAGGCAGAAGAAATGATTAAACCAATAATAATCATCAATACATCAGTATAGAAAAGATTGGCATAAGGCAGTAATAAAGCAAAAGGTGCTACCCCAAAAACTGAAAACCAAATAATATATTTTCTTCCAAACTTATCGCCTAAAGGCCCTCCTAAAATAGTACCTAAAGCATAAGCAATTAGGTAAATAAACATATGAAATTGAGCTTGTTGAATAGAAAGATGGAATTTATCAATTACATAAAAAGTATAGTAAGTAGATAAACTAGCCGAATAAAAAAACTTAGAAAAAATAAGAATTAATAAAACTGCAATAGCAAATTTAACCTTGCTTTTTGAAAGAGTATGAAAATTAATAAATTCGCCTTTGTTATTATTACGTAAGACCAAATGATCACGATACCAAAAAGCAATTTTTGAAATTACTCCTAAAGCAATAACGGCTGCAATAAGAAAAAAAAGTATGTGTTTTTGAGAATTGGGAACAACAATTAATGCCACGAACAATGGTGCCAAAGCAGTTCCTAAATTTCCGCCAACCTGAAATATAGACTGCGCCAATCCTCGTTTTCCACCAGAGGCAAGATTGGAAATACGTGCTGATTCAGGATGAAAAATCGCAGAACCTGTTCCAATTAAAACAACAGCAAGTAGTATCCAATAGAAATTATCTGCAAATGATAAGAAAACTATCCCAACAGTTGAGAATAATATTCCAAAAACCTGTGAAAAAGGTTTTGGATGGTTGTCTGTATAATAGCCTACAAAAGGTTGCAGTATAGAAGCTGAAAACTGAAAAGCAAATGTAATTAATCCAATTTGTGAAAATGTAAGATTATAATTTTGCTTTAAAATAGGATAAACAGAAGGTATTACAGCTTGAATTAAATCATTAAGCAGATGAGCAAAACTAATGGCAAATAATATTGAGAAAATTGTTTTTTGAACTAATTCGGATTTGTTTTCTAATGTAGAAGTTTCTGAATTCACAATACTTATTTTAGACTGTAAAAGTATTGTTTTGCTTTGAATTCAACATAATTATTCGTCAAAGAATTTATGACTAAGTTATAAAGGAATTGGTAGTAACGAAAAAGTAAATTATTTTTAATGTAAATTTGTAAAGGCAATAATTTGATAAAACTATTGGAAAATCCAAATAAAAAATCAGCTTTACACGAAAAAGATGGAATTCTTCAACCAGAAATTTTCAGTCAAGATGCTATGGCTAAAATTGTAAGTCAGCGAAAAGTACAGCCTACTGCAAAAGAGCTTATCAAAGGAATTCTAGACCATGACAAAGTAGCTTTGAGTCGCGCCATTACGCTAATTGAAAGCACTAATCCTGATCATTTATCAAAAGCCAATGAAATTATCAATTGCTGTTTATCCCATGCAAATAAGTCGATTAGAATAGGAATTACAGGGGTGCCTGGAGTTGGAAAAAGTACTTTTATTGAAGCATTTGGTACTTATTTAACTTCGCTTGAAAAAAAAGTTGCTGTCTTAGCAGTTGACCCTACTAGTACCATTTCTCATGGAAGTATTTTGGGAGACAAAACCAGGATGGAAGAATTGGTGAAAAATGAAAATGCCTATATCAGACCGTCTGCTTCGGGAGAGACTCTTGGTGGTGTGGCCCGTAAAACTCGTGAAACAATAACTCTTTGTGAAGCAGCAGGTTTTGATACGATTATTATTGAAACAGTTGGTGTTGGCCAAAGCGAAACCGCTGTACACAGTATGGTTGATTTCTTTTTATTATTAAAAATTTCTGGAGCTGGCGATGAATTACAGGGAATAAAGCGTGGCATTATGGAAATGGCTGATGCTATTGTGATTAATAAAGCCGACGGCGACAACATCAACAAAGCTAATTTGGCCAAAACTGAATTTAACCGTGCTTTGCATTTATTTCCAGCAAAAAGTTCGGGTTGGATACCAACAGTGGCAACCTGTAGTTCTTTGACAAAAGAAGGAATTGATCGGGTTTGGCAAACGATTTCTAGTTATTTAGATATGGTGAAAGCCAATAATTATTTTGACGCAAAACGAAAAAATCAGAACCAATTTTGGATGCTGGAAACGATTAATGAACAAATACAATCAAATTTTTACAATCATCCTGAAATTATAAAGCTATTGGAAGAAAATAAAAAAGCAGTACAAAATGATAGAATTTCTCCATTCGCTGCAGCACAAATATTATTAAAAAAATATTTTAAAGAGTAATTACTCTTCGTAGCTTTTAATTTCTTTATCATAGAACTCTCCTGCAAGAGTAATAAGGTGTTCCATTTCAGCTTCCAGTTCTGTTTCATCTTCTCCTTCTAAATCTTCCAAAAACTCCACTTCATCATCTTTTAAATTGATAATAAAACGAGGAAAGTCAAGATGTATTACAAAAATATCATCGGGAAATTCAGAGTTGTCGGCGAGTACAAATTTTGGTAATTGCATGATTATTTGTGTTATCTGTTATCAGTTGTCTGTCACAAAAATAGTTAAAAACAGATAACTCATAACAGATAACCGACAACAAAGATTATTTATCAGACAAAATTACTGGCGCACTACCTTTTCCCATAAAAATAACTTTGGAATTAGGAGATGTAGCAATTTCTTTTTGAGCTTTAATTTGCTCGTATTGCAATTGTTTATCGGTTAAACCAGAAGAAATAATCCTTTGATAGTCTGCAATACCTTGAGCTTCTACTCTTTTACGTTCGGCTTCTTGTTTTTCTTTTTGAAGTACAAATGTCATTTTTTGTGCATCTTGCTCCGCATTAATTTTACTTTCAATCGTGGTTTTTACAGATGCAGGAAGATTAATATTTCTGATTAATAATTGTTCTAACACCAAACCTCTTGATTTAAAATCAGCTTCGATACTTTTAAAAATTCGTTGTTGAAACTCCCCTCTTTTAGTAGAATATAATGCCACGGCATCATAATAAACAGCATTGTCACGAATGCGAGTTCTGGTTACTGGACGCACAATTTTATCGGTATAGTTTTCACCAATTCCTTTAAAAATTTTTGGCGCATCTTGTGGAACCACTCGATACAAAACTGTCAAATCTATGACAACCTCCAATCCATCATTGGATAAAACCCTTATAGCATCATCACCTTCTTTATCTCCTTCGTCGTGAATTGCCGACATGGTATAATTTTGTGTTTGAGTATCAAAACTAGTAATATCCAAAAGCGGATTTACAACATGCAAACCACTTTCTAAAATATCGGGTTGAACATTTCCATAGAGTGATTTTACACCAACTTTACCAGCATCTATTTGCTTAAAAGTGGATGATAATAATCCTAATAAAATAACAACAAAACCAAATATTCTAAAAAAATTGGCGAATTTTGAAAGCTGACTCTCGTTTGTTTTGAGCGTAAAGCTGATAATAATTAAGATAAAACCAATAATTAGTGAAAGTATCATTTTAGTAATTTTTTAAATTATACATTAATTATACGTAATACTTATTGGGAAGTTACAAATTATCTACTGCTTTTTGTAAAAGTAATTTTTTAGTTAAATAATGAAATCGAATAAATAAAAAAAGTGCTGCAACTGAAAGTCCGGCAAATAATCCAATCCAAACGCCAATAGCTTTCAAAGAAGTATATTCTCCTAGATAAAATGAAATAGGAAAACCAACAACCCAATAGGCCACAAAAGTAATATACATTGGAATTTTTACATCTTGCAAACCGCGAAGAGCACCGAGTACGACCACCTGAATTCCATCTGAAATTTGAAAAACGGCAGCAACCAAAAGTAATTTTGAAGCAATTATGATTACTTCTTTATTGTCTAATAATTGAGATTGGTTTTCCATATTCAGAAACATATAAGGTAAAACTTGATGCAGTGCCACAAATAGAAATGCAAATGCGATCTCTAAAATAATAGCTAATAAAAAGATAGAGCGTGCTACTATAATTAATTGTTTATAATCATTCAGACCTTTTTGATGACTAATTCTAATCATAGAAACTACGCTCAAACCCATAGCAACCATAAAAGTCATAGATGCTAAACTCAATGCAATTTGATTTGCCGCCTGACTTGTTTTTCCAATATTTCCACAGAGCCAAATTGCTGCGGTAAATAATACAACCTCAAAAAGCATTTGTAAAGCTGAAGGAAAACCTAAATCAATAATTTTTTTTAGGGTTGATTTATTTATTTCATCAAAACTAAAATCCTTGAAATATTCTTTAAGCTGTTCTTTTCGTGTTAAAATGATATGCATAAAAGTGACCATCGCTATTCTGGAAATAACGGTTCCTAGTCCTGCCCCAAGAATTCCCATCTTTGGAAATATCCAAAAACCATATATCAAACAATAGTTGATGATTACATGTACAATATTTGCCATTATAATAGCATACATAGAAACTTTTGTCATGGAAAGACCATCCGCAAATTGCTTATATCCTTGATAAATTATTAATGGCACCAATGAAAAAGCAACCCAATCTAAATAAGGCATTGCTAATGTAATTACTTCTTTTGGCTGATGTAAAAACTCCATAATTGGCTTAGCTAAAACAACTAATCCAAAAAGTAAAATTCCTAAAATAGTACATAAAAATAATCCATGATGAAATGCAGAACGAATTTTTGAAATGTCATTTTCTGCATTAGCCTCAGCCACGATAGGTGTAATGGCGGTTGAGAATCCAATTCCTAGAGACATGGCTATAAAAATCAGACTATTTCCCAATGATACTGCAGCTAATTCCGTCGAACCTAGTTTGCCAACCATAATATTGTCAACAATACCTATAAGCGTATGACCAAGCATACCAAGAATTACGGGATAAGCTAATCGTAGGTTATAAGAGAACTCTTTTGTGTATTGAGATAGATTCATTTTAATGAAATTATTTGCAAAAATAACCTATTAAACTTAAAAATATGTCAATAAACAATTCTTAAAACAACAAAAATAAATATATTTGAAAAAAAATATAATTCAAAAAACAATAGAAAATGAAAAAATATTTACTCTTAATTTCAATTGTAGCTTCATCCTTTACATTTGCTCAAAATATTTTTAGAGATGACTTTAGTATATATAATACGGGCGTTCAATTAAACGGACAAGGGACTTGGTCGAATGATACATCTTTAGGCGGCGGCGGCGGATGCTTTCCTTCCTGTAATTCTGTCCTTCTTGCTCAAGGATTAAACTATATTGGATATGGTTCATCAACTAAATCTCTTGAAATCGGTACAAATAAAGATGGAATTGGTACACTTTTTACTCCAGTTTCAACAACTGATGCTTATTTTGGTATGGTTGTCAACTTTAGTAATGCAACATTTTCAGGCACAATAAATGATTTTTTTAGAATATCAACTGGAGCTTTTAACACAGCTGCTAGAATATTTGCTAAAAAGACGGTTTCGAATGGTTTAATCTTTGGTATAGGAAAAACTTCAGGTTCAACCTACGACACGGCTAATGAGTTTAGTTTTGACACCAATCATTTGCTTATTGTTAAGTATACAAAAAATGCAGATGTTAGTGATGATATTGTAAAACTGTATATTGATCCCAATTTTGCAATAGGCGAACCAACGAATGCAAATGTTACTATCGCTAGTGGAACTGATAATACTGGAACCATAAAAGCCTTAAATTTTTACTTAAACACGAGTCAAGGTATTCCAACTGGCAAAGTTGGCTTGATTAGTGTTTCATCAACATGGGCTGGTTTAAGTTTTAACCTATCGAATAGTGAATTCAATAAAAACACTTTTTCAATTTCTAGCAATGAAGTAAATAATGGAGTTTTATCTATTAAATCAAATTTAACTTTAGAAAATGCAACTTTAAATATTTATGATATTCAAGGAAGAAAAATGGAAACTAAAATCATTTCATTGCAAGAAACAGTAAATGACATAGCTATAAATCCAATTAGAAATGCTGGAGTTTACATAGTAGAAATTTTTTCTGAAAACAATAAACGTTTCACTCAGAAAATTTTAGTACAATAATCTTATTAAATTAATAGAAGAACACTACGTTTTCTAGGTATAAAAATATAGATTATTCAGTCGTTAATTTAGAATTACTATTTTTCAATATCTCTAAGACTTTCCATTTTTTTGTGAGCCAAGAAACCTTTGATATCTTCAAAATGTTCTTTTACTCGTTTGTTTCCAAATTCAAAAACTTTAGTTGCCAAACCATCTAGGAAATCTCTATCATGCGAAACCAAAATTAATGTACCATCAAAATCGCGTAAAGCATCTTTGATAATATCTTTAGTCTTCATATCCAAGTGATTAGAAGGCTCATCCAAAATCAATAAATTAACTGGTTCTAACAATAATTTTATCATGGCCAATCGGGTTTTTTCACCACCAGAAAGTACTTTTACTTTTTTAGTAATATCATCGCCTTGGAACATGAATGCGCCCAAAATATCTTTAATTTTTGTTCGTACCTCCCCCACTGCAATATCATCTATAGTTGAAAATATAGTTTTATTTTCATCTAATAATGAAGCTTGATTTTGAGCGAAGTAACCAATTTGTGCATTATGACCCACTTCAACAGAACCACTGTTGATCTCAATTTCTTTCATGATGGCTTTAATCATCGTTGATTTTCCTTCACCATTTTTACCTACAAAAGC